>DATJPS010000130.1:0-4732 GCA_035506255.1 Candidatus Omnitrophota bacterium | reverse complement strand
GTCGAGATCACGATCCAGCAGTTCATGCTCCTTAACGTCATCTGCCGCCGCGAATGCCCCAAGATGAAAGAGCTTTCCGACGAGTTGAGGGTCACGATGGGGAACATCACTTCGATGGTTGACCGCCTGATCGAACATGGGTACGTTTGCCGCAAGAGCGATCCCGGGGACCGCCGCGTGGTCAGGGTGTGCCTGACGCAGAAGGCCCAGGAACTGCTCAAGAAACTCAAGGAAAAAAGAAGGAAGCACATGGAATTGCTGCTGCGGAAGATATCGGACGATGACCGCAGCCGCTTGATAAAGATAATGGAAAAAATGGCCAATGCCATGAGCAGTATGAAAGGAGAGATCGGATAATGAACTTGAAAAGATGGATAACGTTGATCGTGGTGGTGGTCGTGGCGCTGACGATTTTCCGTATCGGTTACCGTATCGCTACCGGAAAGAAGGTCCAGGAGACCAGACCTTCGCCGGTCCTGGTGCAGAATCCAAAAATAGGCAATATCGCGTACAAGGAAATACTGACGGCCGACCTAAAAGGCCAGAAAGAAGTGAGCGTCCGACCGCGCACCGCGGGAAGAGTGGAGCAAATATTCGTCAACGAGGGAGATTATGTGGAAAAGGGGGAGAAAATGCTCTCCTTCGCGACCGGGATCTCCGAGCAGAGCGACATTTATGAGGATATGATCGTGCGCGCCCCGATCTCGGGGATCGTGGGGATGAAGATGATCAAGGAAGGGGACCAGGTGGGAGGATCTCCGGGATCGTACAATCCGGTATTTACCCTGTATGACATCGATAACGTCAAGATCAATGCCGACGTCCCGGAAAAGGACTACGGCCTGCTCCGTATCGGTACGCCGGCCGAGATCGTGCTTGACGCCTTCCCGGACCGCGTGTTTCGCGGCAGCGTGGGTACCATACGTCCCGTGATCGACCCGCTGAGCCGTACCACTCAGGTGGAGATCGTTCTCCCCAACCCGGGACATAAAATAAAACCGGGAATGTTCGGCAAGGTGAGCCTGGTGCTAAAACAAAGGACCAATGTACTGCTGATACCTTTTGACGCGGTGCTGGGCGAGAACGAAAAGTACGTGTTCGTGTCGTCCAACGGCGCGGCGGTAAAGAAAACGGTAACGCTGGGTATGCAGCAGGAAGACCAGGTGGAAGTGATATCGGGCCTGACCGCGGCGGACCGCGTGATCACGCTCGGCCAGCGGGTGGTGAAAGAAGGCTCGGCGGTGACGGAGACCAAAGAGTAACATGCTCAGCACCTTCGTAAAACGCCCGCTTTTTACGCTTTCGATCTTCAGCGTGGTGCTGCTGATCGGGCTGTTCAGCCTGGGCCGGCTGCCGCTCGACTTTTTGCCGAACATAGAGATCCCGTCGCTCACCATCATCACCAGCTACCCGGGGGCGAGCGCGGAAGATATTGAGACCACCATCACTAAGGTGATCGAGGACGGCGTGGCCACCGTGCCCAATGTCGACAAGATAACCAGCACCAGCGCCGAGAACCTTTCGACCGTCACCCTGCAATTCAAGTGGGGGACCAAGCTCGATGCCGCTTCGGCCGACGTCCGCGACAAGATGGACCAGATCCGGGGCAAGCTGCCGAAAGACATAAACCTGCCTATCATCTATAAGTTCGACACCTCGCAGATCCCGGTGCTGACGTTCGGCATCTCGTCCGACCAGTCTTATAATCAGCTGTACGAGCTGGCAGATAAAAAGATATCGCCCGCGCTCAAGCGCGTGGCCGGGGTGGGGACCGTCTCTATTTCCGGCGGACTGGTCCGCCAGATCAACGTCGATATCGACCGGCACAAACTGGAGGCATACCACCTTTCGATCGGCCAGGTCAACCTGGCGCTGCAGACGGCCAACCTCAATATGCCGGCCGGCAGCCTTAAGTCGGGGGCGCTGGAATACGGGATCCGGGTGCCGGGCGAGTTCAGCAAGGTGGACGAGATCGGCCGCACTATCATCGGATCGTTCAATGGCAAGGACATTTTTCTCTCCGATGTGGGGACGGTGGTCGATTCCTATAAGGAACAGGATAACCTGACCGAAGTGGACGGCAAGCCGGGCGTCACCATCCAGGTGCAAAAGCAGTCCGGTGCCAACACCGTGCAGGTGGTCAGCGACATCCGCAAGGAGATCAATAAAATCGTTCCCGACCTTCCGGCGGACATCAAGTTCACCTTCGTTTCCGACACTTCCGAATCGATCGTCCGCCAGATCGGGGAACTGGGGCGGACGCTCGGCTGGTCGTTCCTGTTCGTTATGCTCACCGTGCTGTTCTTTTTGCGCAATGTCCGCGGTTCGATCATCGTCTCGCTGGCGATGCCGTTCTCGATCCTGGCGGCGTTCATCTATATGTTCTTTGCGGGGGCGTCGGTCAACATCATCTCGCTCGCTTCTATCATCATCTCGATTGGGGTGGTGGTGGACGACGCGATCGTGGTGCTGGAGAACATCTATCGCCACCGTGAGAAGAAAGGTGAAGGGGCGGACGACGCTTCGGTCAACGGGGCGGGGGAGGTTTCCGGCGCGGTGCTGGCCTCTACCACCACCAACCTGGTCATCTTCATCCCGATGCTGCTGGTGAGCGGATTTATCGGCATATTTTTCAGCCAACTCGCGTCCATCACCATCGTCGTCATTGCCATGTCGTTCGTTACCGCCATGTCGCTGACCCCCATGCTCTG
Source organism: Candidatus Omnitrophota bacterium (assembly GCA_035506255.1). Lineage (GTDB taxonomy): Bacteria > Margulisbacteria > WOR-1 > XYC2-FULL-46-14 > WPAF01 > CAIYXV01. The sequence continues at coordinate 2,021 of DATJPS010000130.1, read as the reverse complement.
TTCCAAGCTGCTGGAAATAAAGAAGAGCGAGGACGGCAAAGAGACCATGTTCAACCGCTTTTATAAGAGTAGCGAGGATCTCTTCGCGGCGGTCGAGAACGCTTACCGCCGCACGCTCGACTGGGCGCTGAACAATCGACGGATGGTTGTATTCTCGTTGTCGGCCCTTTTCTTTTTGAGCCTGGCGCTTTTCGCGTTCACCGGGACCGAGTTCTTCCCGGAGCAGGATACCGGATTGGTGTCGGCTACGGTGACGATGCCGTCCGGCACGCGCTGGGACCAGACCGCGGTGGCGATGAAAGAGATCGAGCACGCGGTGCAGAAGAACGTGCCGGAGACCGAGTTCGTGATGGTACAGGCCGGGGGCGGGGCGCAAATGAGCTTCGGCAAGACCGGCCCCAACATCGGCAAGATCTACCTTAAGATCGTCCCGCTCGACAAGCGGAAACGCGACCTGACGCAGATCCAGCGCGCGGTGGCCGATATCATCTGGGCGGTGCCCGGCGTAAAATCGGTCGACTTCAGCGCCAGCGGCGCCAACCAGCTGGCCGGCGGCGGCAAGCCGGTGACGGTCGAGCTTTACGGGTCCAACTTCGACGACATCGATCAGGCGGTAGCCAAGCTCTTCCCGCAGATGGAAAAGATCCAGGGCCTGGTGGACCCGTCGGTATCGAGGGAAAAATCCAACCCCGAATACGCGCTCTCGGTGGACCGCGACAAGGCGGCGGCGCTGGGGCTGTCGATGTACGATATCGCCATGGCGGCGCGCGGCAGCATCTACGGCACCATCGCCAGCGAGTACCGCGAGGGGGGCGACCAGTACGACATTTTCACCCGGTTCAACGAGGGCGACCGCCACAGCGTGGACGACATCAAGAACGTGTACGTGACCAACCGGCTGGGGGAGAACGTGACCCTGGGCAACATCTCCGACGTGGAGCTGCGGAACGGCCCGCAGGAGATCGAGCACAAGAACCAGCAGCGCACGGTGAGGATCGAGGCCGACACCTTCGGCCGTCCGCTGGGGGACGTGATCGGCGACGTGCAGAAGGTGATCAACAATACCCTCCTGCCCAACAACGTGACGGTGAAGATCGCCGGATCGGCGGAGCAGATCCAGGAAAGTTTCCGTTCGCTTACCTTCGCGCTCCTGCTGGGGCTGGCGTTGATCTATCTGGTGATGGTTGCGCAGTTCGAATCGCTGATCGACCCGTTCGTGATCATGTTCGCGGTGCCGTTCGCGCTGACCGGCGTGATCTGGGCGCTGTTCCTTACCGGCTCGTCGTTCGGGGTGATGGCCTTTATCGGGCTGATCCTGGTGGCGGGCGTCGCGGTGAAGAACTCGATCGTTCTGGTCGATTACATCAATATACTCAGGCACCGCGGCACTGAGCTTAAGGAAGCGGTGCTGGAGGCGGGGCGTACCCGGTTGCGCCCGATATTAATGACCTCGGCGACCGCGATCCTGGCGCTCTTCCCGATCGTTATCAGCCGCGGGGAAGGGTCCGGGTTCTGGAAACCGATGGCGATCTCGGTGATCGGCGGCCTGCTGGTCTCGGCTACCATCAGCCTGGTGTTCGTGCCGACGGTCTATTTTATCATCGAATCAAGGATGGAAAGGAAACACTGATGCGGTCAAGAATATTATTATTGTCTTTTGCGGTCCTGTTGCTGGCCTGCGTTATGGCCGGGGCGGCGGAGAAGCTGACGCTTAGCGAAAGCGTCAGCCTGGCGTTGCAGAACAACCGCTCGGTGATGGACGCGCAGGAAAAGGCGAACGCGGCCGACGCCAAGCTCGGGCAATCGTATTCTAATTTCCTTCCCAAATTGACCATCAGCGGAGGGGAGGGGTTGTATTACTCGCAGCCCGCAAGCATCGTCCTGCCCGCCCAGTTGGGCGGGGGATCTTTCCTGACCGGGCCGGACGAGGCGGGAAACTCTTCCAGCTACACTTTCAACCTGCAGCAAACGCTCTTCGCGGGCGGCAAGGTGATAACCGCCTGGCAGATCGCCGACGTGAG
>DATJPS010000129.1:0-11404 GCA_035506255.1 Candidatus Omnitrophota bacterium | reverse complement strand
TTCCGCCGTATATTCCGGAACTTCGAACGAGACCTTGACATGCGATTGCGCTCCCAAATTATATATCTCGTCCGGCCTGATCTTTTCGATCAAACGGTTAAGGCTGGACGAATCGGAAAGGTCGGAATGATAGGTCTTGAGCCGGTCGAAAATATGTTCGATCCTTTCGGTGTTGAAGATCGAAGCGCGCCGGATCGTCCCGTGCACTTCATATCCCTTGGAAAGCAGAAGCTCCGCTAAATACGATCCGTCCTGTCCCGTGATGCCCGTGATCAGCGCTTTCTTCATTTTTCTTCTCCTTATTCCAGTTCTTTTACCACTTTTTTATAGGCCTGTTTTACCTTTCCCGGAAGGCTCGGGCTCAACAGTTGAAGGATATGGCTCCCCAGAATACGGTATTGCCCGCCGATCTTGGCGGCGCGAAGGACGCCTTTACGAATAAGCCGGCGGAAAGTGGAATCTGATATTTTAAGGATGGAAATGGCTTCTTGAGGGGTGTAGACCTCTCTTTCGTCTACGATCATAAAATAATTATATCTTGCCTGCTTTTACTTGTCAAGCATATTCACATCTTGTCAATTCTTGTCATATAACAGGGAGCGGACATATTTACCGATCGCCAGCGAAGCGGTAAGACCGGGCGATTCGATGCCGATCAGGTTCAAGAATCCCGGCAGTCCGTTGTCTGACTCTTCTTTTATCACAAAGTCGCGGAAATCCTGTTTGGGACCTTGTAATTTAGGCCGGATGCCGGAAGTATCGGGTTCGAGCAAATCTTCTTTCAGCCATGGCAGATATTTGCCGGCGGCTAAAAAGAACTCGCTACGTTTGCTTTCGTCCACCCGGTAATCTATACGATCGACGTAGTTCGCATCCGGCCCGAGACGGATATACCCTTCGAGGTCGAGGGTGGCGTGTACTCCCAGACCATATCCTTCCTCATGAGGTACCGGATAGACCAGATGCTCGATCTTTCCCCTGGAACCACGCACCGAGAAATAATCGCCTTTGCATGGATGGATCGTATAACCGAGCTTTTTGATGTCCATTCCGGCCAACGCTGCGACCTTACCGGATGAAAGCCCCGCGCAATTCATCAAGATCTCCGTTCCGATCTTCTCACCCTTAGAATCGGTTATCGTATAACCGCCGTTATCTTTCATTATGCCCGTCACTTCGGTCCCGAAAGCGAACATCACGCCGCGTTCCCTGGCCTTTCGGTACAGCGCCGACATCAAATTGTGCGAATCGATAATGCCGGTAGTTTCAGAAAATATCGCTCCTTTTGCGGAAACATTCGGTTCATACGCGGGGAGCTCGGCAGCGGATATCAGCTTGAGACCAGGGACCCCGATCGCTTCGGCATTCTTGTGGATCGAAGCGATCTTTTCCATTTCGTGATCGTTGGTGGCGACGATAAGTTTACCGCAGCGGCGGTGCTTGATCTCGTTCGCTCGGCAGAACCCGTAAAGCATCCGGTTCCCTTCAAGGCAAAGCCGGCTTTTGAGCGAACCTTTCGGATAATAAATGCCGGCATGGATGACCTCACTGTTGCGGCTGCTGGTCTCCTGGCCAAAGCTTTCGTTCCTTTCGAAGACCGCGATCTCCGCTCCGGTCGCTTCCGAAAGTGAATCCGCGACCGCCAGGCCGATCACACCCGCGCCGATGATGGTATATTTGACGCTTTCCAATTTAAGCCTGGTTTTTGTTGCCTGTCGTTATCCAGTATTCCTGGAAAAACGCCAGGAAGATCCCCAGAAAAAGGCCGACCACCGCACCAATCATAACGTTCACTTTAACCTTGGGGCGACTCGGGTTTTCGGGCCTCTCGGCCGGATCGACCACCGAGAACGGGGGGATATCCTTTGACGCTTCCAGTTTGGTCGACTCCAGCTCCTTTTTAAGCATGATGTAGACCGCGGTATAAATATCGTAATCGCGCTGGAGTCCGCTCTGCCCGCTCAGCGCCAGACCGGAATACGAACGCGGGACCAGTTTCAGTTTAGCTTCCATCATTTTCAGATTGTTCTCTACGTCCGGAAGTTCATCCTCGATATATTTAAGTTTTTTCTGCGCGGTCGTGGTCCTCAGATCGTTCCAGTAATAGGTCAGCGCGGAAACATACCCGTTCGCGACATCGGCCGCGATCTGCGGATCGTCAGCTTCGGTCTTGATCTCAAGCATATTGACGGTCGACTTTGGCGGCTTGATCATCGAGTTTACGACGGAGATCAAAGCCGATTTTTTCACTTTCGGTCCATCCCAGCCTTTGATCCGGTGCCGCAGATCAAGATCGTCCAGTACTTTTTCCGCCACCACGCGGCTTTTCAGCAGCTCGGTCAGGTCTCCTAGATTGCCGCCGCCCGCACCCAGATTTATGCCCAGCATTCCGGCGATACCAGCGACCTGCGACATGCCGGATGCCTGGGAATCGCTTCGCATAAGAATGGTGGTCTTGGCCTCGTATACCGGTTTCATCCTGACGCTGAAGAAAAAAGTGAGCAACGCCGCTACGATGGTCACGGCCGCAATCAGCGCCCACCTTTTTGTTAGTATCTCAAGATATTCCCTTATATCGATCTCATCATTCATTGTAAATCCTCCTACTTCACGAAAGTGTTGTAAAGCGCCAGTCCGGTAAAGAGCATATTGGCAAAACTGGAAAAATCCGAGAAATAAAAGAAGTTCCCGGGAACGTTGATCACGTCACCGCCCAGGATCTCGGCGTCGTTCTTTGAATTTCCGTTATACAGGATGTCGGAGGCGTCCACGCTGTATTTTTGCGCTTTCCCTTCGACCTGTCTGGTGATCGTCACCCCGCCCAGTAAAGCCCTGCCGGTCGGGCCGCCCGCATAGCTCAAATAATCCGAAAGCTTCTTACCGGGGATGAATTCGAACCTCCCCCCCTTCGCCACCTCGCCATAGATAAAAACGAAAGTTTCTTTTCCTTCAAAGAGCAATTTATCATTATTTCCCTTATCCTGATACTGGCTGATCAGGACATTGTCCGAATCCGGCACTTCCACGATATCGCCGGCAACGATCACCAGGTCCTTGGAAAGGTCTTTGCTCCGGTACGCTTCGAATAGGTCTGATTTAAGCAATTGTTCTTTACCGTCGTCACCTTTTCTTCTTATGTAAATGTAACGGTTAGATCCTCCGCTGGCTATCCCACCCGCCTGATCCAGGACCTCAGAGATCCGGGAGCCGTCGTATACGATGGCCGGCCCCGGGTTCTTCACCATTCCCGAAAGGTAGATCTTCACCTTTTTAGGCTGGCTAAGGAGTATGTAAAGTTTAAAAGGTTCCTTATAAGCGCTCCGGATCTGTGAATCGATCCTGGCTTTGGCTTGAGTGAGACTAAGCCCCGACACACTGATCTCCCCTATGTTAGGAAAGAATACTTTCCCGTCGGCTCCGACCGTCATCATGCGATCGACGGAAAGCTCGCTATCCCCCACGATCACATGAGTCTCTAGCTGGTCTCCCGGACCAAGATGGTAGGTATTGGGATCGATCGGGCGTTCCATCACCGAATCGAGCGGTCTGGCGGTGGCAATGGCATCGGAAAGGCCAACGCTCTGGACGCTCGGCAGAGTAAGCCCCATCGTATCCAGCTTTGCGGCATGGATCGGACAGGAAAGCAATAGCAGATCCAACATAAGAAAAAGCGCGATCGAGCCAAAGAACCTATTCATTGATTAATTCCAGCCTCCTTTTAACTTTATCGCTCACCTTTTTGTAGGCCGAGTCGGCGGCAACCTTTATCTTGGGATTAAAAAGCTCCAGGATCTCTTTTCCCAGTACTCGATACTGCCCCCCTACCTTGCAGGCCGACAGAACTCCTTTTTTGATCAGTCTCAAAAAAGTGGATTTTGAGATTTTAAGAAGATGAAGCGTTTCCTTGGTGGTATAGATCTCGTTCGCCAGAACTTCGGTCATGGGACAATTTTACCAGTTCAAGGATATAGAAGTCAAGAAATATTAATTAGTGTCATTTGGTGTCAATTCGAAGCAGATCAAGGATCGTTTGCCGGTCGTCCAATTCAACTTTTTTCCCGTTATAATCCTGTAATTTTTCGTGCCCTCGTCCCGCAACCACTACCACATCCCCTTTATCGGCTAGTTTAAGCGCTTCCTTTATCGCTTCTCTCCTATCAATGTAATGAGTAATGTGTAACGCGTCATGCGTTGTTCCCGAAAGAACTTCGTCAATGATCTTTTTAGGATCCTCGGTATGTGGATCGTCGGTGGTCACGATCACGCGGTCGGCAAGCTTCGCCGCGATCTCGCCCATCACCGGCCGCTTTTCCCGGTCACGGTCGCCCGGACAGCCAAAGACAAGGATCAGCTTTCCGGCTGCAAGCGGTTTCACCGTCTCCAGTAATTTTTGCAACCCGTCCGGCGTATGCGCGAAATCGACGATCACAGTGAACCCCTTCTTGCCGGCGATCCGCTCTAACCTGCCGGGCACGGCGGCCTTTTCGATACCTTTTCTGATCGTGTTCTTGTCTATGTGCATGGCCAGTCCGGCGTAGAACGCTGCCATGATGTTGTAAATATTATATACGCCGACATAAGGCGTTCGGATCTCCGTGGAATCGATCCTTACACGCATCCGGTCGAATTTGATATCGTATTCTTTCAGTTTAAGATCGAATTCGCTCGTCTTGGTGCTGCGGAGCTCATGCCGGACATCCTTTATCCCGTAAAAGATGACCTCCCCTTCCACCTCTTCCGCTATCCGTTTGCCGTATGAATCGTCGATATTGACGATGGCGGCGCCATCGGGCTTAAGCATCCGGAAAAGTTTGAGCTTGGAATCGAGATAACTTTCCATCGTCTTATGGAAATCGAGATGCTCGTGGGTAAGATTGGTGAAAATCGCGGCATCGAACTCCAGCCCGTGCACCCTTTCCTGCGCCAGCGCATGTGACGAAACTTCCATCACCAAATGCGTAACGCCGTCCGCCGCCATGTCCGCCAGCATTTTCTGCAGTTCGAGCGATTCGGGAGTGGTCATGCTCGAAGGCACCGAGCGCCCGTTAATTCTCGTTTCGACCGTTCCGATAAGACCGGTTTTGATCCCCGCTTCCCTCAGGATCGATTCTATAAAATACGCGATGGTGGTCTTGCCGTTGGTGCCGGTTATCCCTATGATCTTGAGTTTTCGAGAAGGGTATCCATAAAATCTTGCCGACAGCTCCGCCAGCGCGCTCCTTGCGTTCTTAACTATTATTTTAACGACGCCGGAAGGTGATGAAAAGTCTCGCTCCGCTACCACGCACACCGCCCCGTTCTCTATCGCTTTGGGGATAAAATCATGGCCGTCGAACCTCGCTCCGGGTATGGCGATAAAAACATCACCTGACTTCACTTTGCGGGAATCGTAAGCAAGGCCCTTGATCTCGATCTGGTTTAGGTTCAACGCTTTTTGTACCACTCGGAATAGAACTCGTTGAATTCTTTCTGTTTTTCTTTGATCTTCTTCCACCAGGGACCGTGCTCGACGTACCAAGCCACCGTTTCCCTGATCCCCTTTTCAAAATCGGTCGCGGGGACCCATCCGAGTTCGGCCTTGACCTTGGAGCAATCGATCGAATAGCGCCGGTCGTGGCCGGGCCGGTCCTTAACGTACTCGATCGAAGAATCTTCAAGCTTCAACTCCGAAAGTATGATCTTCACGATCTCGAGGTTCTGGCGTTCATTGCCGCCGCCAATGTTGTAAACCTCACCTTCCCGGCCTTTGCGCATCACCAGGTCGATCGCTTCGCAGTTATCCTTTACATACAGCCAGTCGCGCACGTTCTTCCCGTCGCCGTAAAGCGGGAGCTTTTTGCCGGTGAGGGCGTTGGTGACGAAAAGCGAGATCAGCTTTTCCGGGTACTGGTACGGCCCGTAATTGTTCGACGAGCGGGTGATGACGACCGGCAGACCGTAGGTCTTCCGGTACGCCAGGACCAGCAGATCCCCTCCCGCCTTGCTGGCGGCATACGGGCTGTTGGGAGAGAGCGGGCTTTTTTCGCTGAACGATCCGCTTTCGATACTGCCGTAAACCTCGTCGGTGGAGATATGCAGGAACCGCTTGATCCCCTGCTTTTTCACCGCTTCCAGCAGGACATAGGTGCCGTAAACGTCGGTATTGACAAAAGACCCGGCGGAAAGGATCGAACGGTCCACGTGCGATTCGGCGGCAAAATTGACCACCGCGTCGACCGCGGCGATCGCTTTTTCCACCGTTTTCGGATCGCAGATATCGCCTTTGATGAAACTATATCTTTTATCGTTCTTGATATCGGCCAGATTGTCCGGATTGCCGGCATAAGTAAGCTTGTCCAGGTTTACGATTGAGCAACCCGGATACTTTTCCAGCAGCAGCCGGATGAAATTACTGCCGATGAACCCGCAGCCCCCGGTTACCAGGACCTTCATAGCTTCAGTTTCCCTTCCACCAGTAGCGCTGCGCGTTCGAGCGATTCGAATGTACCGGCATCGGTCCACCAGCCGCTGATCATATCGTATTCAAGCTCACCTTTGCGGATAAATGCGTTATTTACGTCCGATATCTCAAGTTCTCCGCGCTGCGACGGCTTCAATCTATTTATGATATCGAACACTTCCGGATCGTAAAAATAAACCCCGATCACGGCGAAGTTGCTTTTCGGCCTTTTAGGCTTTTCTTCGATCGACAGCACCTTCTTTTCCTTGAACTCGACCACGCCGAACCGCTGCGGGTCGTGCACTTCCTTTATCAGTATGCGGGCCCCTTTCTTTTGTTTCTTATACCCTGAAATGAACGGTCCAAGGGCGTCCTCAAACACGTTATCGCCCAGGATCACCACCATCTTTTCGTCGCGCGCGAACTCCTTTGCCAGGTACAGCGCCTGCGCTATCCCGCCCGCCTCGTCCTGCACCTTATAAGTGAACTTGCACTTGAAATCCTTCCCCGAACCGAGCAGGGTGACGATATCTCCCATATGTTCCACGCCGGTAACGATCAATATATCGTCTACCCCGGCGGAAGTGAGCTTTTTGATCGGATGATAGATCATCGGCGAACGGCCGACCGGAAGCAAATGCTTATTCGTCACCTTGGTCAACGGGAAAAGCCGGGACCCGGTGCCGCCTGCCAGTATAACGCCTTTCATCTTTTTACCGCCTTTTTTTGTTCGCGTACGATGTGTTTTATCCCTTCCGACGCGATATCCAGCAGATCGTCCAGTTCCTTCCTGGTAAAGGCCGAGCCTTCCGCCGTCCCCTGCACTTCCACGAACTTTCCCGTTTCGGTCATCACCACGTTCATGTCGACTTCCGCCATCGAATCTTCCGCGTAATTGAGGTCCAGCATCGGTTTTCCGTCTACGATGCCCACCGAGACCGCCGCCAGATACTCCCGGATCGGGCTTTTTTCGATCTTTTTGTCCTTCACCAGTTTCTGCATCGCGTCATGCATCGCCACGAAACAGCCGGTGATGGAAGCGGTACGGGTACCGCCGTCGGCCTGGATCACGTCGGCATCGAGGATCACGGTCCGTTCTCCAAGCACCCTCATATCCACCACCGCACGGAGCGATCTTCCGATCAGCCGCTGGATCTCCTGCGTCCTTCCCTTGGGACGCATCCCCTCGCGGGAAGTGCGCTGGACAGTCGAACGCGGGAGCATGGCGTATTCCGCGGTGACCCACCCTTCGCCTGAATTCCGCTTGTGGTTCGGGACGCTCTCTTCCACCGTCGCCGAGCAAATGACTTTGGTGTCGCCGAATTCGATCAATACCGATCCTTCGGCGTGCTTGATGTAATTCCGGGTGATCCGGACCGGCCTTACCTCGTCCGGGTTCCGCTTATCAATCCTTGTCATCTGCCGCCGCTTTTCCCTGAACGGTCTTCACCAGCCGCTCGCGCCCCGCCTTTACCGTCCTCAAGACACGGGTAGTCGAAAGTTCAAGATTAGAAAGGACCTCGTCCGCGTACTTGTCCGCCCCTTCGCGGATCTCCTTTGCCAGCTGGTACGCCTGCTGGATGATCTCGGTCGCTTTGGCGCGGTCGGAATCGGTCCGTTCGATCTCGATCGACGGAGTAGCGGCAACTACCGGCGTTTCCGGTTTCTTTTACGCCTTTTCCGCCGGCTTACTGAACTCATCTCCACCGGATGCGACCAACCGGATCTTGTCTATTATTTTAAGAAGCTGTTCCTCGTTGACCATTGTCTTTTTGGTGAGCGGTATTTTAAATCCGTCCAGCACTACAGACTCGAGCGTGTCAAGCAATCCGAGGATCTTCATCATTTTGTCAGTCTCCTTTTCGTTTGAGCTCTTTTTCCACTTCTGCCGGGACCATCCCCTTGATCGGACCGCCAAGCTTAGCGATCTGCCTCACCAGGCTGGAACTGAGGTACGCGTATTTGGAATCGGTCATGAAAAATATGGTCTCGATCTCCGGGCACATCTTGCGGTTGGTCTGCGCCATCTGGAATTCGTATTCAAAATCGGACACCGCCCGCAAACCGCGGACGATCGCGATCGCCTTCTTGCTACGGGCATAATCGATCAGCAGTCCCTTGAAGCTGTCCACTTCCACGTTCTTGAGGTGACGGGTAGCACCCTTGATCATCCGCATCCGGGCATCAAAACCGAAATTCGCATTCTTCTCCGGATTCTCGATCACCGCTACATACACTTTTCCGAAGATCGACGCCGCCCGTTCGATAATGTCGACGTGTCCCATCGTGACTGGGTCGAAACTTCCCGGATAGACCGCTATTTTCATACTTCCACCTTGTAAAAAGTAAACACCGTATCGCCATACCTTTGCTGTCGGTACTGAATTAGCTTCCCGTAAACCGGATCGATCGTCTGCTTGAACCGGTGTTCCGCGATCACAACTCCCGACGGGGCGAGCAGTTCCGAATCGCCGATCAATTTTAGACAATCGTATAGACTTTTGCTCCCATACGGCGCGCCGAGGAATATTATATCAAATTTGGCGTTCTTTTTTGTCAGAAATTTGATCCCCCGGTCGGCTGGCAGGGCGAACACTTCCGCCCGGTCGGTAAAGCCGGTATTGGCCAGGTTCTCGTTGATCACCGGCACGCTCTTTCGGTCGATCTCCACGAAAAAGGCGAGCCGCGCTCCGCGCGAAAGCGCCTCTATCCCCACCGCCCCCGACCCGGCGAAAAGGTCAAGAAAAACACTGTCCCCGACCACCGGGGCCAGGATATTGAATAGCGCTTCGCGAGCCTGTTCCGAAAGGGGGCGTATATTCCCTTTAGGAACTTTCAATCTTTTTCCTCTGGCCGAGCCAGAGATCACGCGCAGCTGCATAATCCTCCTTTATGAATTCCTCCGCCGCCACCCTTGCCAGCTTTAAAACATCCTCGTCCCTTACTATATCAGCCATCTTGAATTCAGGCAAACCCGACTGCCGCAGGCCGAAGAACTCGCCGGGACCGCGCAAGCGAAGGTCGACTTCCGCGATCTTGAAGCCGTCGCTGAAATCGAGCATCGCTTTGATCCGGGCACGGGCTTCCGCCGTCTTTGCGTCGGCCAAAAGCAGGCAGAACGATTCTTCCGCCCCTCTCCCCACCCGTCCCCGCAATTGATGGAGCTGGGACAGGCCGAACCGCTCTGCGTGCTCCACCGCCATGATGGTAGCGTTCGGGATATCGATGCCGACCTCGATCACCGTGGTCGATACCAAGATGTCGATCTTTCCCTCCTTGAAAGCGTTCATCACCCGGTCCTTATCCTCGCCTTTCATCCGCCCGTGTATCAAGCCGATCTTCAGCTCCGGGAAAACCTCGCCTTGCAGCCGCTCCGCTTCCGCCACCGCGGCCTTAAGATCGACTTCCTCCGATTCTTCCACCAGCGGATAAACGATGAATACCTGGCGGCCGTCGCGGACATGCTTGCGCATGAACTCGTACGCTTCGCGTCTTTTTGACGGCGGGATGTAATGAGTGCGGACCGGCTTGCGGCCCGGCGGCAATTCGTCGATGTCGGAGCGGTCCAGGTCGCCATAGAGCGCCAGCGCCAGTGAGCGCGGGATCGGCGTGGCGGTCATGAATAGGATATCGGGATGCCAGCTTTTTTGCGCCAGCTTCGCTCGCTGCCTCACCCCGAACCGGTGCTGTTCGTCGATCACCGCCAGCCCCAGTTTCCTGAACTTTACGTTATCTTCGATCAGGGCATGGGTGCCGATGACGATGTCACAATCGGTCATGTCGAACTTCTTGCTCTTCTTCTGAGAAGTTCCGGTCAAAAGGCGGATATGCAAGCCGGAAAGAAGCTTAGAGAGCTTCTCAAAATGCTGGTTGGCCAGGATCTCCGTAGGGGCCATGATCGCCGCCTGGTATCCGTTCTGTACGGCGACGAACGCCGCCAGCGCCGCGACGATGGTCTTCCCGGATCCGACATCCCCCATCAGCAGCCGGTTCATCGGATGCGGCAACGACATATCGGCAAAGATCTCGTCGAGCACCCGGCGCTGAGCGCCGGTCAGTTCGAACGGCAGCGTACCGGTGAATTCCTGTAACGCCTTATCGGGGATAGTGAAAGCGATCCCCTTTTCTTTGGCGATCTCCTGTTTGCTGGCAAGGAGGCCTAGCTCAAAAAGGAAAAAATCGTCGAAAACCATACGGTAGCGGGACGGCTCGATCAGTCCCGCCTCCGACGGAAAATGGAGCGTCCGGATGGAGCTCTTAAGGTCGGCTAATTTATATTTTGACCTGATAGATGCCGGAAGCGGGTCCTCGATCAGGTCAAGATAACCGTCAACCGCCTTTTTCATCAGATTGCGAAGGTATTTCTGGTGCAGCCCTTCGGTCAGCGGATAGATCGGAAGTATCTCCGGTTTGCCGCCGTTATCGATATCCCATTCCCTCACCTGCAGCTGGATCCCGCCCTCGTAAATATTCGCTTCCGGCCTGCCTGTCAGGTAGAGGTTCATCCCTTCCCTCAGCATGCCCGCCAGGAACGGCTGGTTGAAGAAAACGGCATTGACGCTTCCGGTGCGGTCGGCGATCGTTACCTTGAGAATGGACATCCTTCCCCGCCCCTTGCGGTTCTCGGTCCGACGGATCTGTCCCCTGATCAGCACCACATCGCCGTGGGCATCGAGCTGGCCAATAGGGACGGTACGGTTGCGGTCCTCGTATTCGCGAGGGAAAAAATAGAGCAGGTCACTGATCGTGGATACGCCGACTTTTGCCAGGAGTTTTGATACTTTCGGACCCACCCCTTTGAGGTACTGAACCGGGGTGGCAAGCTTGTCGTTTGACATTTTCATGATTTTATCATAAAATTGATGATCATGAGCAAAAAGTGCTATATCTGCGGTAAAGAACCGGTGGTCGGGAATTCGGTCAGCCACAGCAACCGGAGGACCAAAGCCCTCTGGATGCCTAACC
>DATJPS010000128.1:0-16142 GCA_035506255.1 Candidatus Omnitrophota bacterium | reverse complement strand
TTCTGCCCCTCCAAAGCGCTTGAGCTGGACCGTTATGGCATGCCCTTTATCGCCCATCCTGAAAAATGCAAGAATTGCCATTGCTTCGTCTGCGACCTCCTCTGCCCGGATTTCGCGATCACGGGTATGAGGAAAAGGAAGTCAAAATAATGCGGTTCATTTCCGGCCACGAGGCGATCGCCCAGGGAGCGCTTGACGCCGGCGTCAACCTTTTTGCCGCTTCACCCGAGATCCCGATCATCGGCCTGTCCGACCGCATGGCGGAGGAGCTTCCTAAAAGAGGGGGGAAGTTCGTCCAGATGGAGGACGCGCCCGCCTGCCTCGGCGCGGCGGTCGGGGCTTCCGCGGTGGGACAAAAAGCGATGATCGCCACTTCCGGGCCCGGCTTTGCCCACGTTCAGGAACTGATCGGCTACGCATCAATAAATCATCTTCCCCTGGTTGTGCTGCAGGTAATGACGATGGGCCCTTCCACCGGGCTGCCGAACCTTTCGATGCAGGGAGATATCATGCAGGCGCGCTGGGGATGCAACGGCGATTACCAGATCATCGCGCTGATCCCATCTTCCCCCAAGGAAGCGTACGAGCTTGCCATCATCGCGTTCAATGTTTCGGAGAAGTACCGGCTACCGGTCATCGTACTGGTCGACCAGATCACTATGGAAATGCGAGAGATCGTCGACTTCAGGGATAATCCCAAACTGACGCACCGCCTGCCTCCCCGCCACCATTTCGTGCTTTCCGGTTCCCCGATCGGCTCCGACGGCATGCCGACCCATGACCCGAAGGAGATAAAGGACCTTAATTACCAGGGGATCAACAACTGGGATTCGATCGACCGGATCATCTGCCAGTACGAAATGGACGACGCCAACGCCGCCATCATCAGTTACGGCGTTACCGCCCGCGCGGCCAAGACGGCGGTGAAAATACTCCGTCAGCGGAAGCAGAAAGTAGGATTGCTCAAGGTCACCACTCTCTGGCCATGGCCCCGGGACGAAATATTGAAAATAGAAAAAAAGATCCATAAGATTGTGGTGGCCGAGACCAATTGGGGGCAAATGTTCAAAGGATTGAGGGGAATGTGCCCGACCAGCATAGATATCCGGTCGGTGATCCGGCTGGATGGCAGGCTATTGACGCCAAAGGAAATAATCGATGGAATTACAGCCTAATCCGGTGATCCAGCGCTACCTGCGCCAGGGGAAGAAACTTCCCGCATTCTTCTGTCCCGGCTGCGAAGTGGGGATCGTGATGGGGGCCCTTATCCGGGCGCTCAACGCTTGCAATCTGCAAAAAGACGAGATCTTCCTGGTTTCCGGGGTCGGCTGCTCCGGACGGATCCCCATGTACATCGATACCTGCAGCATCCAGGCGCCTCAGGGAATGGCGCTGACCATCGCGGCCGGGGTCAAGCTGGCCAAACCGCATTTAAAGGTCGTCGTCTTGCTGGGAGACGGTGACGCGCTTTCTTTCGGCGGCAATGCCCTGCTTCACGCCTGCATCAGGAACATCGGGCTGACCGCTATCATCCTTAACGGAGCCTCGATGTCGATCAGCGGCGGGCAGCCCTCGCCCACTACTCCTTACGGCAAGGTCACTTCTTTCGCCCCTTACGGCAATCCCAACCATCCGGTGAATATCGGGAAATTATTGGAATCCGCCGGGGGCACATTTTTCGGCCGGCAGACCGTCTATTATGCTCAGGAGCTGGCGCAGCTGATCGAGACCGCGATCAAACATAACGGCTTCTCGGTGGTGGAAGCGGCCATGATCTGCCATGTCCGCCCACAAAAGAGCGATCCGGTCAAGGCATTGGAACATTTGCGGGACATCGCCGTCCCGGTGGAAAAAGCGTCCAAGCTCAACAGGGAAAAATTGGCGGGAAAGATCGTCACCGGTATCATTTATCGGTCGGCCCGCCCGGAACTGACGGAGGAATATGAAAAGGCCAGTAAAAAGATACGAGGTTAAATTCGCCGGAGCGGACGGCCAGAACATTACCCTGGCCGCGGACATCCTGGCCGAGGCGGCCATTTCGCTGAAATACCGCGTCACCCAGTCGGGTTTCAGGGAACTCGAAGTTCGCGGCGGGCTTTGCACAAGCGACATCATAATCGCCGACAGCGAGATCGATTTCCCCAAACCGCTGGAAATGGACATCCTGGTGGCCCTATCGCAGGAAGGATACGACGCCTCGGTGGACGACACTGTCCGCAAGACGGTACAGATCATCGATTCGCTGCATGTAGGGAAGATCGGCAGAATATCGGAACTGCACCTTCATCCTCTGACCAACATCTCGCACGAAAAGACCGGTTCGGAGGAATACGCAAATTTTGTGGCGCTGGGGCTGACGATAAAACTGATGAAGTTCATCAAGGACCGTACGGTCATCAATCTGATAAAAGAAATATTGCCCGCCGAACAGAGGGAAAAAGCGCTGAAAGCGTTCAAGGAAGGGTTGAAGCTGACTTAAGACCTTCGGTCCTAAGTCCTTGGTCCTAACCCCTTATCCCGATATCCGCCCCGCAATTAGCGCAAAAAGTACGATCTTTTAACCCTATCACTTCGGTTTCGTAACCCACCCGCGAGATCAACAGCTTTTTACAGTTGTGGCAATAGGTGTTCTCGCCTTTGTGCCCCGGAACGTTGCCGATATAAACGTAGCGTAATCCTTCTTCGAACCCGATCTTCTGTGCCTTTTCCAGCGTTTCGACCGGTGTCGGGCACAGGTCGGCCAGCTCGAGATAAGGGATAAAACGCGTGACATGCCAGGGGGTTCCCGGTCCCAGTTCCTTTACGATCCATTTCGCGATCTCCCGCAGCTGTGCGTCGTCGTCGTTCATGGTGGGAATGACGTTCGTCACGCATTCAACGTGCATATTCCATCTCTTTTTGGCGTGGATCGCCGATACCAGCACCGGCATAAAGTCGTTCACTTTCGCCAGCTTGCGATAAAAATCGTTGGTAAAACCTTTGATATCGACGCGGAACGAATCCAGGTACGGGCCGATCAGGTCGAGCGCGGGCAGGTTGATATAACCGTTGGTCACCCAGACCGTGTACAGTCCGGCCGCTTTCGCCAGTTTCGCTCCCTCGAGCGAATACTCCAACCAGATCGACGGCTCGTTGTAGGTCCAGGCGATACCCTCCGATCCGTTCCTTTTGGCGAGCTCCACCAGCTGTTCCGGGGAGATCATTTCCGAAGGGAGCTTTTGCTTGGCGTAGACCACGTGCGCGATCTGCCAGTTCTGGCAATGCCCGCAGCGCATATTGCAACCATAGGTACCGACTGAAAGGACCCGCGAACCGGGGTGGAAATGGAAGAGAGGCTTCTTTTCGATCGGGTCGTTGGAGATGGAGGAGATCACGCCGTAGATAAGCGTATACAGCGTCCCTTTTTGGTTGACCCGCACCCCGCAGTACCCCACCCCGCCCTCGGCGATATGGCAATCTCGCGGGCAGAGAAGGCAGTGGACCCTGCCATTCTCGAGCTTTTCGTACAGGAGCGCTTCTTTCATCGGTTCCATTCTACCGTTATTCTACCATGCAATATTTATATTTAGGGAATTGAAATTCAGATATCGGTCCGGCTGATAATCAATTGAACAGCATGGACATCACTGTAAAGATATTTAACAGTTGCTTTCGTCTTCCTTCCGCGATCCGGACGCTCAATAGTGTAAGGTCGGGCCGTATTGCATGGGAAGACAAAGGAAGACTGGCGTTCGATTTTATCGCCATGGCGAGCATCAACCAGGTCCCGGTCACCCTGAACGCGCAGTTAAAAGCGGAAGAGGCACGAACTGAGTTCGCAGACTTGATCCCTAAATACAAAATTATACCTATACCAGCTTTATTATTAAAACAGCTTGAACCAGCGGCTTCGATAAAGGATGCAGTGCTTCAATATATCGATCTGGCAAATAAGTTGAAGGGAACGGGAAACCTTTAATTCAACCTTTCACCACTCCCAGCGGCCGCATCCGCGCCACTTTTTTTGCCAATCCGGCATTATGCACCACGTCCACCACTTCGCGCACGTCCTTGTATGCCTCCGGCGCTTCCTCCACCAGCCCTTTTTTGCTCGCCGCCATCACGACGATCCCCTTTGCTTTCAGCTCTTTTATCAGATCGTCCTGCGAGACCGACCGCATCGCCGAAGTGCGGCTCATACGCCGCCCGGCGCCGTGGCAGACCGATCCCCAAGTCTCGGCCATCGCCCGTTCGGTACCGACCAGGACATACGAATAACGCCCCATATCGCCGGGGATCAGCACCGGCTGGCCCACTTCGCGGTAATCTTCCGGCACGTCCGGATGGCCGGCCGGGAACGCGCGCGTCGCTCCTTTTCTATGAACGCATAATATTTTCTCCATGTTTTGACTTTCGGATTTAGGATCTCGGATTTTATGCTTTTCCATCTTAGCGATATTGTGAGCGACATCATAAATGAGCGAGATGCCGAGCTTTAACGGCGAGGAGCCGACCGCCTGGGAGAACGATTCCCTCGTCCAGTGCATCAGCATCTGTCGGTTGGCCCAGGCGAAGTTGGCGGCGGCGGCCATCGCCGCTCGGTAGCGCTCCCCTTCCGGGGAATCGATCGGCGCGCAGCAAAGCTGGCGGTCCGGAAGCGCGATGTCATATTTGCGGATCGCCTCGTACATTACCTTGATATAATCGGTGGCGACCTGGTGCCCCAGGCCGCGCGAACCGGAATGGACCATGATCGTGATCTGGCCCTTGAACAGGCCGAAAACGGCGGCGACCTTTTCGTCGTAGATCTCTTCCACCGTCTGGACCTCGAGGAAATGATTGCCCGAACCGAGCGTTCCCTGCTGGCTGGTCCCTCTTTCTTTAGCATGGGCGGAAACGAGCGAAGGATCGGTGCCGGCCATCGCCCCCTTCTCTTCCGTATGGGCGATGTCGTTCGGCTCGCCATACCCGTGCTTCACCGCCCATCCCGCCCCTTCGACCAGCAAGCGGTCCAGGTCCTTCGAAGATAGCGAGAGCGGGCCTTCGGAACCGACGCCGGAAGGTACATTGGCGGCCAGCCGCGCGACGATATCCCCGATCTTCGGCTTTATTTCATCAAGCGTGAGATCGGTCCGCAGAACGCGGACGCCGCAGTTGATATCGTAGCCGACCCCTCCCGGCGAAACCACCCCGCCCGCTTCGGGATCGAATGCCGCCACCCCGCCGATCGGAAAACCGTAACCAAGATGGATGTCGGGCATCGCCAGCGAATTGCCGACAATGCCGGGAAGGCAGGCGACGTTGGCCGCTTGTATATGCGCCTGATCGGCAAAGATCTGCGGCATCATCTTTTCGTCGGCGTAAATGACCGCGTCGGTACGCATTCCGGGTTTATAAGTGCGCGGGATCATAAAGCGGTGATCGTCGAGCCTGGTGAAGACCTCTTTCCAGCCCATTGCGGGATTATAACACGGATGGCGGACGCAGATTACATCCCTACGGTAAAATAGATCTGCTGGCCGCCGCCCCGGTCGATGCCGTTGGCGTAGCCGACCTTGAGAGAGAACGGCACATAGCCGTACATGTTGGCGGTATTCAAGGCGATCTCGCCGCCGTAACCACGATAGAGATTGACCGATCCCAGCCCGCCGTAGGTCGCGCCTCCCTCTTCGAAGAATAACGTTCCCCACAACCGATCGAAAAAGGTAAGGCCGTAACCCCAGCCGCTCTCGATCAACAACAGCGGGAAGCTGTATTCGACCGAGCCCTTTAGCATCTTGCTGCCGCTGAAATTGGTTCCCGGATATCCGCGGACGCTGACGCTGTTCCAGGTATATCCTTCCTGTACGATCTGGTCCCCTTTGAGGTAGGATCCCCATCCCTTCAGGGCGATCGCGTGGTGTGATCCCAGGCCGAAATACTCGGCGGCGGTCACCGAATAATTATCGAAAGTATAATCGCTCCCGAGCGACCGGCGGAAAAAGCGCGCCTTGAGCATCAGGTCGGTCCCGTCCTCCGGCACGACCGAATATCCGTACTGCCTGACGCTCGAATAATGCCAGCCGACCTGCGCCCCGCTTATCTTGCCCCGGCTCGGCATCTGGGAGAGGATCTCCACGCTCGAAGCGTTTGTCAGGTCCTCGAACTCGTATCCAAAAGAAATCGACATGCCATCGTATTCGTGCAGGAGATGGTACTTGAAGAACGAGCACGCAAGATCAGCCCCCCGCTCCCTTTCCCAGTAAATGCGCGAATCGTTATCCCACGAATACGGCGAGACCGCGTCATAGATGTCGAACGATAACTGCGGCAGGAATTGGTTGTTCACATAATAAAGGGCGTAAGAGGAGCGGTTAACCGCCCAGTCGTATCCGAACTGCAGCTGGGCGTAATGCTGACCGAGCGGGTCCGTTCCGCCGGTGTAAGCCAGCATATGCGTCCCGTTCTCGTCTGTGAATGAATACGGGATCCAGAATTTGGGCAGCAGCTTCGGCCAGGGGTTGTAATCGTGGACCTCCGTCTCCCAGGTCGGCGGTTTTATCCCTTCCAATTTGGCGGAGATCACGCCGTTAAGCTCTTCGACCTGCGTTTTCGGCCGTTCGGTTATCCTCGGTTCCATGGCCGGATCGACCGGCTTCCAGGATGACGGATCGTAACCCATTACCGCCAGATCGTGCCCTTTCGATGAATAATCGATGAACGCGATCTTGCCTCCATCGGGCGAAACGGCGGGCATCATCGCCGCGCCAAGCACGTTGGTGATCTTGAACAATTTGCCGGTCGCCACTTCGCAAGCGTACAGGTCGCAGATACCGTTGCCGTCGGCGTCGAATATCACGTATTTGCCGTCCGGAGCGAATCCCGGATTGGCCGAGAGCCCGTATGCGGCAAGCTTCCGCTCCGCGCCGGTCCCACGATCGATCAGATATATCTCCTGGCTCCCGCCGTCGGTCCACTTGGCGACCGCGATCTTGGTCCCGTCGGGAGAGAACGCGGGGGAAAAGTACTGGACGTCGGGGGCGTCCTGTCCGATCATTCTTTCGTTTTTCGACGCCAGGTCGTACGACCAGAGCGTCCGCTTCCCTTCGCCGTTCTTCACATAGACCATCGTTCCGCCGTCGGGTGAAACGGCGGGATCGGCGGCGCGTTCGCCATCTGTCAACCGCACAAGTTTCCGCGTGCCGGTGTCCAGGGAATAAATATCCTTGTAGTAATAGAAATTACGATAATATCCGCCCTTCGCGAAATACAATTTGCCGTTACGGACTGAAAGTGAATCGTCCATCACCATCCCCTCGAATATTTTCCGGTCGTTCTTTCCGTCCTTCCCGACCAAATGGACCGCCGGGTATCCGTCCTCATCGTTCTGCTGATAGTAAATGCCGGAAGAGTCCTCGCTCCAGGCCGGTTTAAGGATGTAGTAGCCGCGGTCGGTCAAACGCTGATAGCTGGTCACTCCCGCCTTTTCGATCCGCTTTTTTTCTTCCCCGTACTTCGCTTTAAGGTTCTCGATCCATTCTTTCCAGAGATCGTTCAAGTTCTTGCCGTACACGTAACGGCAGAGGCCGTCCATCCCCTCGCCGGAAAAGAAGAAGTCGCCGTACATCTGGCTCATCTCCACGATCTTCTCTTCCCCGTACTTGTCGGAAAGGTACTGGAGGAAGTAGACGCCGTACAGGTAGCGCAGGCTGCCGACCGGCCACTTCACGGTATCGACCGACGCCTGGTCGATGCTTTTTAAATTGTTATCCAGCACGTCCATCCGCATCATTGCCTGCCAGCGCGGATCGTCGCCCCGCCCTCCCCGGTATCCGTGCCGGGTCTCAAAATAGGTCGCCATTCCCTCGATCATGAAGTTGGGCATCAACCCGTTGGGGAAAGTAACGCGGCCGAAAAGGAAATTAAAAAGCTTTCCCGACCCCTCCACCGTGTCGAGATGCAGGACATGCGTGTATTCGTGGAGGAAGACGTACTTCAGCCAGGTCTCGTACGCCACCGGCCTCAGGTTCGAACCGATATCGCACATGTAGAGCGTTATCGTGGGGGACGGAATAACGGTGGTATAACCATTGGTATAATCAGTGATATCGAGCAGGACGACGTCGGTCTTTAGGTCGGGATCATGCTTGAGGATCGGGCTTAGGCGGGAATGGACCTCCTCCGCGATTGCCACCATCCGCTTCGCCTGAGCTTCGGTCTTATCGTAATAATGAATAGAAAAGTGCGGCGTCTCGATCGTCCTCCATTTAAGCGCCGGATCGAGCCAGGTGGCGGCGTGCGCCATCGTCCACATGACCGACATCATGATCGCGGCCACCAGACAACGTTTATTCAAATTCGATCCCCAGGACTTTGACAAAGCCTTCTACCAGCGCGTCTTTTATCTCGTCAAAGCCGACCGGCCGGGAAAGCAGCTTTTCCAGGCTGACGGCGTTAACCGCTTCATCATTGTTCTTTAGTAAGCGATAATCCTCCGGCACGGTCTCCCTTACGAAGATCGAACCCTGCTGGAGCAGCGTCCGTTTCCCGCGTTTCTGCGCGCTGCCGACGATCTTTTTCCCTCCCGCCACGACCTCATATTCGGCCGGATATGAAAAGCACAATTTCGGATTCCGCATCCCGCGATCCACATTCCGCACTTCGGCCTCGACCCCCAGCTTTTTCAGCGCCCGGACCACCGCTTCCGATATTTTCTTGAAAGAAGGGATAAGTCCCGCCGGCAGGGCCGGATCGTCCTTGGCCGTCACCAGGCCGTAGGAAACTTCCGCCTCGTTGTGGAAAACGATCCCGCCGCCGGTCGGACGCTTGACCGTATCCCAACCCGCTTTGCGGGCCGCTTCCAGGTCAAGCTCGTCCGCTCCGGTCATCGAATAGCCGTAGGAGATGCAGCGGGGCCGCCAGGAATATATCGCCAGGACCGGAGCAGCCTCGCCTGCTTCGAACGCGTTGAAGCGTGCGATATCCCGTTCCATGTTATCGATGCCGGGGGTTCCGGGCGCGGAGATCAGTTCCCAGTGGCGCATATCGTCAGTCGGTGATGCGGAAAGGCTTTTTCACGAGGACCCGTCCGTCTTCCGTCATCACGTCGACTTCCCAGTTGCCGGCGCTCTTGCCCGAAAGATTGATGTAGCTCCAGACGTTGGAAATGTTGTTGTCGATGTCGATCCCGGTGTCGGCCGCGGTCGTCCCCGAGGGAGCGATCCAAACATGGCGGATCCGGTTGCTGCCCGATATGTTCTTGACGCGCGTATAGCAGTAGAGTTTTCCGCCTTGCGATATTTTGACCGAATCGAGCCGGTCCACCGGCTGGTTGTTCTCGTCTATCCCGCTCGAGATCACGATCGACTCTACGGTCACCGTCGGCTGCCAGCGCGAGGCGATCACTTCGGAGAGCGTGAGCGCTTTCTTCTCGGCCGGCTGGACGGGCGCCGGTTTTAGCGCGGTCGCGGACGGTTTGGCCTTGGTTTCCTTTTTCCCGTGCTCGAAGTACTCGTAATATACGCCGAAGCCGGTGTAGGCGACGATCAGGATGACGATCCCCGCCAGGACCAGTAGCATCGACATCCATTTTGGCTCGGGTTTTTTGGCGTAACCGGTGAAATCGACCATATATTTATAATATCAGAATTAGTGATTTTTCTCAATGCATTGCTTGAAATCCGTGGTCCCCGCGCCCGATAGATGATCATGATATCCATCATGCCGTGTTCGCGGCCGACCTACAATTTCACTTTCCTGACCGGCGAGAAAATAAGGTTATTCAGCAAAGAAATGACCCAGATCGGCCTGCTCCAACAGCACCGTTTTCTGGAACGGCCTACGGTCTCCCGGGCAACCTTTGACTTTAAAGGATCGGAACTGGGGATAGAGGCGGAATTGCGCGATTTCCCGTTCCGCTCCGGGATGGGCTTAAAACTGGTACCGATATTGGTCTTTAATTCCCGCAGCTATACCAGTGCGGTTCGCCTCGGCACTTTCGACCTGGCGAACCATCGCTCCGATCCCGGCATAAGCGAAACGATCCCGATAAGGCGCACCTATTTCTTCGACTATCTCTCGACAGAAGAGCGTTACCGTCTGCGTAAATTGAACGAGATCCAGCTGGTCCTGGCAGAACCGGCCGGCTTTAACCATTATAACGAGATCTGGATCGCCGATTACCACAAGCTTGAAGGCGGCTGGGTCTGATCCGTTGACTTGCCCCTCCGTGGCCGTTAAAATCCTTTTATGCCCCGCAATAAATTAGGACCGGATTTTTTCCTTCGCCCCACCATCACTGTGGCGCGCGCGCTGCTCGGTAAATATCTGGTCCACGAATACCGGGGCAAGAGGTTATCCGGAATGATCGTCGAGACCGAAGCTTATGTCGGGACCAGGGACCGGGCCTCGCACGCGTTCGGCGGCAGACGGACGGAGCGGAACGAGGTCGAATACGGCCCCGGCGGCCACATCTAAATCTATCTGGTCTATGGGCTTCATCATCAGCTCAATTTCGTCACCGCGGGAAAGGATAAGCCAGAATGCGTCCTGATCCGCGCCCTCGCGCCTAAAGAAGGGATCGAAACGATGAAAAAGCTGCGCGGCACAGGAAAGCTTGAAGATCTGACCAGCGGACCGGGAAAGTTATGCCAGGCGCTCGACCTTACTAAAAGCCTGAATGGTCTTGACCTATGTAAAAAAGGCAGCCATGTCCATATAGAAGATCGCGGAGAAAAAGTCCTCGCCGCTAAGATCAAAAAAGGGCCGCGGATCGGGATCGATTATGCCGGGCCGTACTGGTCAAAGGTCCACTGGCGGTTCTGGATAAAGGACGATCCATTTGTATCAAAATGACCCAAAGATCTATCTAACGGAGAATTAATTATCCGTTAAGATCACTTGCTGAAGTAATTAAGGTCCGGCTCTCTCGCCGCTTTCGCCTCGTCCAGCCTCCTGACCGGCGTGTTATGGGGAGCGGACCGGACGATCTCGGGGTCGGTCTCGCATTCCTTCGCGATCTTTATCATAACGTCGCAGAACGCGTCGAGCGTCTCTTTTGATTCCGACTCGGTCGGCTCGATCATCAGCGCCTCTTCCACGATCAGCGGGAAGTAAACGGTCGGCGGGTGGAACCCGTAATCGATCAGCCTCTTGGCAATGTCGAGCGCCTTGATGCCGTGCTTTTCTTTCTGCCATTTGGCGGAAATGACGAACTCGTGCTGGCAGGCCCGGTCGTACGGCAGATGATAATATTCCTTCAATCGCCCCATCATGTAATTGGCGTTCTCGACCGCCTTTTCCGAAGCTTTTTTAAGCCCCTCCGCCCCCATCGAACGGATGTAGCAATACGCTTTGATGATAACGCCGATATTGCCGTAGAACGAGTGGACCTTGCCGATCGACCTATCGTAACCCGTAACCCGTAATCCGTAATCCGTACCTTTCTTCTCGATCCGCGGGACCGGGAGGAAAGGTTCGAGCTTCTGGTTGACGCCGACCGGGCCCGATCCGGGACCGCCCCCGCCGTGCGGCGTTGAGAACGTTTTGTGCAGATTGAAGTGCGCCACATCGAACCCGAGATCGGCCGGACGGCAGATGCCGAGGTTGGCGTTGGCATTGGCGCCGTCGTAATATAGCAGGCCTCCCGCCCGGTGGACGATCTCCGCCACTTCGAGGATATGCTCGTCGAACAGTCCGAGCGTATTGGGATTGGTCAGCATCAGCCCGGCGGTATCCTCTCCGACTGCCGCTTTTAGCGCGGCGACATCTATGTTCCCCCGCCCGTTCGAACCCACCACCACCGTCCTGTATCCGACCATCGACGCCGATGCCGGATTGGTGCCGTGGGATGAATCGGGGACGATGATCTTACTCCTTTTTCCCTCACCCCGGTCCTCATGGTACGCTTTGATCATCATCAGCGCGGTGAGCTCGCCGTGCGCCCCCGCCGCCGGCTGGAGCGTGAACGCGTCGTAACCGAAGATGGCGCAGAGGTACTTTTCCATATTGTAGAGCAGTTCCAGCGTCCCCTGGGCATCGGCCTCGTCCGCGTACGGGTGGAGATCGGTGAACCCGGGGAGGCGCGCGACCTCTTCGTTGACCTTGGGATTGTACTTCATGGTGCAGGAGCCGAGCGGATAGAACTGGGTATCGACCGAATAATTGAGCTGGGACAATCTGGTGAAGTGGCGGACGACGTCGAGCTCCGATACTTCCGGCAGAGGAAGATCTTTCCTCAGCATTTCCGGCGGCAGGAGCTTTTTGACCTGTTCTGCGGTCAGGCCGCTCTCCGGCAGCGACACGCCCTCCACGCCGGGGCGCGACCGCTCGAAGATCAGCTCCTCGGACATCAGATTATCGCTTTTTGAGTGTTCGGGTCAAAAAGATGGATCTTTCTCAGATTGATGACGATGGTGAACTTGCTTCCCGCCGCGGCATCGTTCAGCGCGTTGACCCGGACGATCAGCGAATTGGACCCGACCTTGACGTACAGGTTGGTCTCCGATCCCATTAGTTCGCGGAAGTCCACTTTTGCGTCCAGCACGCAGCGCTTGTCGATCCAGGCGGACGACGGGACATCCCAGATATCCTCGGCACGGATGCCGAAGGCCACTTCCTTGCCCTCGTAGCCGGCAACTTGCTGGTTGAGATCATCAGGGATGTCGACCTTAAGGCTTTCGGCCTCGAAGGCGTACCCGCCATTGATCTTTTTGATCTCTCCTTTCACGAAGTTCATGGGCGGCGACCCGATGAAACCGGCCACGAACCGGTTGACCGGCTTTTCGTACACCACCAGTGGTGAGTCCACCTGCTGCAGCTCGCCGTTAAGGATAACGGCGATGCGCGAGCCGAGCGTCATCGCTTCGATCTGGTCATGGGTGACGTAGATCATGGTGGTCTGCAGGGTCTTGTGGAGCCGCTGCAGCTGGGCGCGCATCTGCACCCTCAGCTTGGCATCGAGGTTGGAGAGCGGCTCGTCCATCAGGAATACCGCCGGATCGCGCACGATCGCGCGTCCCAGCGCCACCCTCTGCCGCTGACCGCCTGAAAGCTGCTTTGGAAGGCGGTCCAGTAGATCGGTAAGTTCCAGTATTTCGGCCGCATGTGCCACGCGCTCGTCTATCTCCTTTTTCTTCTTTCCGCGGAGCTTCAGCCCGAACGCCATGTTGTCGTACACCGACATGTGCGGGTAGAGAGCGTATGACTGGAACACCATCGCGATGTCACGGTCCTTGGGGGGCACGTCGTTGATCAACTTATCGTTGATGAATATCTTGCCGTCCGAAACCTCCTCCAATCCCGCGATCATCCTCAGGGTCGTGGTCTTGCCGCAACCGGAAGGACCGACAAAGACCATGAACTCCTTGTCCTTAATTTCCAGATCGACGCTCTTTACCGCTTGGACATCGCCAAAAAACTTAGAAACCTTTTCCAATAAAACTCGCGCCACGGCCGGTTCTCCTTTCTATATTTGTTCGTTCAGGTTCGCCAGCTCGATCGCCGACTGCGCCGCCGAGAATCCCTTGTTCCCCGGCTTTGCCCCCGCCCGCTCCAGCGCCTGTTCCAGCGTGTCGCAGGTAAGGATGCCGAAGATCACGGGAATACCGGTATCGAGCGATACCTTTGCGATCCCTTTGGCGGCTTCCGAAGCCACATATTCAAAATGCGAAGTGGCCCCGCGGATGACCGCGCCCAGACAGATTATAGCATCATACTTCTTGGTCGAGGCCAGTTTTTTTGCCACCAGCGGGATCTCGAACGCACCGGGGGTCCAGGCCACCGCGATCGACGCTTCGGCCGCACCGTGCCTTTTCAGGCAGTCGAGCGCCCCTTCCAGCAGCCCGCGCGAGACCAGCTCGTTGAAGCGCGAGACCACGATGCCGAACTTCAGTTTTCCGGCGTCAAGCTTCCCTTCGATTGTTTTTACCATAACGTTTTACCTCCTTGAGGATATGTCCCAGTTTTTTCGATTTGGTCTTTAGATAGTCAACATTGTAGCGGTTAGGTTTTACCTCCAGCGGCACCCGCTCGGAAACTTTCAGGCCGTAACCTTCCAGCCCTACGATCTTGCGCGGGTTGTTGGTGATCAGCCGGATGCTGGAGAGCCCCAAATCCTTAAGTATCTGCGCGCCGATGCCGTAGTCGCGCAGGTCGGCGGCAAAGCCGAGTTTTTCATTGGCCTCCACCGTGTCCAGGCCGTGGTCCTGCAGCGCGTATGCTTTTATCTTATTGGCCAGGCCGATCCCCCGGCCTTCCTGTCGCATATAAAGTACGACCCCCTGCCCCGCGAACTCGATCTTGTCCATCGCCCGGTGCAGTTGTTCGCCGCAATCGCAGCGGCAGGAGCCAAAGACGTCGCCGGTCAGGCATTCCGAATGGACCCGTACCAGTACGTCCTTCGCCCCCGAAACTTTCCCCTTGATCAGCGCCACGTGATGGTCGCCGGTCAAAAGGTCTTCGTAAACCTGCGCGGTAAAATCGCCGTGCTCGGTCGGCAGCTTGGCGGTGGCCAGTTTTTTAACCAGTTGTTCCTTGGTTATCCGATAACTGATGAGGTCGGCCACGGTAACGATCTTGAGCCCGTGCTCTTCCGCGAACCTCATGAGATCGGGCACTCTTGCCATTTTGCCGTCACCTTTGATGATCTCGCAGATCACGCCGGCGGGATAGCATCCGGCCAGCCGCGCCAGGTCGCCCGCCGCCTCGGTATGGCCCGCCCTCTTGAGGACGCCTCCCTCGCGGGCCCGCAAAGGGAACACATGACCGGGCGTTACCAGGTCGTTCCTGCTTTTTTTGGGGTTGATGAGTATTTCGATCGTGCGCGCGCGGTCGGCGGGAGAGATGCCGGTGGAGACGCCGTATTCCGGCGCGGCGTCGACCGATACGGTGAAAGCGGTCCGCATCGACTCGTTATTATCGCCGCTCATCTGCATCAGCTTTAGCTCGTCGATCCTCTCCGGCGGCAGCGGAACGCAGACCAGCCCTTTGCCGAAAGAGATCATGAAGTTGATCGCGTCCGGCGTTACCTTTTCGGCCGCCATCACCAGGTCGCCTTCGTTCTCGCGGTCGCGGTCGTCCACCACGATCACCATCTTGCCGTTCTGAACGTCGCGGACCGCTTCCTCGATAGTATTGAATTTCGGATTTCGGATTTCGGACTTCGGATTTCGCATCTGTCAGTTATCCCAGATCCCGAGCGGCATGAAACCGGCGGAATACATTATCCTTTCCGACTGCGGCGGGGCGTCGCCCTGTAATAGATTGTCGACGTATCTGGAAATAAGATCGACCTCAAGGTTGACCTTGTCGCCGACGTTCTTGCTCCCGAGTATGGTGTTCTGGGAGGTGTGCGGGATCACGGCGACGTGGATCCCTTCGGGCGAGATCCTGGCCACCGTCAGGCTCACGCCTTCCACCCCGACCGATCCCTTGGGAGCGATGAGATGCTGGATGTCTACCGGAACGGAGACAATGAGCTCGAACCCTGTCTCCCTCAGCAGTTTCCCTTTGATCTCTCCCACTCCGTCGATGTGGCCGGTCATAAGATGGCCGCCGAGGCGGCTGTTGAGCGTGAGCGCCCTTTCGAGGTTCACCTTATCGCCGATCCTTAATTTTGAGAGGCTGGAGGCGCGAAGGGTCTCTTCCACCAGGTCGACCGATACGCGGTTGCGTCCGGTCTCGACTATGGTCAGGCAGATGCCGTTGACGGAAAGGCTGTCGCCGATCCGCACGTCCTGAACGGCTTTTTTAGCGTAGATCGAGAGGCGCATCGACTTGGCGCCGCGTACCACCGCGGAAACGACACCGATCTCCTCTACTATCCCGGTAAACATCTATATATGCTATTTTACCACATAAGCGGGCGGGAATCAATTGATGCTGGTAACGGTATAGCCGAGGTCTTTGAGCGCCTTCATGATGTCGAGCGCGGATATGATCTGGGAGGAGAACTGGAGGATCAGCGAATTGTTCGCCGGGTCCAGCCGGGCGGAATTGACGCCCTTTTCTTTGAGCGTCTCGATTATCACCGGTTCATCTTCCATCTTTACCACCGGGGAGAGGAAATATTCCTGATAAGCGCGGTAGGTTATGCGGGCAAAATGGCGGCGGGGCGAAAGCTTTACCTTCCTGACGGTATGGCGAACATACCTTACTTTTCTTTTTCTGTGGACGGCCAGCGCCGG
>DATJPS010000127.1:0-3325 GCA_035506255.1 Candidatus Omnitrophota bacterium | reverse complement strand
GGCCTGACGGAAGGGGAATCGGCGGCGGAGAGGCGTAAAACATTTTCCACCGCGCTGTTGACCGGCGCGGTACTGCTGGCGGTGTTCGCTTTTGCCGGTTCGCTGATCTTCGACTTGTTCGCCCTTACCATCGACGACGTGCGGATTGCCGGCGGGATCCTCCTGCTCTTCGTGGCGGTCGAGATCATGATCCGCGGACGGATCAACATCGAGCATAAGGAGGACCTGGGCGTGGTGCCGCTGGGGAGCCCGCTGCTGGTAGGGCCGGGGGCCATCACTTCTACTCTGGTAATGATGCGGCTTTATAATTTCTGGGCGGTGATCGCGGGGATCGTCGCCTGCTTTTTCGTGATCTGGCTGGTCCTCCATTTTGCCGAGAACATCTATAATTTCCTCGGCCGCAACGGCGCGCTAATCATCACCAAGATCGCCGCCATCGTCATCGCCGCGATCGCGGTCCAGTTCATCAAACAGGGGATACTGGCGATCTTCGTCCATTGAAACAGATAAGACGATCGCTCCCGCTGGCCGTTCTCTCTCTTTTGATCCTGCAGGCGTCCGCTTTCTGTTCCGCCGATTTCAAATTCGTGAACTATATCGGCGAAGCGCAGGCCAAGCTTACTTACTGCGGCGAACTTGGCATTGGCATGGAACTGCTCGGTTATCAGGAGCATGTCGCGAACGTTTCGATCGGGGGCCCGGCCGGGAACATCGATTCTTCCGCTTCGCCGAATTATTATTCCGTTAACGGCCGGTTGGAAATGGCGATGGGGAACGCGATCTACGCAGTGGCGGCGCATTTCCCTTTATCCGCTTCGCCCGTTACCGAAAAATGGACGTTCAACGGCGGGGATTACCAGACCAACGACCTTTCCTACACACTTACCCGCTTTGACGCCTGCGGCGGCTATTCGTTTTCAGACCTGTTCCAGCTGCTGGGCGGGATCCGGATATCGAAAGGTGAACAGACGCGGGAAAACTTTTATCAGAACGGATCGCGTTTAAGCACCGGCCAGGTGGTCGAAACGATCGACTCGTTCAACGCGCTGGTAAAACTGCGGGGGATGATGGAGCCCGGCCCGGTGCGTTTTGGATATGAGCTCGAAGCGGCGTACCCGATAAAGGTCTCGACCGTGAATACCCAGCTGTCCGGGCTGGAACTCGGCGCTTCCGGCGATTCCTACGCCGCCGCGGTAACGCTCTCGTGCGACCTCGATCCGGGGTCCTCCATTGACGGAGCGATCCGCTGGAGCACGGTCCATTACGACGGGAGCGGATGGCATGCTTACGGGGCGGGGCAGGTGCAGTGGCCGATCAACGATACGCAGGACCTGGGGATCTCCGCGGGATGGCGACACCGGTTCTGATCACTTTTTCCAAATAAGATCGTTGTACTCGGATACCATGCGGTGGGTGTTGAAGAAGCCGGCCTGGACAATGCAGTCGATCATGCGGTCGATCCATTCCGAACCCTGGACCTGTCGCGCCGCCGAATAATATATACCCATCATCTCTTCCAGGTTGCGGTAAAGCTCCTGCGAATCTTCTTTCAGCTTTAAGTCGGCTTCACTGCCGATCTCTCCCGGCGCCGGACGATAACCGAATATCCGTCCGATCCCCTTGTCAGCCGCTTCCACCACCCATCCGTCCAGCGTCGAAAGCTGCAGCACGCCGTTGGCGATCGCTTTCATGCCGCTGGTGCCGGAAGCCTCGAACGGAGGGAGTGGATTGTTGAGCCAGACGTCCACCCCCTGCGTCAGCTGTTTGGCGAAGTAGGTATCGTAGTTCTCAAGGAAGCAGATACGGAGCGCCTTCCGTTCGCCGGAAAGCAGCGATATCTTTTCCAGCATGTTGTCCATGTGCATGGAGGCGGGGACGTCGGCGGGGTGTGCTTTGCCCGCGATGATGATCTGGAGCGGACCGGCCCGCCGCGCGATGTCCAACAGCAGATTATGGTCTTCCAGCAGCATGGTCGGCCTTTTATACGTTGCGATCCTCCGTGCCCAGCAGATGGTGAAAGTCTGGTCATTGAAATGCCAGAATCGGAGCATCTCGGCGAGCAGCTTCTTGTTCTCCAGATGCGCTCCCCAAAGGTCCTGCCGGAACGCGTTGTCCGTTTTAAGGCTTTCAACGTTCGCCAGGCGGGTGGGGTCGGCCTCGAAATCGCCGATCCGGTCCTTGTACTTCAGCAGGCAGTTCCGCACCGCGTCCGACATCCAGGTGTGCGAATGCACGCCGTTGGTGATGCTCTTGATCTTGTCTTTGTATTTGGGGAACTGGATCCGGGTCACTTCTCCGTGTTTTTTTGCGACCGCGTTTACGCTGTCCGAGGTGTTGATCGCCAGCAGGGTGAGGTTTGCCAGGTGCGGGTGCTTCTCGTCCCGACCGAACCTTCGCACCAGGTCCGCGTTGTCGTTCCCCAGCACCGCCTCCAGCTCCTGCATGTCGAAGCGGTCATGGCCCGCTTCCACCGGGGTGTGGCAGGTGTAAGCGAACATCTTTTTAACTTCTTCCGGCTTGCGGTCCTTTGCCACTTCCAGGAACGCGAACGCGGCATGCCCTTCATTAAGATGGTATTTATTCACCTTGTATCCCAGCGCCTCCAGCGCCTTGGCACCGCCGACGCCCAGGATCACTCGCTGGCAGATCTTGATCCAGCCGTTGGTACTGCGGTAAAGCTGGTCGGTGAGCTCGCGGAAATATTGCGGGTTCTCCGGGATATCGGCGTCGAGCAGGACCAGCGGGATCACATGCTTCAGGTCGTACGAATAAACGTAATATTTCCAGAGCTTGAGTGTTATCTCCTGGCCGCTGAGCGTAAGCTTTACGCGGGGCTTGAGCGGCACCAGGCCGGGGTAGGAGTGCGGGTCCCACGAAATGATGTCCGGCAGCTGCCCGCCGGAGCGGAACCAGAACTTTTGCCTGAAGTAACCCTTGCTCCAGAGGATGCCGATCCCGGCAAGGGAGATCCCTAGGTCGGCGGCCGATTTCATCGAATCACCGGCCAGCACGCCGAGCCCGCCGCTGTAGATCGGAAGATCGATGATCTTTTTGATCGGAAGGTAATGGTAGTAGTCCATGTCCTTCATGTTGGAGAAGACCTCATGCTCGGCCAGTATGTTCCGCTCGTCCATCGGATTTTGCGAACTAAAGGTGTGGTAGACGCTGGGGGCGAGCCCGTACTCCATCGAGAAGTAGGAGACCGAAGGTGTCGCGGCGTCAAGCAGCCGCCTCTCCGCTTCGGCGATCGGCGGGGAAGGGTAACCGAAGTATTCGTCTTCGGTAATGTCCTTCAGATATTTTTCGTCGGACGCGTCGAGCCCGA
>DATJPS010000126.1:0-5521 GCA_035506255.1 Candidatus Omnitrophota bacterium | reverse complement strand
GCGCCAAGACCGGCGACAAGGCAATGATCAAAGAATTGGCGGTGCTGGAGAAGCTGAAAGAGGCGCTGGAAAAAGGGAAGCCGGCGCGGGAGGCAGGGCTGACGGAAGACGAAAAGCCGGTAATCAAAGAGCTGGCGCTGCTCACGCTTAAACCGGTGCTTTACGTAGCGAACGTGGACGACTCCGGCAATCCGGACAAGGTGGCGGCGGTAGAGAATATCGCCAAGTCCGAAGGCTCCCAAATGGTGGTCATATCTTCAAAGCTGGAAGCGGAGATAGCCGAACTTTCGGACGAGGATGCCAAGTCTTTCCTGGCGGAGATGGGGCTGAAGGAATCGGCGCTCAACAAATTGATCCACGGCGGGTACAAGCTGCTCAATCTCATCACTTTCTTCACCGCGGGAGAAAAGGAATCGCGCGCCTGGACCATCACTAGCGGGACCAAAGCGCCTCAGGCGGCGGGAAAGATCCATTCCGACATGGAGCGCGGGTTCATCGCGGCCGAAGTGGTCCACTACCCCGACATGATCGCCTGCGGCGGCTACTCCGCCGCCCGGGACAAGGGATTGATCCACACCGAAGGCAAGAACTACGAGTTCCAGGACGGGGACATAGTTATCATCAGATTCAACGTCTGACCTTCACCGGGCGATCCGCTCAATGCCTGCGTACCTTTAATTTTTTCAGGTCTATCTTGATGGTCTTCTGCCATTTGAACGACTTTTCGGCGTGCATCCGGATCACTTCCTGAACGGCGTAACCTTTATCCTGCAAATGGCTGAGAAAGTCGCCGAATTCCCCGCTTACATCATCAGCCCCCACCGACCCCGCTTCTATATAGACGCTCCCTTCCAGAGAGGTCATCGTCATTTCCAGGATCGCGCCCTGCTTTGTCGCCAGGCGGTAATCGCCCGCCACATCGTCGCTAATTACCGCTTTGCCGCCGCTTGCGCGGGCATAGTCCTCAAGGGCCGCTTTAACCTCTTTTAACCCTGCGTCCTTTACCATATAGCTGGCAGTCGTCGAGCAGCCCGCCAGCAGAGCGGCAAAGACCGCGAGCAGGAAAAGCGGCAGCAGGTTACGGATCTTCACGGAACACTCCTTTTACGGCCTTCAGGCCACTATTTCCAATGCGTCTATATCTGATGCGACGATCAGTTCAAGATTGGCGGTTATCTTCTCCACCGGCCAATTCCACCAGGCAATCTTCAATAACCGCTTGACGTCGTTTTCCGGGAACCGCTTTTTGATCTCAACGGCGGGATTGCCGCCCGCTACCGTGTACGGGGGTATGTCCTTGACGACCACGGAGCGGCTAGCTACTACCGCCCCGTCCCCGATCTTTACCCCTGGCATTATCAGCGCCTCATAACCGATCCAGACATCGTTGCCGATGACGGTATCGCCTTTTAAAGGCAGATCGCTCATTTGGGGCATGACCTTTTCCCACCCCGCGCCAAAAAGGGAAAATGGATATGTGGAAACGCCCGAAAGCTTATGGTTCGCCCCGTTCATGATGAACTTAACGCCCTTCGCGATGGCGCAAAACTTACCGATGACCAGCTTATCTCCGTAAAACGGGTAATGGTAAAGAATATTTTTGGCAAAGTTCTCCGGTCCTTCGGGATCATCGTAGTATGTATAATCGCCGATGACGACGTTCGGCGCGTCGATGAAGTTCTTAACGAACCCCATCTGCTTTATGCGTTCCACGGGGAATTTAGCTTTTGGGTCAGGCCCGGTCTGCATATGACAATTTTAATCCATAAAACGGTTTGGGGCAAATCCGGGCCATACCGTGAACAGCGGGACCTGTCTAAAAGCGGATTTCAGAGTCCCTGAACGCAATGTCCACGAACAGAAGAGAAAGACTGACCTCCGGCTGCGAGAACTGCATCAACACCGGATAAAATGACCTAAACCGGCCCAAGACCTTGCCCAACGGATTGACCTGTACCTCCATCACCAGATTGTTGCACTCCGCTACTTTCACTTCCCCGGGGTCCTCATCCACCACGATCGCGGTGTGCGCGATCAGCTCTCTTCCTGGCGGTACAAAGGCAAATATATCGTATAGATGAGGCGGGATCGCTGTTTTATGGTCGTATGGGGAGTTGCTCCGGCTCAACACCTGTAAATACACCCCAAAGCTCTGTGCCGCGTTCACGCTCGGGACCGCGATCCTTCCGGTCCGGCCGAACTGGGCGATCGCCAAAGTCGCGTGGTGGCAAAATGCGACCCGACTCTGCGTAAAAGAGATCATATTCTGCAGCTGAGCGTTGATAGCCATGTCACTATTGCATCGGCATTATTCTCGGCCGGTTTCATGTGATATACTGCCGGGCAGTATGTTGATCATTAACGGCAGTCCAAAAAGGAACGGCAACACCTCGATCCTGATCGATTGGGTCGTCGAGGGCGCGGCCGAAAAAGGCGCCGGAGCGAAGGTCGTACGGCTGGCCTCGCGGAAAGACCGTCGCGGCTGCCTTTCGTGCCGCAAATGCCAGAATGCCAAGCATTACAAATGTGCGATCAGTGATGATCTTACGCCTGTCCTGGCCGATATGACCAAAGCCAATGTTATCGTAATGGCCACCCCACTCTACTTCTTCAGCGCCAGCAGCCATCTTAAACAACTGATCGACCGGATGTTCTCGCTTTATAAATGGGATAACAACCAGAATACCTTCACCACGCCGCTCAAAGGAAAGACGCTCGCGTTGATCGCCAGCGCTTATGAAGATGTCGGTCTCGATGCCCTGGAAAAACCGTTTTCCCTCACCGCCAGTTACACCGGCATGAAGTTCCTCTCGTTATTGGTGCCAAACGCGGGGACTTCAGGGCAGATAATCAAATTAAACACTATCAAAGAAAAAGCGGTCCGTTTCGGAAGATCGCTGGCATCGATACGCTGAATTCCATTCCTTTCTCCTTCTGCCCTAATGGCGGTTGAAATTATACCCGCATTTTTCCGATTACATATCAGGCCCCTCAAGAAAGAAGTTATTCATGGAATTTATCGTCCCTCTAAAAAGAACGACCCTGCACCTTTTATCGGGCCGAGCGGTTTCACCCTGGCAGACGGTCCATCTGGAAAGCCCCGCCCCCGCGATGTCCGCCGCCGCCGCGCTGCATACCCGGACGGTCGGATTAAACCTTTCGTCCGCGGTACTGGTCTTCGGGTCGGAATCATCCCTGATCGAGCGATTCATCGAAAAACACGGCTTTTCCGATAAAGACCATGCCCGCAAACTGATCACTGAAATGGCCGATGGAAAGGATAAGGCCCGGTTCTTGAACCATACCCTGCCCGATCTGATCCGCACCGCTAAAGACGCATTAAAGGAGCAGGTCCGCTGCCGGCTGGCCGCCATAGAACATCGCGATTTCGACGAGGCGGTGAACGCGGAGCTATCGCTGGAAGAACCGCTATATCTTACCGCGACACTGGAACACCTGAATGACCTCGGCAATATCTTTGAGGAAAGCGTAAAGGGCATGGAACCGGCCGATTCGGAGATCAGCGCCCGCATTTTCGGGCTGGGAAAGCATGACCTCTACCGGGTCATGCAGGAAAATCCGGAAGGTTTCAGGACCTTGTTCAATCCGGTCCTGAAGGAGATCGCGTCAGCGTTCTGTACCCGGGCCGCTTTTACCTGCCGCCTCATGCTCCTCTCCATGTTCGAAATGCCCGGATATATGGAAGACCTGGCGGAGATCGCCAGTAACGATACCGCCTCCGCCGCCAGGAATTGGACCTACAAGAAAAGCGGTAAAGAAATGAGCCGGGAGATAAAGAGCGGACTGAGAAAGGTCTTTTTGACCGTTGTCAACGCGCCGGAATACAAGCTGAAGGACGCCGAAACGAGACAGGAACAGCTCTTTAACGCCGAAGTGGACTTTTTACGGAAATACTTTTATGCCGGCCTGGTAAGGGTCGCGGCGATCTACCTGCGCGAGCAGATCGGCTACTGCTGGGACGGCCAACCGGTGTCGAGCGACCGGCGCGGGCTCACCTTCGGCGGAAAGCTGGCGGACATTCATGATGAAATGGCCACTCTCAGCGAAACACTGTTGACCGGCATTTATGACGTGGCGGGAAGGCGGGCCGAAGAGATCTACGGTAAACCGATCGTCGAACTTACGCTGCCTCCCCGTTTGAACGGCGAATTCAAGACGCAATTAAAAGCGCACACCACGAAAATGAGGCGCGAAGAGGATAAACTGGTAAAGCTCGCTTCCGTCCGCGCGGTCCCGGACGAAACCGCACGTTTTCAGCGTTTATTCGATCTGGTCAAAATATTTGGGGATGAATTCAAGGCCATTCCGATCGTCGATTCGCACCGCCGGGACCCGAATAAAGTCCCGGAAGAACTTGCCCAAAGCATCTGGGCTAAGACCACTCCCGCGGAGGCGAACGCGTT
The DNA here is from genome assembly GCA_035506255.1 of Candidatus Omnitrophota bacterium. Taxonomy (GTDB): domain Bacteria; phylum Margulisbacteria; class WOR-1; order XYC2-FULL-46-14; family WPAF01; genus CAIYXV01. The sequence continues at coordinate 1,097 of DATJPS010000126.1, read as the reverse complement.
CAGCGCCGCTTATAACGAACTGAAGGCACGGCCATCGATGAGGGTAAGGTCCGGCAGCGCGGCCATCACTTCTCCCCGCAAGCATGTGAGTTCTTCTCCCCAGCGCGCCTTCGCGAACTACCTTTACGGCGTATACCGCACGATGGTCCGCCCCTGCTTTGCTCTGGTGCTGGGGGGAGCGGGCGCGCAGCGCAAATTCCCAACTTTCGATTATGATACGATCGGGATCAAGGAAAGCGACAATGGCAAGACCAGCAAAGGGTTCGATAATGCCACATATTTTCAAAAACTTTACGAGTTGATCGGCGATACCATGAGCAGGATAGATCACAATTTCGATCCTAACGTTTCGGTCGTCGGCAATGAAGTGGCGACCCTGGAAAGATTCATGACGGAGCTCGATAAACGGGATACGCATTCCTTCTTTTCCGCCCGCGGGTACCTTACGCTGGCATACGGCAGCGGCGCCCGTTATTTGGCGCAGAGCGCGATCGCCGGCATGCACAAATTCACGGGCGAACCGGCCAATGCCAGGATATTGGAAGCTCTCTACCGCTATGACCATGAAATGACGGTCCTGGCCAAGAAGATATCCCGGCGGGACGGCGGCAAAAAGAGGATCAACATCAAGACCGATGCGGGCGGGATACGGGACGTGGACCGGCTGGTATGGGTAATGCAGCTAATAACCGGAAAATTCAACGCCAGTGTTCCCGAGATGCTCCAGGAAATCAAATCACGCTTCAGCCCTGACAAAGCGGACCAACTGATCAGGTCTTATAATTTTGTCACGAACATAAGAATACGCCTCGATCTTGCCTACGGCCGCAACTCCAAATACCTTCCCGAAGGCGAAGCTCTCGAAACATTTTCGAAAGCGCTCGGATACCTGCCCGACAATGGGTCCGGGGCCGCCGGCAGGCTGCTTAAAGATCTTGAACAGCATATGTCTATAATCGAAACGACCGTCGGGGAATACATCTCATATCTGGTCGATCGCCAGGGCATGGCGCAACAGGTATTGGATCAGCTCAATGGCCCGTTCACCCTTGAACGGCTCGATCCGGCCAATCTACTGCCGAATTTGGAAGCGAACC
>DATJPS010000125.1:0-15605 GCA_035506255.1 Candidatus Omnitrophota bacterium | reverse complement strand
GCTTCGAACGCGCGCTCTTCCATGATCTCCCGTTCCAGGTAGATGGCCAGCTGGCTGGCAGCGGTCAGCAGCATGTTCATCTCTTCCTGCGACAACGGACGGTCATGCTCCGGCTGATAAGATATCACGCCGATGTTCTCCGACGGCCCTTTGAGCGGGATGTACAGGGAGCGGGCGAACGACAGGACGTCGGTCGACCAGCCGGCGGGCTGCGCTTTTTCGAACGCCCACAACGCCACCGAAAGCTCCTTTTCGTCGCCGGCGATCTGGCGGCGCAGTAACTCGTCGAACTTTTCCCGGTCGTCCTTGACGAACACGCGGCATTTGCCGGGGAGGATGATGCCGATCTCCTTTTCGATCTCCTCGATCAGCGCGTGGCGGTCGCGCGCGGTATTGATGACCGAAGCGATGCGGTAAAGCGTGTCGGTGCGGGCTTCCCGGATCGCCAGCAGCCGTTCGTCCTTCCGGATCTTGCTGGTCAGATATCCGGCGATGATGGAAATGACGATGTACACTCCGCTCATCAAAATATCCTCGGTCTTCATGATCGAGAAAGTCCCGACCGGCGGTATGAAGAGGAAATTCCAGATCACCGCGCTCACCACCGCGAACGCCACGATATGAACGAACGATACCAGCAGGCTTAAGATCAGCAGCGCCAGCAGGAAGATGTACCCGATCGCCTGGTAACCCAGGTATTTCTTTAAGAGCAAATTAGCCGCGGTGATGACGGCCAGCATGGCGAATGTCTTCCACGAATCGCTCACCGCGAAGTCGGGGCTGAAGATCGAACTGAACAGGCCGGGTTTGCCGGGCGCGCTCCCGGTGTCGCCGCCGATGGGGATCACATGGATGGCGATGTTCCTGGTCTCGCTGAGGAGCGTGGCGGTGGTGGAGCGGGTGAAGAGCGCCTGGAAAGGGCTCTTTTCCGAATGCCCGATCACGATCTGCGTGATGTTCTTCTCCTGCGCGAACCGCGCCAGCTCCTCCGAGATCCCCCTCCCCTTGAGCGTTACCGTCCCCGCCCCCAGCTGCCGCGCCAGCGCGAAGTTGCTTTCCAGGTCCTCTTTGTCCTTCTGGCTCCACTTGGGGGAGAACAATCCGGAATTCTCCACCGCCACCACGAACCATTCGCAGCGGTAGCGTCGGGCGATCAGCGCCCCCCGGCGGACCAGCCTTTTGCCGTTGGGGCTGGGGCTCACGCAGACCATGATCCGTTCGGTGGTCTGCCATGATTCGTGGATGCCGTGCGCCTTCATGTACAGCTCCAGCTCTTCGTCCACTTCCTGCGCCGTCTGCCGGAGCGTGATCTCGCGCAGCGCGTTCAGGTTGCCTTCGCGGAAGAAGTTGGAGAGCGCGTCGGTGATCTTGTCCCTTTTATAGATGTCTCCCCGCTTGAGGCGGTTGAGCAGCGCCTCCACCGAAATGTCGACCGCCACCACCTCGTCGGCGTTCTCCACGATGCTGTCCGGTATCGTCTCCCGCACCGTGACGCCGGTGATCTGCTTGATCACGTCGTTGAGGCTTTCCAGGTGCTGGACATTGAGGGTGGTGATGACGTTGATCCCCGCGCGCAGGATCTCGTCTACGTCCTCGTAACGCTTGACGTATTTTGAGCCCGGGACATTGGTGTGGGCCAGTTCGTCCACCAGTACGGTCGCGGGATGGCGGCGGATGATGGCCTCGGTGTCCATCTCGTCCATCGTTTTGCCGCTGTATTCTATCTTCTTGCGCGGCACCACCTCCAGCCCGCTGATCTGCTTTTCAGTATCGGCCCGGCCGTGCAGTTCCACGTAGCCCACCACCAGGTCCTCGCCCCGCTGCTGCCGGCGGTTCCCCTCGTTGAGCATGGTGTACGATTTGCCGACGCCGGGGGCGTAACCGATGAATATCTTTAGCTTTCCCCGCTGTGGATGTTCCGTGGCTATTTTCAACGCCTCTTCCGGCGTCAGTCTTCTAGAATAATCTTCCAATTTGTCCCCCGTTCAGCGGAGACGGTCGAGTTCGGCGTTGAGTTCAAGGACGTTCACTCTTTTTTCGCCGAACAATCCCAGGTCCCTGCCTTCCGTAAGCTTTACGATCAGTCCAATTATCTCACTTTTTTTCGCCGAATCATACCCGCGGGCGCGCGCCACGCGATCGACCTGGAACAGCGCCGCCGCGGGAGTGAGATGAGGATCGAGCCCGGAACCGGAAGCGTAAAGCAGGTCCGAAGGTACGGTTTTGCCCGCGATTGAAGGATCGGCGTTCAGCAGTTTTTGCTTTCTCTCTTCAACTATCGCCGCCAGCTTTTTGCTGGTAACGGACAGGTTGCTTCCTCCGGACGGCAGAGGATTATAATCGATGGCGGAAGGCCGCGGCCAAAAATATTTATCCTGATCGAATTTTTGGCCGATCAGCAACGAGCCTATCTCCCTGCCGTCCATCTTATAGATGCTTCCATTGGACCGATCGTTGAAAACGGCCTGCCCGATGCCGGTCATCAGGAGTGGATAGATCAAACCGGTCAATCCCGCCATCGCCAGGAACAACTTGATGCCCGTGATCAGGTCTTTCATTTGACCACCTTCAGGAGGACCATCAGGACATCGATCAGCTTGATCCCGATGAACGGAGCGATCAGTCCTCCCAGTCCGTAGATCTGCAGATTTCGCCGCAGCAGAGTGCGCGCGCTCTCGCTGCGATAAGCCACGCCCCGCAGCGCCAGCGGGATCAGGATCACGATGATGATGGCGTTAAAGATCACCGCGCTCAAGATGGCGCTCTGCGGCGAATGTAATCCCATGATATTGAGGACCGAGAGCGGACCGCGCTCCTCGCCCGCTCCCGCGTACAGCATCCCGAACATCGCCGGGATGATGGCGAAATACTTTGCCACGTCGTTGGCGATGCTGAAAGTGGTGAGCGAACCCCGCGTCATCAGCAGCTGCTTGCCGATCTCCACGATCTCGATCAGCTTGGTCGGGTTGCTTTCCAGATCGACCATGTTCCCCGCTTCGCGCGCCGCCTGCGTCCCGGTGTTCATGGTGACGCCGACATCGGCCTGCGCCAGCGCCGGGGCGTCGTTGGTGCCGTCGCCGGTCATCGCCACCAGGTGGCCGTCCGCCTGCTCCTTCCTTATCCGCTCGAGCTTCGCCTCCGGCGTCGCCTGCGCCAAAAAGTCGTCCACTCCCGCCTCCGCCGCGATCGCCGCCGCGGTGATCGGGTTGTCGCCGGTTATCATCACGGTGCGGATCCCCATCTTTCGCAGTTCCCGGAACCGTTCTTTGATCCCGCCTTTAACGATATCCTTGAGATAAATGATGCCGAGCACCCGGTTGCCGTCGGCCACCGCCAGCGGCGTCCCTCCGCTGTTGCTGACGCGGGCCACTTCCGCCTCGATGTTCTGCGGAAAACGGCCGCCGTTCGTTTCGACGTACCTTTTTATCGCGTTGACCGCGCCCTTGCGGATCGAACGGTACACTACCTTGTCCGCGTGATGGAAATCGACACCGCTCATCTGCGTGGCGGCGGAGAACGGTATGAATGTCGCCTCGCTCGAATGGAGCGACTGCGCCCTCAGGCCGAACTTATCTTTTGCCAGCACCACGATCGATCTTCCTTCCGGGGTCTCATCGGAAAGGGAAGAAAGCTGCGAGACTTCGGCCAGCATCTTCTGGTCCACGCCGGTGGCGGGGATGAACTCGGACGCCATCCGGTTCCCCATGGTAATCGTCCCGGTCTTGTCCAGTAAAAGGACGTCGATGTCCCCCGCCGCCTCCACCGCCCTCCCGCTCTTGGCGATTACGTGCCTCCGTATCAGCCGGTCCATACCGGCAATGCCGATGGCGCTGAGGAGGCCGCCGATGGTGGTGGGGATCAGGCAGACCAGGAGGGAAACGAGTATGGGAACGGTAACGATGGCAGAAAGGTCCTGCCCCGCCGCACTGCCGCTGTAATCAGCGAAGAGCTTGAGGGTCACCACCGCGAGCAGAAAGATCATGGTAAGGCCGGAAAGCACTATGCTGAGAGCGATCTCGTTGGGAGTGCGCTGGCGTTTTGCCCCTTCGATCAGTGAGATCATCCGGTCGATGAAGTTGCCGCCCGGGTCGGCGGTGATCCTGACCACTATCCGGTCGCTGATCACCTTGGTCCCGCCCGTTACCGCGCTCCGGTCGCCTCCGCTTTCGCGGATGACGGGAGCGGACTCTCCTGTTATTGCCGATTCGTCGACGCTCGCGATCCCTTCGATCACTTCGCCGTCGGCGGGGATGATATTGTTCGCTTCGCAAACCACGACATCGCCTTTTTTAAGCTTTCCGGCCGGGACCTCCCTCTCCTGCCCGCCCTCGAGCAGCCGGGCGGTCACTTCTTTTCTGGACTTTTTAAGACTTTCCGCCTGCGCCTTCCCCCGCCCCTCCGCCAGCGCCTCCGCGAAGTTCGCAAAAAGCACGGTGAACCATAGCCAGACGCTGATCAGCAGTTCGAACAGCGAAAAGTTACCCGCGAAAAGATGCTTGAGGAAGTACGCGGCGGTGATGGTGGAGCAAACAAAAGTAACGAACATAACCGGGTTCCGCATCTCTTCCCTGGGATCGAGCTTAACGAAAGAATCCTTTATCGCTTCGAAAAATACTTTATTGTTGTCGATCGCCGACACTCTGGCCATGACTAGAACACCCTCCCCTTGAGCATCAGCACGTGCTCCACCAGCGGTCCGAGCGAAAGCGCGGGGAAGAACGTCAGCACGCCGACGATCACCATCACACCCACCAGCAGCGCGGCAAAGAGGAAATTATCGGTGGTAAAGGTACCGCTCGTGGCCGGGGCGATCCGCTTTTCCGCCAAACTGCCGGCGATCACCAGCGCCGGTACGATCACGCCGAACCGCCCGATGATCATGCAGATCCCCAGTATCACGTTATAGAAAACGGTGTTGGCGTTGAGCCCGGCGAACGCGCTGCCGTTGTTCTGGGAGGCGGACGAGAAAGCGTACAGGATCTCGCTCAACCCGTGCGGCCCGCCGCTGGAAAGCGATGAGAGGGCAACGGGGAGGACGCAGGCGATCCCCGCACCGATCAATATGGCGGCGGAAGGCAATAAGATGGAGAGGATCACCATCTGGACCTCTTTCCGTTCGATCTTCTTACCCAAATATTCCGGTGTGCGTCCCACCATCAGTCCGGCCAGGAACACCGTCAGCAATATCATGTGCAGCATCCCGTACAGGCCGGAACCGACCCCGCCAAATACGACCTCGCCAAGCATGATGTTGAAAAGCGCCACCCCTCCCGCGATCGGCGAGAGCGACGAGATCATAGCATTGACCGATCCGTTGGAGGCACAGGTAGTGGAGACCGACCAGAGGACGCTGTTGACGATGCCGAACCGCGTCTCCTGTCCTTCGTGCACGGCGCCGGGGAGGCGATATTCGCAATATAGCGAAACGACGATCCCGATCGCCAGGACCGCGAACATCACGGAGAAAAGCATCCAGGCGTGCTTTTTGTTCCCGATCATCACGCCGTAGGCATAGACCAGCGCCGCCGGCAGCAATAAGATCGCCAGCATCTGGAAAAAGTTGGAAAGCGGCGTCGGGTTCTCGAACGGATGGGCGCTGTTGGCATTGAAGAATCCGCCGCCGTTCGTTCCCAATTGTTTGATGGCGACTTGCGATGCCGCTGGACCCAGCGGAAGGAGCTGTTTATCCCCCTGCAGCGTGGTGATCTCTTTGTAAGGCGAAAGGGTCTGGACCACCCCCTGCGAGTTGAGTAATAGCGCCAGCACGATCGAAAAGGGAATAAGCACATATATAATGGAACGGACCAGATCGACCCAGAAATTGCCGAGCGAACTTGACGCTTTAGATACCAGTCCGCGCACCAGCGCCAGCAACACGGTGATGCCGGTGGCGGCGCTCAGGAAGTTCTGAACGGTAAGCCCCAGCATCTGCGTCAGGTCGCTCATGGTCGTTTCCCCGGCGTACGATTGCCAGTTGGTGTTGGTCATAAAACTGGCGGCCGTGTTAAAAGCGCAATCCCAGCCGACGTTGGGCAGACCGGCCGGATTGAGTGGCAGGCTTTTTTGGATCATCTGCAGAAGGAACAGGAACGCGAAACCGGTCAGATTGAAATATACCAGCGCCCGGCAGTAAGCTTTCCAGTCCATCCGCTCCGCCGTGTCTATACCGCAGATATTGTATATCAGTCGCTCCAACCAGCTAAACAACGACGACATGACCGTACGCTCGCCCTGGAATACCCGGGCCAGGAACAGGCCGACCGGCGGAGTCAGGGCCGCCAGCAGACCGAGGAAAAATATTATTTGCGCGTAATCAACTATCCTCATGCTTTATGCTCCGTTAGAACTTTTCCGGATTGAACATCGCGTAGGTCAGGTAGACCAACAGCAAGAACGCGATCAATCCCGATATGGCAAAACCCATGGTTTCCTCCCGCTCATCAAAATTGTATCAGATATATATATCCGATTGGTCTTCATTCCGATTTTTTCTTCCGATCAGATACCACGCGCAGACCGCCAGCATCACCGAGAAATAGATCAAGGCGAATGCCGCGCCTGCCAGCGCCGCTACGAACACCATCAGCAGCAACGTTGAGATCACAATGTGCCATTAATAGCACAACGTCAAGTCAATTTGGGGTAATGATAACAGGAAAAAGCGTAAAAAAGGCGTAAATTATCGGCTCATTTGCGGTTAAAGAACTTTTTCCATTCCGAAGCGATGGTCTGGATGCGGTGGATGTGGCGGGGGTTGAACTCCGGCTGGCCGGGAGCGAACTGCATTCCGCCGTCCACCTCCGCCGCCAGCTTGAAATCGTATTTTATCTTCTGGTATCCGGCGGAAAAGACCGCCTCATCGCTCGGATAAAGCCCCATCGGCAGCGCCAAACTGATTATCTCCTGCCCGCTTAGCTCCTTCAGCTTTTTGTACGACCGTCCCAGCGAATAACAGGCGGCCTTGAAGCTGATGCCGTCAAGCCGGTCATGGCAGTATGTATGCGACGCCACCTCCATCCCCCAGCTCACGAGCTGTTTTATCTTACGCGCCTTGTAATTCGGCTCCTCCGGCTGGCCAAAGATGTTCCGGTCGGGATTGTTCGTCTCGATCAGGATGAAAAAGGTGGCCCGCATCGGCCAGTCCGGATGCTTGTCGTGGAAAGCTTTGATGATGCTGACCGCGCAATCGGGATCGAGCTTCTGGCCAGGCAGGTACCGGAATTGGCTGGAGGAAGAATCATCGAAAGTGATTACCACCGGCGTTTTGCCCGCCGGCAGGCCGGGGAATCCGTCCAGTATGTCCTTCATATTGAACGGATAGTAGTTATGAGCGTACAACCATTCGAGATCGGCGCGGAAATTGTCAGGCGTCCGCGACCATCTCCCTTCCGGCGTCCGGATCAGATGGTACTCGAGGACCGGGAATTTTTTGAACGCCAGCGGCTTTGCGGCAACGGGCGCGGCCGCTTTATTTTCTACCGGCGCGCAGGCGCACAAAGAAAGGGTTAACAATCCCAATAAAAAAAGCAGACCTGGTTTCCGCATCGTTACATTATATCAAATTCGGCTATTTTATCGACTTGATGAACAGTTCGGCGTTCTTCCTGACCGCGGCGTTCTTCACCGGCCCCTTAAAATTGATACTGACCACCACCATCTCCACCGGACCGTCGACGCTGGCGTATTTTTCACCCCGGTTGCGGAGGATATCCACCTTCCAATATTTCCGGCCGTTATAATACCGGTAGCCGGTGCCGCCGAAGGTGTCGGCCACTTCGAACTTGGTCGTTTTAAAGATCCGGGGGAGCATGATGATGCTGCCGCCAGGGAGGAAGTTTAGCGCCACGAAATTGCCGAGCCGCTTGCCGTGGTGGGATACCATCCGGTAACGCCCCTCGTCGCTCCAGCGGTCGGCGTAGTAGGTACTGACCAGTACCTTAACTTTACGATAGTCGTAATTGCGTTTGTCTTTGGCGGCCGGAGCGGCACCGGAAAGGGTCAAGACGATCAGAAAAAGGGCAAAAACCTTCTTCATTGGAAGATATGTTGCGGACCGCTCGCGCTATCTGGCCTCTTTTGGCCAGGCGGAGATGTCGGGCCCGTATTTGGTCTTGTTGTCCATAAGTTTCTGCCGTAGCCTTTTTACGTTGCTCATGAGGTCGGTGATCGTCTTTTCAAACTCGTCTATTTGTTTCATCAGATCGTCAAAGTTCTGCGCTTTTTCCGCCATTTCAATCACTCCTTTTTGCCGGTGGATCGGGTAATTTCAACTTCAATAAATGGGCCCTATAGGATTCGAACCTATAACCTGTCGATTATGAGTCGATTGCTCCGCCATTGAGCTAAGGGCCCCGAAGCTCAAGTTTATCATAAGTTGTAGGGGGCTTCAAGATAAGGTATAATTTGATATCAAGGGCGCGTAGTTCAGTGGTAGAATGCTTCCTTCACACGGAAGAGGTCAGAGGTTCGATACCTCTCGCGCCCATTCTTTCCCCCGGACCTGACGAGGATGGGCAGTTAGTTCAGTGGTAGAATGCCTCGCTTACACCGAGGAGGTCGCAGGTTCGAAACCTGCACTGCCCATTCAATCCTTCCCGTTGTTAAAATAATCCCACACCAGTTTGCCGATGAAGATCACGATCCCAATCCCCACGATAATATCGAGTATGTCGCCGTATTTCCTGATCATCATCCAGTTGGCGCCCAGCAAGTAACCGATGTAACCGAGCGCCAGGCACCAGGGGATGGAACCGACAAAAGAATAGATCACGAACTTGGGAAAGTTCATCTCCGCCACTCCCGCCGGAAGAGAAATGAATGTCCTGACGATCGGCAGATTGCGCGCGATGAAGACCGCGAAATCGCCCCAACGCTCGAAGAACCTCTCCGCGTGATGGACCTCTTTTTCCTTGATGAGAATGTACTTGCCGTACTTAAGGACGAACGGCCGCCCGCCGTAATAACCGATCAGATAAGTAATGACCGCACCGACCAGATTTCCCGCCGCACCCGCCAGCGTTATCCAGATAAGGTTGAACTTGCCGGTCGACGCAAGGAAGCCGGAAAACGGCATGATGATCTCCGAAGGAATGGGAATGCAGGCCGATTCGAATATCATCAGGGAAAAGATCCCAAGATATCCGACCTGCGATATTGTTCCGGTGACGAAACGCGCGATCAGCCCGACCAGGTGCGAGATCAAGGCCTTTTATCGGTGATGACGATGGTCTTTAGGATCACCGGCGTGACCGGGCGGTCGTTGGGATCACGCGCCACGTTCGATATCTTATCCGCCACGTCCTGCCCTTTCACCACCTGCCCGAAGATGGTGTGGTGGCCGTCAAGCCAGGGGGTCTCGGCAACGGTGATGAAGAACTGGCTGCCGTTGGTGTTGGGTCCGGCGTTGGCCATCGCCAGCCGGCCCACCTTGTCAAACTTGAGATTGGGCGAGATCTCGTCCGCGAACTGATAACCGGGGCCGCCGATCCCCAGACCGAGCGGGTCGCCACCCTGGACCATGAACTTCGGGATCACCCGGTGGAAGACGGTGCCGTCATAGAGCGGCTTCTGGACGATCTCCTTGGTCTTGGGATCGGTCCATTTGATCTCCCCTTTTGCCAGGCCGGTAAAATTGGCCACGGTCTGGGGGGCTTCTTTGGGGAACAGCTCGCAGACTATCTTTCCCATCGAGGTGTCGAACACCGCATAAAGTTTGTTATCCATTTTCTTCTTCCCTTCCGCCGATACCGCGGTCAATGCCAGAATGACCAACAGCGCCGCCAGCCATTTTCTTTTCATACCTTTTAACCTTATCTGCTATTTCTAAGCCAGGGCATCATCGCGCGCAGTTTTTCGCCGACGACCTCGATCATATGATGGCTGTCCCGCTTGAGCAGGGCCAAAAAGACCGGGCGTCCCGCCTGGTTCTCGGTTATCCATTCCTTGGCGAACATGCCGTTCTGGATCCGGTCGAGGACGTATTTCATCTTCTGCTTTACGCCGCCGTCGATCAGGTACGGGCCGACCGTGATGTCGCCGTACTTGGCGGTGTTGCTGATGGCGGCGCGCATGCCGGCGATCCCGTTCGCGTACATCAGATCCACGATGAGCTTGAGCTCATGCATGCACTCAAAATAGGCCATTTCCGGCTGATACCCGGCTTCCACCAGCGTCTCGAACCCGGCCTTAACCAATGCCGTGCAGCCACCGCAGAGCACTGCCTGCTCGCCGAACAGATCGGTCTCTGTCTCTTCGCGGAAAGTCGTTTCGAACACTCCCGCTTTGGTGGCGCCGATCCCCTTGGCGTAAGCGAGCGCCGTCTTTTTAGCCTTGCCGGAGGGATCCTGGTAAATGGCGATCAGGGCCGGCACGCCGGCTCCCTGTTCATACATCTGCCGCACCATCGGGCCAGGGCCCTTGGGCGCGACCATGATCACGTCGACTTCCGCCGGCGGTATGATCTGGTGGAAATGGATGTTGAACCCGTGGGAGAACATCAGCGTTTTCCCCTTCTTCATGTGCTTTGAGACCACTTCGCGGTAGATCCGTGCCTGGAGTTCATCCGGAACGAGCATCTGGATGATGTCGCCTTTCTGTGCCGCTTCTTCCGCCGTTACCGGTTTGAACCCGGCCTTCTTTGCCCGGTCCCAGTTTGTGGTCCCTTCCACTTCGGCCACGATCACGTCGAGTCCGCTGTCCTTAAGGCTCTGCCCCTGGGCTCCGCCCTGGCTGCCAAACCCGATGATCGCTATCGTCTTACCTTTTAAATCCTTGAGATCTGCGTCCTTGTCGTAGTACACTTTTGCCATTTTACTCCGCTCCTCCTCTTTGCAGGGCCAGTTTGCCCCCTCTAACCATTTCCTTGATCCCGAACCGGCGCAGAAGCTTTGTTATTCCCTCTACCTTTCCCTCCTCGCCCGAAATTTCCACCGTCATGCTGTCTTCCGCCACATCGATCACTTTCGCCCGGAAAATATCGACGATCTGGGTTATCTCCGAGCGGGTCTTTTCGTTGGCCGACACCTTGATCAGCGCCAGCTCGCGCTCGACCGCCTGCCCCACCGGCAGATCGAACACTTTGAGCGTGTCGATCAGCTTGTAAAGCTGTTTGGTGATCTGTTCCAGGTCGCGCTCGTCCCCTTCGGCCACGATCGTCATCCGGGAGATCGAAGGATCGTCGGTCACGCCGACCGCCAGGGATTCGATGTTGAACCCCCGCCGCGCGAACAGCCCCGCCACCCGCGACAGGACGCCCGGCTTGTTCTCCACTATCACACTTATCGTATGTTTCATTTTTTTATCCGTTTATCCGTTTTAACATCCGTTGATCAATCCAATATCATCTCGTTGATCGCCTGGCCGGGAGGAACGAACGGGAAAACGTTCTCTTCCCGCGCGATCACGAAATCTATCAGCACCGGACGGTCTTTGATCGTAAGCGACCATTCGAGCGCTTCTTTCACATCTTCCGCGCGTTCTACGCGCCGCGCCGCGCAGCCGTACGCTTCCGCGATCCTAACTAGATCGGGATTATTATCGAGATCGGTATGGGAATAGTGCCGCTGGTAAAGCAGTTCCTGCCACTGCCGCACCATCCCCAGGTAACTGTTGTCGAGCACATATATCTTTATCGGGAGCTTGTTATTGACGGCGGTGGTCAGCTCCTGGATGTTCATCTGGATGGAGCCATCGCCCGCGAAGTCGGCCACGATCGCGTTGGGGCGGCCGAATTGCGCGCCGTTGGCGGCGGGGAGGCCGAATCCCATCGTCCCCAATCCGCCCGACGAGATCCACGAGCGCGGCTTTTCGAATTTGAAGTACTGGGCCGACCACATCTGGTTCTGTCCCACTTCGGTCACCACGATCGTTTCCTTCCCCTTCGTGATCTCGCAGAACGCTTCGATGATCATTTGCGGCTTCAATCCGTCCGTTTTCTTATAGGAAAGCGGGTACTTGCCCTTCCACTGCTCGACCTGATCGATCCAATCCTTATGGTCCTCTTTGGGCCCGACCTTTTCGATCAGCTCCTTGAGCACGTTCTTCACGTCCCCCACGATCGGGATATCCACCCTCACGTTCTTTCCGATCTCGGCCGGATCGATGTCGATATGGATGATCTTTGCGTTGGGAGCAAAACGCGGGATGTGCCCGGTCACCCTATCGTCGAACCGCACCCCCACCGCGATCAGCAGGTCGCAGTCGGTCACGGAATAATTGGCGTATGCGGTGCCATGCATCCCGATCATCCCGAGCGATAAGTGATGCGAATCCGGGAAAGCGCCCAGCCCCATCATGGTGAGCGTCACCGGGATATTGCATTTTTCCGCCAGCTGTTTGAGCTCGGCCGAAGCGTTGGCGGAGATCACCCCGCCGCCGGCGTAAAGCACCGGTTTACGGGCCGCCGCGATCGCCCTGGCCGCCGCCGAGATCTGCTTTGGATGCCCTTTGGTGTTCGGCTTGTAGCTCGGGATATCCGCCTTTTCAGGATAAGCATACTTGAGCTTCCCCGTGAAAACGTCTTTTGGAATGTCGATCGAGACCGGGCCAGGCCGCCCCGACCGCGCGATATAGAATGCTTCCTTCACGATCCGCGGAAGATCCTTTATCTCTTTCACCAGGAAATTGTGCTTGGTCACCGGCATGGTGATCCCCACTACGTCCGCTTCCTGGAACGAATCGCGGCCGAGCAGTAAATTGGGGACCTGGCCGGTAATCGCGATCAGCGGGATCGAATCCATGTAGGCGTTGGCGATGCCGGTTATAAGGTTGGTGGCGCCGGGACCGGAGGTGGCCAGGCAAACGCCCACCTTACCGGTGGCGCGGGCATAGCCGTCGGCCGCGTGTGCGGCTCCCTGCTCGTGCCTCACCAGAACATGCCGGATCTCCTTTTCGTCATACAGCGCGTCGTATAGAGGCAAGACCTGTCCGCCGGGGTAGCCAAAGATGATCTCCACCCCTTCTTTTTTCAACGATTCAAGCAATGCCTGTGCGCCAGTGATCTCCATATGGATAATGTAATTTTATCATATTTGATGCGGGAATTGAAGTGAAATAAACCGCGATTTTCTCCGAAACTATATTGTATGGCCAATTTGCCGATATCATCGATGTTCAGGTCCACGACCTCCCGCTACGGCCGGGCCGAGGTGGCGTTGGTAAAGGCGTGCGTCACACAGCAACTGGATGCGTTCTCTTACGCCCCTCCCGGTTTCCGCGTCATGGGCAGGCTGCCCATGCTGACCGGCGTTCACCCTCAGCTGGGATGGCAGAACGTTACGATTTACAAGGAGGAAAAAAAGAAAAGTTCCGACGTATTCCTTTTTAACGGCCATGTTCATTGGTCAGGAAGGCCGCACCTGGAACAGATGTTCCTCAAGTTGAAGGACCGGACGGAGATCCGTCTTCTCTGGGAATATGTGATGTTATCCACCTGGGATCGGCTCCTCAACGCCCATTCACAGGGGACCCGCCAGCTGATCGGGGCGCCCACGCCGATAAAAGTGGAGAAGAACCGCGGGGAAACCGGCTATTACACTCTCCTGATGACGTTTTGTCCGGGCATGATCGTGCAAAGGGTCAACCAACACTCGCGGGACATTGCCATTGCCCACTCCGGCGACGAGACCGTGCCTGTGTTCCTTTCCATCGCTTATTATCTCGGCAGGCTGGCCGCGATCAAAGAGATCGAAGAGTTGATCCATGGCGATTATGCCTTGAGGCATCTGATCTACGATCCCAAGCCGACCACCGTTGCCAGCATCACGCTTAAAAACGCCGGCGGCCGATTCGAATGGGTACCCCAGCCTTCCACGCCGTTCTCCAATCCCAAATTATGGATGATAGACGTAGAGAATAGCGCGCAGGCTCCCCGTTCCCAAGTAGCAATAGAGAACGACCGTCTGTTCTCGGATTTCCGGAAGATCGTCCAGGGTAAACAGAACCTCCGTTACCTCGACCGTTATTACCGCGACGGTTACGATAGCGCGGACCCGTCTCCCCGGCTTGAAGGGATCAAGCGGGAACAGCTGGAAACGCTTGGCGTGAACATGGACGTGCTGTTCTGATGAGGATAATTTCCGGCGTCCAGACCGCATGGCGAACGAGCGAAGCTCGTTTCCGGTCAAATGTTGAACTCGCTTACGACCACTTGGTCCGCTACGGTACCCTGCCGGTAAACTTAAAGGAAAGCGTGTTCCCGGTCTATATGATGTTAAAAAGGCCGGCCGATCACATGGAATTCCTTACCGGCTTCTATGCCAATGTCGCTCCCCGCCTTTCCAAATTCACGATCGATTTCTCTTATATCCAGGCGTTCGAGGCGATCAAGAACGCGGCCTCCCACGGGGGGGACGCCCTGCTGGCGATCAACCGGCACGGCAGCCTGCTCCTAAACGCGTCACGGCCGAGGACCGAAGTGATCGTCTGGGACAATGGTCCGGGGATAAAGGATATAATGAAAGCGCTGGCCCCGGGATTTTCCACCGACCCCGACCAGTTCTCCGATTTCAGCGGTATGGGAAAAGGGATGGACCTGATAATCGGTGAAAAGCCGACCCGCTACGCGGCCCAGCAGATGATAATCGAAAGCGGCTTCAATAAGGTGAGCCGCATGGGGACATCGGCCCCTTACCGCGAAGAAAGGCTGTTAAAACCCGTACCCGGAACGCGGGTAACGATGAGGTTCGTTAACACTTAAAAAAGCTTATAGCCTAACTGCGCCTGGATGCGCGCGGTGGAAGCGATATCCACGCCCGCTTCAAAGAACAGCGGCGCCACACCGAAGGCGCGATTGAATATCAGGGAGAACGCTCCACCGATATCGGTGCTGTTGCCGGAATAAGCCACCATCCCCAGTCCCAACGACATCTGTGAACGGCCGACCGAACCGAGATAGAATTTGCCGCCGAGGAAGAATATCAGCGGTTGTTTTCCGGTATCGCCCTCCACTCCCACACGGATCCCCACATTCTTTGCCAGCGGGCCGTCGGCCATGAACCCGATCGCCAGCCCGTCCCTTACCCCGCCGATGATCGCCGGCTGGAAAGCGAACGCCCCATTCGCAAGAATAAGCAGCAGTGCGGCCATGATGATCGATATTTTTTTCATATTTATCCCCCTTCGATGATCTCCACTATCTTATCGCGACTCTTTTCTCCTTTCAACAGGATTATTTTGTTCCGCTTGACCTTATAATGTTCAGAGAGGAGCTCGATCAGCGCTTTGTTCGCTTTTCCTTCCACCGCGGGGGCGTGCAAATAGACCTTTAAGCGGTCGCCCTCCGGGACGATCCGGTCCTGCCTGGCATTGGGGATCACCCTTATGTTCAATTTCATGGCAAATGAACTGAAATATCTCCGATCCTGTTCAGATAAGATTATAGCAACTTTTATTGTTTTTGGAGGGATCTAATGATGGTGAACAGATTCGGCAAGATCACGGACCGTGGGATCGGCGGGGAAGTCCGCTCGTTCCGCGGCAACCTGCTACGTTCGAATGAGATCTCAAGCTGCTCCACTTCGGCCCAGATACGCGCGCTGATGGCCGACGTCGACCGGACCCGGGGCGCAAGCGCGCTCGGGGCGGCGCTGCCGCTTTCGGCACTGGGA
>DATJPS010000124.1:0-10143 GCA_035506255.1 Candidatus Omnitrophota bacterium | reverse complement strand
CAACCGGCGGTGTTAAATCCCAGCGCCTGGACATATTGCAGATTGTACTCGAGGACATGCTTGGTCTGGTCGGCGTTGTTTATATGGGTCCCGCCATTGTACAGCAGGGTGAGCGGGAACTTGTCCTTATCGCCGACGCGTACCGGTATCCCGGCCAAAAGGGCGAGGAGCGCGTAGGGCAGCTCGTTATAGAATACCAGCGCGGCGTCGAATATCCGTTCCCTGAACTCGTTAATGTAATTCAGGTATCCCGATATTCCCTTCGCTTCCCCGGTCCGTATCTTGTCCGGTATCACTTCGTCGATCAGCGGATGATTTGAGGCCAGCTCAAAATTGGCCTTGCTGCCCAGCAAGGTTATCCTTATGTCCGGGTCCGCTTTTTTAAGCGCGGAAAGT
Source organism: Candidatus Omnitrophota bacterium (assembly GCA_035506255.1). Lineage (GTDB taxonomy): Bacteria > Margulisbacteria > WOR-1 > XYC2-FULL-46-14 > WPAF01 > CAIYXV01. Next base: position 9,747 of record DATJPS010000124.1, on the reverse strand, counting down.
ACCGGCGTGATGGAAACGAAATCGCCGATAGCGTCGGGGCGGATGATTAGGACTTTATTTATTTTTCTCTTTTTCATACAGCTCGTACAGCTTGGCATAGGTTAGATAGGAGAGGGCCGCTTCCATCAGCGCGAGGATCAGCCCGCGCGTGCCGTCGAGCATCCCTTTGCGTCCCAGCAATACCTGCGTGAACATGGCCCAGGAGCGGGAAACGAGCATGCTCGGCTTGAAAGGCGCGCGCTCCTTGAACAGACGGCCCGCCTCGACGGTTGAATAACGGTTGATCTTGTCGAAATAACCGGATACGCTCTGGAAAGTGTAATGCAGGATCGGCTCTTCGACCCTCACCACTTTACCGTCGGCGACGGCGCACTCGTGGATCTCTCCTTTATACCGGGCGTGCCGGCGGTCGAACAATCTCAGCACGTGGTCTGGCGTCCAGCAATGGGTCATCCGTTTGCCCAGTACATAATTCCAGCGCCGGATATCGTAACCGACGACCCCTTCTTTATTGTCGATGAACGCCGGAAGTTTTGCTTTTAGTTCCGGAGCCAGCTCTTCGTCGGCATCGATAAAGAGGACCCAGTCGTTGGCCGCTTTTTTGAGGCCGAAATTGCGCTGGGCGCCGAAGTTGTCGAGCGGCCTTTTTAAGACTCTGGCGCCGCGCTTTTCCGCGATGCCGGCCGTCCCGTCGGTCGATCCGGAATCGACTATCAGGACCTCGATCCCCGCCGGCAGGCTGTTAAGGCAGCGTTCTATATTGGCTTCTTCGTTACTGGTCAGTATGATCGCCGATAATCTCATCGTAAATCCTTTCGATCGTATCGAGCTGGTCCTTGACGCTGAACTTTGTCCGCGCCCGCTCGCGGGCGGCGGTCCCCAGTTTTTTTCTCAGTTCCGGGTCCGAACATAAAAGCCGCAGCTTGTCCGCGATCGCTTCCGGGTTTTTGGGCTCGACCAGATAACCGGTGGCCCCATCCTCTATTATATCCCTTAATCCGCCGGTGTTCGACGCGATCACGGGGCGCCCCGCCGCCATCGCCTCCACCGCCACCATCCCGAACGGTTCGAAGATCGAAGGGACGCAGACGATATCGACCTGCGCCAGGGCGGAAGCGGGGGCTTTCTGGAACCCGGTAAAGCGGACGCGGTCGGACAATCCGAGCACATAGACCAGTCCCTTTAGCTTATTGAGATAATCGCGATCGTTTATTTCGTGGAATTCGCCGAACACTTCAAGATCGACCGGGAGGTCCTTTATCCTCTGCATTGCCTCGATCAGGTATTCGTGCCCCTTCCAGTTGTCGATGCGGCCGGTGACGGCGACGGTCAATCTTTTATTATCTTTTTGCGGCGGTACTTCGTAGAACGATCCATCTGCGCCGTCGTATATCAGTTCTATCCGGGAGCCGTCGATCCCGTTCTCCATAAGAAAAGTCCTGATCCCTTCGGAGATGGCGAAGAAGACGAGCCGGCTTTGATATTTATTGATATAATGTTTCTCGTCGGGCCAGAGTGAAAAATCGCGCCAGTGGAGTATCACTTTCGTTTTTGTCTGTCCGGCAAAGAGGGCGGGGAGTCGGCTGGCGAACTTTGAATTGCAATGGATGACCGATATGTTATGTCCCTTTACGATCCGGCCGAGCCAGAACAGCGCGATCGGAAGTTCTAGGAGCGAATGCGCTTCGATCACGAACCTGGGAGCGTAGATCACCTTTACACCGAGCTTAGCGAGATCGTCGGCAAGCGGGCCTTTATCGGGGAGCAGGACGATCGGCCAGTATTTATTTCGGGCGAGCCCGGCAACGATCTGGAGCAGGCTTTTTTCCGCCCCTCCTATCCGGGAAGTGGGGTTAATAAAAAGAACATTGCTCATGCTCATCGCTGGCGGAAAGCTTTTTGCCAGGCCTCGATCCTTTTGCTCATTACCGCCGGATGGGTACCCTTGAAGTCGGGGAGGGCGGCGACGTTGCCGTAATTGAACTGGTGGTCCTTCATCGGATGCTTGTCCAGCGTGGCATTGTCGGGGCTGTAGAAACTTTCGAACTCGATCTTCTTCTGCATCATGATATGCGGCGGGCGGACCCAGCCGTAGTGATACATTTCGGCGCCGGAAGGGATGTTCCGGACTCTGGGAAAGAAAAAGTCATCCAACCTGCGAATGAATTCGCGGTTAAAATTTAAGCGAGAATTCATTCTCTGCTTGTATAAACGCAATTTCCGGAACGAAGTGGCGTCGCCGTCCGAGATCATGGTCCGGTCGTTGCGGATTATGCGGATCGATTCCTTGTACCAGTCCCATTCCGGGGGCACGACCTTGGAATAAGCGCCGTAAAAATGGACGTATTTGAACGAGAACCCGTCGACTTCCGGATCATTGAGGCGTCTTTCCAGATTTTCCCGGATGATGGGAAGATACTTTTCATGCACGCACTCGTCCGCCTGGATGTAAAAGGCCCAGTCGCCGGTGCATTCCTCCAATGCCAGATTGGTCTGGTAGGCGAGTACGCGGCCCGACTTCCTCATCTTCGGGTCCCAGGCGTTCTCCACGATCCGGATCTTGGGCGAGCCGATGGAACGGATCAGGTCCAGCGTGGCGTCCTCCGAATCCCCCACATTGACGATGAACTCGTCGCAGACCGGCAGGATCGAGGTGATCGCTTCCACCGCCGGATAATCGAACTTGATGACGTTGCGCGCTACGGTAAAGCCGGACACTTTCATGCGTGGCGCTCCTTTATGTACGCGGCGATCTTTTCTACCGCGCCCGGTCCCCCCATCCGCTGTTTGCCGGTATTCGACATGTATTCGTAGCGGGTGTGATCGTTTATGATCGACCAGACCGCGTCGGCGATCTTTTCCGGTTTCCTTTCCACCAGGCAGAGGGCTTCTCCCAGTAATTGTTTTTGCGCGGAGGCGAATTTTTTAGTGTACTGCGATCCGCGCCCCGGGAAGGCGACCACCGGTTTGCCCATTCCCGCCGCCTGTTCGTTGCCCGTGCCGGAAAGCCCGATAATGACGTCCGACCGTTCCAAAACATCGGCGAAGGGCGCTTTCTCCATGCCGTCGAGCGTCCCGGCGTTGGTCGCGACCAGGAACTCAAAATGCCGGTCGAATTTATTGAGTTCCCGCGTTACCGAATAGAAATCCTGTATGTTGTAAAAAACGTCCTCATCCCGCGTGCCCGGCAGGAATCCAATGACCAACTTGTCTTCATTCGCCGCTCGTAAATCCGCATTCGCAATTTCTCCGATACAATCCATCAGCGGGTTCCCGTAATACAGTGCCTTGATCTTCGATCCCGCCAGGTCCTGCGCGGTGATCTCGTCGCGGGCAAAGACCGCTTCCGCCTTCTTCAGCATCCACTTTTCCCATGCGGTGTAATAGAATCCGAAAGAATGATAGTACTTGGACTTATTCACGCCGACGAAAATGAACGAGGCTTTGAGCGTATATACGGCGGCGAGCGGCACCAGGTCGCCGATGGCGACCGCTAGATCGTATCTGTCTTTGGAATCCTTTAATACATGCCACTGATCGTTGAGATGGTGAAGATAGCCGGCCTTGATATCCGAGGGGAGGGTGAAGAGATTCCGGGCGGAAAATCCGCCGCTGGGAAAGCTCTTGACCGGGCCGATCAGGTTGACCGGCAGGCCTTCATAATAACTTCCGGTCCCGACCAGGGGGAAAGCGTCGATCTCGAACCCGGAAAGCGCCTGCGCCAGTTTCGCTCCCACCAGGTCTTCGCCGTGGCCGTTACTTATTATCAGCAGTTTTTTCATCTTGGAATTGCATCTCGTACAATTTTTTGTAAATGCCGTCCTTCGACAGCAGTTCCGCGTGCTTCCCCTGCTCGGCGATGCGGCCGCCGTCGATCACCAGTATCCGGTTGGCGTGCTGGACGGTAGAGAGCCGGTGGGCGATGATGAACACCGTCCGGCCCGACATCAGCCGCTGCATCGCTTCCTGAACCAACCGTTCCGACTCGGTGTCGAGCGAAGAGGTCGCTTCGTCGAATATCAAGATCTTGGGGTTCCGCAGCAGGGCGCGGGCGATGGCGATACGCTGGCGTTCCCCGCCCGATACCCTGGCTCCGCGCTCTCCGACCATAGTATTATAACCGTCGGGGAGGGTGAGAATGAAATCATGGGCGTTGGCCAGTTTCGCGACGCGTTCCACTTCTTCTTGCGCCGCTCCGGTCTTACCGTAAGCGATGTTGTCGCGTATGGTGCCGGAAAAAAGGACCGTTTCCTGAGGGATGATCCCCATCTGCCACCGTAAAGGTTCCAGCTTGAGGTCTTTAAGGTCATACCCGTCAATGCGGATCGATCCCGAGATCGGGTCGTAAAAGCGCGGGATCAAATTGACGATGGTAGATTTGCCGGCGCCAGACCTTCCGACCAGTGCGATCACTTCGCCCGGGTTTACCGAAAGATCGATGTCGTTCAACACCGGTTTGCCGCCTTTTTCGTAGCTGAACGAGACGTGGTCGAATTCGACCTTCCCCTCGATCTTTTTAAGCTCCAACGCGTCCGGCTTTTCCTTGATAGTGGGGACGATATCGATCACCTCGAAGATCCTCTCCGCCGAGGCGAGCGCGTTCTGCACCGTAGCGTTGATGGAGCCGAGTTTGGATACCGGATCGGCGATCATCGCCAGACCGGTGAAGAACGAGATCAATTCCGCCGGGGAGAGCCGGCCGGAGACCACCTCGAACGCGCCGTACCACACCACGGCCACGATCGCCAGCATTTGCAAGAAAGCCAGAAGCGGGGTCTGCGTAACGTTTATTTGCGCCTGTTTTAGCGTCAGATCGAAGCTTTTTTCCGATTCTTTGGAGAATTTCGCCAGCTCGTGCTTTTCCATGGCGAAAGATTTTACCACCCTTGCGCCGGACACGGTTTCCTGTAATATTGACGCGACGTCCGCCGCTTTCTTTTGCGCTTCGCGCGATACTTCCCTCATTTCCGACCCGAAGCGGCTGATGATCAGGGAGAGGAGTGGGATGACGATGAAAGTTATAAGCGTGAGCCGCCAGTTGAGATAGATCAGGTAGCCGATCACGCCGACCAGCGTGATCAGGTTGGGCATGATGTCCATGACCGAGGCGATCACCGCCGATTGCACGACGCCGATATCGTTGGTGACGCGGGAGATCACTTCACCGGTGCGCCACTTGGCGAAAAAGTCGAGCGACATATCTTGTAGATGCCGGTAGACCTGGATGCGCAGGTCGGTCACCACCCGGTAGCCGGCGAACGAGGTCAAATATCCCTGGCCGTAACTGGCGACGCCGCGGAAAAAGTACAGTACCACCGCGCCCAGCACCACCAGATTGAGCAGATTGAAGTTCTTGGCGCCGATCGCTTCCGATAATTTTCCCACCAGCGGGATGAGCAGAATGTTGGTGGCGGATACCAGCAGCATGCAGAGTATCGCGCCGATGATCTGGCCGCGGTAGGGTTTGAGATAGGAAAGGAGCCTACGATACAGCTTCATGCGTGATCTCCTTGACGATAAGCCCCGCGGCGCCGGGCGGGCCCATCACGTTCTTGAGCGCGATCGCTTCCCATTCCAGCTTTTCCCGGTTCCTTAACAAGCCGGCGGCGCGTTCCGCCACCTTGCGGGTGTCGATCTTGCCCCGTATCTCTTCCACCACCGGCTGGCCGGATTTGATGTTGGGGAGGGCGAAGAACCGGGTGGTCTTGTTGGCGTACCAGGCGATCGTTCTTTTGATGATAAAATTAAGGCCGGGGACGGAACTGATGTAGTGCATGATCCCTTCGAGCGGGATCGCTTCCGGCTTGTCGAGCGGGAAGACCACGATCATCGGCATTCCCTGCGCCGCCAGAATGGCGGTGTTGGTCCCCGGAATGGTCACTGCCAGGTCGGCGGCGGTCACCGAGTCTTGCGAGCAATAGACATCGAATACCTGATGGTCCTTCTGCGCCATCAGCTCTTCCATAGAGATAAAAGGGGAAACGATGAGCATCAGCCGCGCTTCCGGCATTGCCTGCTTGAGGAACTTGCCGGTCTTAACGTAGAGCGGGAATACATGTTCGATCTCCCATTTGCGGCTGCCGGGGAGGAACGCGACCACCGGTTCATTCGGGTCGAGCTTCCATTTGGCGCGGGACTCGCCGCGGGGGAGGGAACGGACCGAATCCACCATCAGGTCGCCCGAGATCGTGAGCTTTTCGGCCGGCACTCCTTTGTTCTGAAAATGATTGAAGGCGTTGAGGTCCGGTACGAAGAACTTCTTGAACGCCCCGATCCAGTTGACGAACTTGCCCGACAGGTAAGCGTAAAGAGGGTATTTCAATTTTTTCGCGATCAGGGTGGCGTGCAAAAGGTCGCCGCCCAGATAGAGGCAAACGCCTTTATTGTCGAAAATGTGCGGCAGCTTTCCTCCCAGCACCCATCTTCTGTAATCGGCGGCCGATATCACCTGGTCGATGTCGGGGTTCTTCTTTCCGAACTCGGTCTCTTTGCCCGATACGTACTGGCAGGGAGTGAGAAAAAGATAAACGCTGGCATTGGGAACGGTCTCTTTTATTTTCCGGGCGACCGGCGCGACCAGTGCTGACAGCTCACCGGGACTGTTCGCGATCAGGATGATGTCCATTAGGGTCAGTAGCCCAGTTCCTTGGCCACCGCTTCGACCTTGCAGGGGACCTTGTAGGTCCTGGTCCGGCAATGTTTGACCGCGGTGTCCGGATCCTTGAGGCCGTGGCCGGTCAAAATACAAACGATGAGCGAACCGTCGTTCACTTTCCCTTCCTTCGCGGTCTTGAGCAGGCCCGCCACCGAAGCGGCGGAAGCCGGTTCACAAAAGACTCCAGTTTGAGAGGCGATCAGGTTATATGCTTCGAGTATCTCCTCGTCGGTGACCATACCAATCAACCCGTTCGATTCCTCCTGCGCGGCGACCGCCTGCTTCCATGAGGCGGGATTGCCGATGCGGATAGCGGTGGCGATGGTCTCCGGCTTATCCACCTTGTGGCCGAGGACGATCGGCGCGGACCCTGCCGCCTGAAAACCCATCATTTTTGGAAGCTTGCTGATCTGTTTTCTCTCATAAAATTCCTTATAACCTTTCCAATAGGCGGTGATATTACCCGCGTTCCCGACCGGAATGAAATGATAATCGGGGACGGCGTCGAGCTGGTCGCAGATCTCAAAGGCTCCGGTCTTCTGGCCTTCGATGCGGTAGGGGTTGATGGAATTGACGATCTCGACCGGGTACTTTTCGCCCATTTCCCTCACCAGGTCGAGCGCCTGGTCGAAGTTCCCCTGGACCTCGAACACTTTGGCCCCGTGCATGAGCGCCTGCGCCAGTTTCCCCAATGCGATCTTTCCTTCGGGGATGATGACGATACAATCCATCCCGGCATGGGCGGAGTAGGCAGCGGCGGAAGCGGAGGTGTTGCCGGTAGAAGCGCAGATGACCGCCTTTTTCCCGGCTTCGGCCGCCTTGGAAATGGCCATGGTCATGCCGCGATCCTTGAACGATCCGGTCGGATTGCCCCCTTCGAACTTCAGATAAACCTGGCTTTCTACCATATCGGACAGCGGCCGCGAATGGATGAGCGGGGTATTACCCTCGAAAAAGGTCACGACCGGGGTCTTGTCGGTCACCGGGAGGTATTCCCGGTAGGTTTCGATCACTCCCAAGTAGCGCATAATTTCTCCCTTTCAAGGAGAAATTATACCATATTAAAGCCGGATTGGTATACGGCCGCTAGTTCTGGAAAGTCAGATCGTTGACCTGAGACTTACCGAAGCTGGTACGGGAAAGCATATATACCGCTTCCGCGCGCGTCAAGGTCTGGGAGGGATTGAAATTATCCCCCTTAATATAGTCCAGCAATCCCGCATCTTTGGCCCCCCGGATGTTCGGCGCGGCCCAGAACCGGCCGGGAACGTCGGCATAAGGCGCTTCCGTTATGCGATTGGAGACCAGTCCGGCAAACCTGGAAAGGATGGAAACGGCTTCGGCCCGGGTGATCTTGGCGAACGGCCGGAAAGTCTGGTCGGGATAACCGTTGACCAGGCTCTTGTCCCTGGCGGCAATGACCAGCTGGCCGATCAGATCGTTGACGGCCATATCCTTGAAGATCGAGTTGCTCTCTTCGGTCTGCTTGGTGGTGGCGTATTGCTGAAGCATGACCGCGAACTCGGACCGGGTCACGCTCCCTTCGGGACTGAAGCTGCCGTCCGGATAACCGGAGAAGATCCCGAGCGCCGACAGGTATTCGATCGGTTCTTTGGCCCAATAGCCGTTAGGAACGTCGGGATAGCTCTTTAATCTGGTGACCCGGGCCTGGGCGCTGGCGATCTCCTTTTTAGCGGCGTCGAAACCATGAGCGGTAAAAATGTTCTTGCCAAGCTGAAGATCGGCGATGGTCTTGAAGTTGCCCTGTTTGTCGAGCGCGACCGCGTTGCTGTTCAGCTTCACCGCTTTTATGTGATCGTCCAGGACGGAACCTTTGACGCTGATGATCTTATTGTATTCGATCGTGCGGTCCTTGGGATCGGTAATGGTGAGCATGTGCGGCTTGGCCTTTGGTTTGGGCTTCTGATAGCTGATGGAGAAATAGCTGGTGGCGTTAGCCGGGATATCGTTGTAAGCATGATAAGCGTAATCGAACTCGAAGTCACTGAAGAGCAGGCTTAATCCCGCCGATGGATTGTTGGCCGTGGCATATCCGGAACCGGAACCGGAACCAATAATGTCCTGATCGACGCCGGCCCTGAGTCCCATGAAGCTGATCGGCCACCATTCGGCGCCGAGATGCCAGAAACCGGGCACGCTGGTGTTGCTGGGCGTGAATTCATAATCGGCTCCCAGATTGAGCTGGCCCAGGTTGGTGGGTCCGACGCGCGTGATCCTGACGTTGCTGCCAAGATTGACGGTAGCCGGGATCGATTCCACCAGACCGGTGTCCCATTTTACCGATCCGCCCAGGCTGGAGGGGAGGATATTTTTAGCGTTCAAGCCGAAAGAGAAAATGTTATTGGGCCGATATAACGCGCCCAGGTCCATATCGATCCCGAAGCTGTTGCCCCTGGTGGAACCGCTCATCGATTCGTTGAAGAACTTGAGTGTGCCGCCCAGAGAAACATCGTCGCGTAAAAATGTGTTGCCGTAAGCCATCGACACGACGTAATTGTTGTCGTTAGACGTGAACGACTCGGTGGTCGAAGGAACGACGCGGTATTCTCCGGGGGATATCTCGACCAGGTTAAGCACTGGGGATGAGAACCCGAAATTGGAGTTCGAATACCCGAAACCGATGGTGCCGTAATTGGAGGGGATAGCGGCCGCGAGCGTGAAATAATTTACCTGGCTGATGAATTTGCCCGACATGCTCATGATCTGGTCGGTCTTTACCTGTGAAAGACCGGCCGGATTCAGGAAGACCGCGCTGCTATCGTCCGATAGCGCGGTATAATACCTTCCCATGCCGAGCGGACGGGCGCCCACGCCCAGGCGGGTGATATCCGACGTAAGAATGGTATCGGCGAACGCGGCGGCGGACAGGAGCATGATAAGCGAGACCAACAGGGCACCTTTGATGATCCTCATTTATTATTTTTCCCCTTTCTTTTCCTTTAAATTAATTTTTCACCGTAAAGTAGGTCTGGCCGATGAGAACGCCGCGGGTGTAGGCCTGGAGGACGTAAGAGCCGTTGGCAAGGGTGCCGCCAAAATCGGACCTGGCGTTCCAGAAGATCTCGTTGTAG
>DATJPS010000123.1:0-9914 GCA_035506255.1 Candidatus Omnitrophota bacterium | reverse complement strand
GCCCTGTTCGCCGTGGGGATCAATTATTTCAAGGCCAAGACCAAAGCTTCCGCGGATACGGTGCTGGGAGTTTTCTTTGCCTTCGTGGTCGCGCTCGGCATCGTGATCTTAAGCCGGAACGGCGGGTTTGCCAAATACACTTCGTACCTGATCGGCGACGTCCTGACGGTCGGTCGGGCGGACCTGTCCATTCTGGCCGTGCTGCTGGCGCTGACGGTCGCCTATTGGCTGGCAGCCGCGAACCCGCTCTACCTGATGAGCATCAACCGTTCCCTGGCCGGGGCGCGCAAGGTCAACGTCTTTTGGCTGGAAACAAGTTTCACGGTCCTGCTGGGCATGGTCGTGGCTTTTTCCATAAAACTGGTCGGGATACTGATCATTAATTCGTTGATCATTCTGCCGGCGGCCGCGGCCAGGGTGCTGGCCAGAGACATCAAAAGCTATACTTTTTACAGCGTAGGCATAAGTTTGGTCAGTTCCGTCCTCGGGATCGTCTCCTCGTTCTATCTGGGCACGGCTTCGGGCGGGACGATCGTCCTGTTCGCGGCGGTCATCTACGTCATGGCCGTGATCTATAAGAAGCATCTGGGTAAATAATGGCAACGCTTTTCTGGCTGAAATTGCAATTGTTTTCCTTGTTCAGCGTTTCCGTTTTCCTGGAAGCCGCGCCTTTCCTTTTGTTGGGGGCGTTGCTGTCGGCGCTGTTTGAGGTCTTGGTGCCCGAAAAAACGGTTACCGCCTGGATACCTAAAAAGCGGCGCTTTGGCTTGCTCCTGGGGTTGACCATGGGGATGATCTTCCCGACCTGCGAGTGCGGCATTATCCCCATTATAAAAAGGATGATCGAGAAGAAAGTACCGAACTATATCGCCATTACTTATCTGCTGGCCGCTCCGGTGATCAATCCGGTAGTGTTGTTTTCTACTTATGTGGCATTCCGGGGGAATTGGCATCTGGTATTGGCTAGAATAGCGATAGTGAGCCTGGTTGCTTTATTAGTCGGCAGTTATTTCGCGCTGACCCGGGAGCGCCGGTTATTAAAAGCCGACCCAAAAACGGACTGCGATTGCGGCTGCGGCCACGATCATCATGTGGAGCATGATCATCATCATGAAGAAGATGATCGGGGCGGTAAAATAGGCGCGGTCTTAGCGCACACGGCCGATGAATTTTTAGAAATGGGCAAATATCTGATCGTCGGCTGTTTTGCGGCTTCTTTTTTTACGACCTTCTTCCCTAAGGGCCTGCTCCCTTTATTTGAAACAAACCTGCTTCTATCAATCGTTTTTATGATGGGACTGGCGATCCTGCTTTCGATCTGTGCCGCGGCCGATTCCTTTATTGCCGCTTCCTTTACCGGGATGCCGGCGGCGGCCCAAACGGCTTTTGTCACGCTGGGGCCGATGTTTGACTTGAAGCTATTGTCCATGTATCTTGGAGTGTTCAAAAGAAAATATGTTTGGAGACTGGCCCTGGTTATTGTCGGGCTGAATTTTATCCTGAATTGTCTGCTGGGGGTGATCGTGAGATGAGCGGTTTGTTAAATAAAGCGGAAGCTTTGATCTTATTATTGATCGGCGGGTTTATCGGTTATCTGTTCGCCTCGGGGAGGTACTATTTTTATTTGACCGATCAGAACCGGTGGCTGTTTATATTTAGTTCGGGATTATTTATTGTTTTAGGAGGTTATAATATCTTTAACGGGCGTTTGGCCGGAAAGCCGCTCAGGGTCATTCTGTTTCTCATGATCCTTTTAATGGCTTTGCTGCTCCCCCCAAGGATAATTACCCCGGCCGATCTCTTGCAGTCGCCGTTTTAAATTATGAAAAGCAAAATATTATTAGTAATTATTCTTGCCGGTCTGGCCGGGTATTTAGCCGAGGTCGCCCACGGCCGGCAGGAGATGATCGTTTATCCTGACGGAAAAATCACTGTGAACGCCGTGGGAGACAAAAGGCCGGTTTATGCGGCATATTCGCGCGAAAAATTAAACGGAAAAGAATATATTAAGATCAATTTGTCCGAGCTATCCGATATTTGTGTCAATCAAGATGCGGAAAAATTAAAAGCCAATTATGTTTTGCGCGGCTCGGTTTATCGCGAAGCCAAGCTGGACGCGGCCGGACAATTTGGGGTCGTCCGGCTGGGGATCTTTTGTTGCGCCGTCCATGCGGTCCCGATCGGGCTGTTGGTGCAAGATGAGAAATATAATGAGCGGCAAAAAGATGAATGGGTGCAAATATACGGCAGCTTGAAAAGAGTGAAGCAGCATACGAATAAGGGTAAGGGTCACGGTAACGACCCTTATGCGGCGGCTAAAGAAGAATATGTTATTATCCCTGATAAGATAGTTAAAATTGATGTCCCGTCCGATCCGTATATATATTTATCTAATTGCCAGCAACAGGAGCCGTATTATTACTGATGATGCTTGCGGCTGGAATTATCACACAAATCATTTCGGAGGAGGTGAACACAATAAATGGCGACAGAAAAGGGAAAATCGCCCCGATATTATATAAAGACCTACGGCTGCCAGATGAACGAGAACGATTCCGCGCGTATCGCGGAACTCCTTGAATCAAAGGGTTTTCAGCCGGTTGAGGAGAACGGCGGTCGCTGGCCGCAGTTTAAGGCCGCTCTCAAACAGTGTTCGATCATACTCATAAACACCTGCGTCGTCCGCCAGCATGCCGAAGATAAAGCGCTCGGATTTATCGGCGCGCTGAGCAAATTCAAGAACTCGAACCTTGGCCTCAAGATCGGCGTCTGCGGCTGCATGGCCACCAACGATCAAGAGGAGCTTAAAAAAAGATTCCCGTTCCTCGACATCGTCTTCGGGCCCAAAGAGCTGGGGAAGCTGGAAGAACTACTCACCTCACCCCTTTTATTCCCCTCTCCATCTAAGATGGAGAGGGGTGCCGAGCGCATGCGAGGCGGGGTGAGGTTCGTCACCATCATGACCGGCTGCGACAATTTCTGCTCTTACTGCGTGGTGCCGTATGTCCGGGGCAGGGAGGCCAGCCGGCCGATGGACGAGGTGCTCGCTGAGATCCAGGGCCTGCTTGAGCTGGGCGTAAATGAGATCACGCTCCTGGGGCAGAACGTCAATTCGTACGAACATGGATTGGCGGAATTATTCAATAAGATCGAAAAGCTAGTGATTCGTAATTCGAGATTCGTGATTAAGTTCATGACCAACCACCCGCGCGACCTTTCTGACGAAATAATCGAAGCGGTAAAGGAATGCCCGCATGTGGCGAAAGATTTTCATTTGCCGTTACAGGCGGGAGACGACGCGGTGCTCAAGGCGATGAACCGCGGGTATACCGTGGAATATTTCAGGGAAAGAGTGAACAAGATAAAGGGATCAATGCCTGAGGCGACCATTACCACCGACTTTATCGTCGGATTCCCCGGAGAGACCGAAGAACAGTTCCAAAACACTCTCGAAAGGGTACGGGAGTTCCGGTTCAACGCCGTCAATATGGCCGCTTACTCGCCCCGCCCCCGCACTGCCGCCGCCCTCATGCCGGACCAGTTGCCGGACGATGTAAAGCAGGAACGGCTGCGCCGTTTGAAAGCGGTAGTGCATGAGGTCGCGGGGAAAGGTTCGCGCGGCCAGAGGGCTTGCCCCTTATAATCGCGGCTGATATAATGCTTTCCTAAGGGGGAAACATGGCAAACTCCGACCTTCGCGTCTTCTACGGAACCTCGCATCCCGAACTGGGAGAAAAGATCACCAAACAGCTTGGCCTGGAGCCGGGAAAGATCAAGATATCGCGTTTTGCCGGAGGGGAGATCTATACCCGGATACTTGAGAACGTAAGAGGGCAAAGCTGCGTCATCATCCAGACCTGTACCCAGAAGGTCAATGAAGATCTAATGGAACTTTTCATCATCATCGATGCGATGAAGCGCGCCTCCGCCAAGTCGATCAATGTAGTGCTGCCGCATTTTGGGTACGCGCGTCAGGACCGCAAGGCATCCTCGCGCGAACCGATATCCGCCCGCCTGGTCGCCAATCTGCTGGAAACGGCGGGGGCGGACCGGGTGGTCACCATGGACCTCCATTCCGACCAGATCCAGGGATTCTTCAACATCCCGGTGGATACGCTCACCGCCATGCCGCTCTTCATCAATTACATAAAGACCAAGCAGCTGCCGGAACCGGTAGTGGTGGCGCCCGACACCGGCCGCGCCAAAGTGGCCAAGAAGCTGGCAGACCGGATCGGCGCCAAGCTGGCGATCCTGCACAAGGTCCGCGCCGAGCACCACCAGTCAGAAGTGACGCACGTGGTGGGCGACGTTAAAGGCAAGACCGTCATCATTACCGACGACATGATCGACACCGCCGGCACCATGACCAACGGAGTGGACGCACTTCGCGCCCAGGGCTGCAACCAGGACATCTACGTAATGGCGACGCACGGCATTTTTGCCGGACCGGCGATAGACCGCATGACCAAGGCCAGGTTCAAGGAAGTGGTCGTCACCGACTCGCTCCCGATCCCCAAAGAAAAGCAGTTCGACGGGCTTAAGATAATCTCTTCCGCCGGGATCCTGGCCGAGGCGATCAAGCGGAACTACGAGAACCTTTCGATCACTTCGCTGTTCGATTGATATGAAAAAGATAAAGATTGGCATACTTGGCTGCGGGACGGTTGGATCGGCGGTGGATAAGCTGGTCCACAAGAACCATGCGCTCATCCATTCCCGCACCGGCATCAATTTGGAAGTGACCAAGATCGCCGACGTTTCTCCCCGCGTCCACCATCCCAAACTGGTCCGCGACGCGCACCGGGTGACCGAGGACCCCGACATTTCGATCGTGGTGGAAGCGATCGGGGGAGAGCATCCGGCGCTGGAATTCGTCCTTTCGGCGATCAAACACGGCAAGCACATCGTTACTTCCAATAAAGAACTGATCGCGCTCCACGGCGAGCAGATCTTGCGGGCGGCGGAGGAAAAAGGGGTCATGGTGAGGTACGAGGCGGCGGTGGGGGGCGGGATCCCGATCCTGGGGCCGCTTTCGCACGACCTGCTGGCCAACGACATCACCGAAGTGTTCGGCATCGTCAACGGCACCACAAATTATATCCTTTCAAAGATGACACGGGACGGGGTGGAGTTTGCGGAGGCGCTGGCCGAGGCCCAGAAGCTGGGCTATGCCGAAGCCAATCCCCAAAAGGATATCGGCGGCTACGATGCGTCGTATAAGGCGGCCATCCTGGCCGGGACCGCTTTCGGTCATTTAGTCAACTGGAAAGATGTAAGTTTCGAAGGGATCGCGGCGGTGACGCAGGAGGATATCCGCTACGCGGCGGAGATCGGCTACGTGATCAAACTGCTGGCGGTAGCGAAAAAAGCGCACGGCGCCTGCGAAGTGCATGTCCATCCGACGCTGGTGCCTAAGAACCATCCGCTGGCCACGGTACTGGGGCCGATGAACGCCATTTACGTAAAAGGGAACGCGGTGGGCGAGCTGATGTTCTATGGGCCGGGGGCGGGGGGAATGGCGACCGCGTCGGCGGTGGTGGGTGATATCATCGCGATCGCGAACGCTAAATGCCAAATGACTAACGCCAGATCAAAAGCGATGCATGTCAGATCGGCGAACGAGACCGTTTCCCGTTATTATATCCGCCTGACCGCGCCCGACCGCCACGGCGTGCTGGCCGGCATTGCCCGGGCGTTCGCCGACGAAAAGGTGAGCATCGCCGCGGTGACGCAAAAAGAAACGATCGGCAAGACCGCGACCATCGTGATCGTCATCCACCAGACCAGGGAAGAGAACCTGTCAAAGGCGATCGGGCGGCTGAAGAAGATGCGGGTGGTCCGGCAGGTCTGCAATATCATGCGCGTGGGTATCTGATGGCGGACAAAGGAGGGCCCATGAACACCAAAGAGCAATTCAAAGCGGTGCAGTCTTTCATCGATCACAATTTCCGGCATTTCAATTCCGCCGTGGTCAAGGACGCCTCCGAAGCGTATATCGATCACGTTAAAAAAGGCGGGAAGATGTTCCTGGCCATGGGCGGCGCGATGAGCACGGGCGAGATCGGGCTGACGCTGGCCGAAATGATAAGGAACGACCTGATCCACGCCATCTCCACCACCGGCGCCAACCTGGAAGAGGACATCTTCAACCTGGTGGCGCACGACCATTACGTCAGGGTCCCCGGCTACCGCTATTTTACCAAGGAAGACGAAGAGAACCTTTTGAATAACCACCTGAACCGCGTGACCGACACCTGTATTCCCGAAGAAGAAGCGATGCGACGTATCGAACGGCTGCTGCAGCAGATCTGGAGGAAGGCGGAAAAAGAAGGAAAGCGGTATTTCCCCTACGAATTAATGTACGAACTGCTCCGTAGCGGGGAGCTGAAGAAATCATACCAGATCGATCCAAAGGATTCGTGGATGCTCGCCGCCTGCGAAAAGAACATACCGGTCTTCGTTGGCGGGTGGGAAGATTCCACCGTCGGCAACGTGCTGGTGGCAGACCACAAGCGGGGCGACCTCAAGAACATGGCGGTCATCAAGAGCGGGCTGGAAACGATGAGCCTGCTGATCGACTGGTACAAGGCGGAATCGAAAAAGAGCTCGATCGGCTTTTACCAGATCGGCGGAGGCATTTCCGGCGACTTCCCCATCTGCGTGGTGCCGCTGATCGAACAGGACCTTTTTGAGGAGAACGTCCGCAAGTGGGGCTACTTCTGCCAGATCTCGGACAGCACCACCTCTTACGGCTCTTACAGCGGCGCGGTCCCCAACGAAAAGATAACCTGGGGCAAACTTTCTAAAGAGACCCCGAGCTTTGTGATCGAGAGCGACGCCACCATCATCGCCCCGTTGATGTTCGCGTATATCCTGGCCAAGGCGGGCCGTTAGGGCCAGCGGTAGAGGGGAGAGGGGCGGGGGACGCGGGATTTTCGCTTTAAATAGTCGTCCGGCTCCAGCGCCGCGGTCATCAATTTATTGCCGATACGGCCAAGCTTGACCCGGCCGGCTTTCGTTCTGATGATCTTTCTGTCCAGTTTCTCCCTTTCCACCAGATACGTCCGCGCGCCAAAAGTAGTGGTCTTTTCGAATATCGCGGCCATCACCCGCTCCCGGTCCTCCGGCTGGCAGATCGCGGTCAGCTTTACCGCATTGCGCCTTTTTTTCATCCTGATCGGCGCGATATAGGCGTCGAGCGCGCCCGCTCCCATGATAGCGGCGATCGCGCGGTCATAAAGCTTCGGTTCCATATCGTCGATATTCGCTTCGATCAGAAGGACCGCATCTTTAAGGGTCTCAAGCTCCATCTCGCCGATCGTGACCCGCAGTAAATTCGGCCGCTGCTTGAGATCGTGCCAGCCCGCCCCGTACCCGGTCCGTTCGGCGGTCATGCGGGGGAGGGGACCGAAACCGTTAACCAGCGCGCTTACGATCACCGCGCCGGTAGGCGTGGTCAGTTCTTTTTTGATCTGCGACCCGTAAGCCGGGATCCCTTTCAGCAGTGCCGCGGTGGCCGGAGCGGGGACGGAGAGCCGGCCGTGAGCGGTCTTTACCGTTCCCGAGCCGAGATTGATCGGCGAACAATATAGCTTCTTGATACCCAGATAATTGAGGCCGACCAGCGTTCCGACGATGTCGACGATCGTGTCGACCGCGCCGATCTCGTGGAAATGCACTTTATTCACGGGGATGCCGTGGACTTTCGCTTCCGCTTCGGCCAGTTTCCTGAAGATCGCCGAACTTTTACTTTTTATTGATGGCGAAAGGGAGCTCCGGTGGATGATACGGGTAATATCCGACAAGCGGCGGAGCGGTTGTTTTCCACCTGTTTTAACTTCGAAGTAGAGGCTGGCGATACCGTTCTTCCTTGTTTTCGTAATCCATAATGCGTGATCCGTAATGCGCAATTTGGATAATTCTTTTTTAAGATGGGCGGCGGGAAGGCCGGCGTCAAGCAGGGCGCCGATGATCATGTTCCCCGATATGCCTGACGAGCAGTCGAGGTAAGCTACGCGCATGACCGGATGATCGAATAAGCCAGCACCGCGGCGCCGAAGCCGTTGTCGATGTTGACCACACCCACGCCGGGAGCGCAGCTGTTGAGCATGGTGAGCAGTGCCGCCAGCCCTTTGAAGGAGGAGCCGTAACCGACGCTGGTGGGGACGGCGATGATAGGTTGTTCGATCAGCCCGCCGACAACGGAGGGCAGGGCCCCTTCCATGCCGGCGATGACGATGACGACGCGGCAATCATTCAAGCTTCCGAGGTTGTTCAATAAACGATGGATACCGGCGACGCCGACGTCGAACAGACGGACAACTTTCATTCCCAGGAACTCGGCGGTGACGGCCGCTTCCTCTGCGACCGGGAGGTCGGCGGTCCCGGCGGTGACGATCCCGATGGGGCCCCTCCGGGAATGAAATTTCCGGCCCCCCATTTTTACCGTTATGATCCTTGCCGCCTCGTGATATTCCGCTTGCTTGAACGCTTTCTTCACCGCCGTAAAAGTCTTACGGTCCGCCCGTGTGGCGAGCACGTTGTGGCCATGGCCGAATATTTTCCGGGCGATCTTGGCGACCTGTTCCGGTGTCTTCCCTTCGCTGTAGATCACTTCCGGAAAACCTTTCCGGACGACCCGGTGGTGATCGACCTTGGCGAATCCGATATCTTCGTAAGGCATTTTCCTGGCGGCCATGTCTTAATTATAACTTAAAGCGGCTCCGGTTGAAATATCGGCGCCGCCATACGGATGAATATGCATGATATCCAACATTACCCCGCCGGCGGAATATGGTGTCGGCCGGCGGGCCCTGTTCAACCTGGGAGTAAGGGCTTACCGCGAGCCCGGCAGCTTCAAGCAGGCGGCGTTCAACCTGGCGGCTGACGCCATCGGGATCCCCTTATGGATGGCCAGCACCGGGTACGATTTCAGGGGGATGCGGCGCGACATTATGGACGCTTTGAGCGGCTGCCGGTCCATCGAATGCCGGATGCCGGAGGACAAACTTCCTTCCGCGATCGAAATTGAAAAGTACTTTGCGGCCGATCCTTCCGGGCCGAACCGCGACTGCCGCAAGCTGGTGAACGCGGTGAAGATCCTCGACCGCAAACTGGACCACCCTTTTATTCACAAAGCGGCGATGTCGGCTATGTTCTTTTTTTCGGTGATGTTCGCGTTCGCGGCCGCCAACGATCTGCGGGAGGCGGGGATACTTCTGGACGCTTTGCCGAAATATCTGATGTCCGCGGCCTCGGCAAGGATCGGCTTCCACCTGTTGGACGGCCGGGGCCGGACGGTGCGCGCGCTGCTCGCCTTCCTGGCCTGCACGGACCGCGAACTGCTCATCCAGTATCTCCCGACGGTCGAGGTCTCCTGGGCCACCCAGGACGCGATCTATGAGGTGTTCTATTTTACGCAGAAGCGGGATGACGAACTGCTGGCCGCGATCAGGAGAATGCCGTTAAATAATTATTTCGACGATTACCGCGGGTACCGCTAGGTTCAGCCTTCGATCAGCCCGCGCAAGACCGAAAGGTTCCTGACGTCCAGCTTCATTTCCGGGTCTTTCGGGGTTTCGATCACCATCGGCAGGTCTTTGAAGCGTTCATCGTTTAATATCATCCGGAACGGCGCCAGCCCGAGCGTCCCGTCGCCGATATGCTCGTGCCGGTCCTTTTTCGAACCCAGATCCCCCTTGGAATCGTTCAGGTGGAAAGCTTCCAGCTTATCCAGCCCGATCTTTTCGTCAAATTCCGCCCAGGTCCGGGCATACCCTTCCTTCGTTTTAATGTCGTACCCGGCGGCGAAGGCATGGCAGGTGTCAAAGCATACTCCCGTCCGTCCGGGCTCCGATGCCTGTTCCAGGATGCGGGAAAGGTGTTCGAACCGGTAACCGAGATTGGTCCCCTGC
>DATJPS010000122.1:0-20780 GCA_035506255.1 Candidatus Omnitrophota bacterium | reverse complement strand
ACTCGGCTCGCCGGCCTACTGCCCGTCGGCGCCGATCTCCTGGGCGTATTCGGATAACGTGGAAAAATACCCGTACGATCCGGAAAAGGCGAAGCAGCTGCTCAAAGAAGCGGGTGCGGAGAACCTGGAATTCACCTGCCTGGTAAACCAGGGGAACAAGGAGCGGGAAAAAGCGGCGATCATATTGCAGCAACAATACAAGAAGATCGGCGTGAAGATGAACCTCCGCGAACTCGAGTGGTCGGCGCTGCTCAAGATCATAAACAAGCCGTCCGCGCCCAAGGATTTTGACGCGGTGATCATCGGCTGGTCGCTGGGACTCGATCCCGATTCGTATTCCATCTGGCACAGCTCTCAGTACCCGCAGGGGTTCAATTTCATAAAATACCAGAACCGCCGGGTCGACCATTTGCTGGAGGTCGGACGGACGACAATGGAAAAAGCGAAACGGAAAAAGATCTACGCCGAACTGAACCGGCTGATCTCCGTCGACCAGCCCTATATTTTCCTCTGGTATCCCAAGGCGGTCAGCGCGGTAAGGGACCGGGTGGGAGGGCTTTCGAAGCCGGGACCGGCGGGGCTGTTCCTCAATATCGAAAAAGTCTTTATAAAGAAATAGCCGCTATTTTCTCTTGAATAACAGCAGGCTTGAATAATTTAAAAGGCGCGGGTCGACCGGCGCATCCTGCCAGAAGCCGAAATCGCGGTCGACGATGAACCCCCCGACCAGTGAATAACGCGCGACCAGTAATTTATTCAAGTACGGAAGCAATATCCTCGGGCTTCCGTTCCACACCAGCCAGCTATAAGGCGAATTGGCCAGGACGATCGCTTTGGGCGGGTCCTTTTCCAGCTCTTTTACCGTTTCGGCCTGATATTTGGCGGCGAGCGGGGTCCCGATCATCAGGGGATACATAGAAATGAACCTGGTTGAACTTTTCCTTTTAGCATAATAGAGGATCTGCGCCTCCGACCCGGCGACAAAAACATGGTCGTTCGGTCCGGTGAGCGCTCTCAACTTATCCGCCACCAGCGGGGATTCGAGGAACGGATTGGCACGGCCGTACGCCAGGAGCGAGAACCGGTCCGGTGAAAGGGATAGCTGCTCCCGAATAGGGATCAAGAGGATGATCAGCACTACCGCCGCCAGAAATAAGTTCGCCCAAATCCGATATTTATCGAAAAATTTCAGCCCGGTGATGGCGATGATCCCCATCGCCGCGATCAGAGACCAGAACGGGACGGCGAGCATATAATAGCTGCCGTTCAGGTCCTGGAACGAAGTAGCGAAAGCGATCAGTAATAAAACCGTGTACAGCCACCAGCGGGAGGGACGCTTGATCAGGAAAGGGACCGGCAGCAGGAACAATATCCACCATTCATTTAACAATGAGGATATGCTGGACCGGAACGAATCCCATGCCAGCCCGTAGTTAAGGCCCGCGTAATACTGATTGAACACTACTGCCTGCTCCCAGAAAGCACGGCCGCCGTCGTTGATCAGGAAATATCCGAGGATCAGAAGTGAAGCCAGCAAAGATCCGGCCGCGGCCGCGAGGATATTGCAGACGATCGATCCTGTTTCCCGGCGGGCGCGCCACGAATCGATCGCCCAAATCAGGAAGATAAGTATCAGGGACGGAATGGCGATCGGTTTATAAAATATCGATGAAGAAGCGAGCATTCCTGCCGCCACCCAAGTCCTCCAACCGCTTTTCGGCCCTTTCAATATATATAGTCCAAGCACTCCGGTCAGCGGGAGGACCATGAAGACCTCGGTATTGGCCCCGAAACCCCAGAGGTGGGGGAGGACCATCATTCTGATAAAGAGGAAAACTGCGATCGCGCCGGCGGCGTTCCCCGCTTCTTTCCGCGCGATCAGACCGATCAGCGCGGCGGCCGCCAGCGTAAAGAGGGCGGCGAGGAGGCGGGGCGGCCAGTTGGCATTTTCATCGATCAGCTGGGCGAGCGCGTAGGTATAGATTATCATCGGAGGTTTATGCTCGAACGAGTGGGTGTAGGGCGCGATGTTCTGGCGAAGGAGCCAGGCGGAGTATGAATAAGCCCCCTGGTCGCGCCCGAGCGGGGCGTTCATCCCGTTCCAGTTCAACAGGATTAAAAATAGCAACGCGGCCAGAACAAGTCCGGCCAGTTTAAAGATGGATATCGTTCTTGCGTTCATTGAACAGCATTATATTCCCAATCCGGGAACGGGACAACGTTCACGCCCCGCGCCAATCGTGATAGAATTGTGCCGGATGCGCAAGTACATCTGGCAGAGAACGATCCAGCTGATACCGTTGTTGATCGGGATATCGATCCTCTCTTTCTTCGTCATGCATCTGGCGCCCGGCGACCCGACATCGCTATTTATCGACCCGAACGTCAATCCGGCAGAACTGGCGCGCGTACGGGCCAACTGGGGTCTGGACCAGCCGATCATTGTCCAGTACGTCAAATGGCTGGCCAATGCGATCCGGTTCGACTTTGGGAACAGCCTGATCACCGGCCAGCCGGTGATATCGGAGATCGGGGAGCGGCTTCCCGCCACTCTCTTGCTAATGGGCTCATCGTTATTACTGACGTTATTGCTGGCGATACCGATCGGGGTGATATCGGCGGTAAAGAAGAACTCCTGGTTCGATAATTTCTTCACCGTCTTCTCCTTTACCGGGATGGCGATCCCCACTTTCTGGCTGGCGCTGATGCTGATGCTCCTCTTTTCGGTCCAGCTGAACTGGCTGCCGGCGGTGGGGATGTTCGACCCGCTTATGAGGCATTCGCACCCGGCGTGGCGGGCGCTCGATGTCGCCATTCACCTGGTCCTCCCGCTGCTGACGATGACGATCGTTTCGTTGGCGGGTATTTCCAGATACCAGCGCGCCGCGATGCTAGAAGTGCTGAACCAGGATTTTATCAAGGTCGCCCGCGCAAAAGGATTGCCGGAATCGAAAGTGATCTTTAAGCACGCGCTCCGCAACGCGCTGCTACCGATCGTCACCATTCTGGGGCTTTCGCTCCCCGATCTGTTCGGCGGCGCGTTCATCATCGAAAGCATCTTCGCCTGGCCGGGGATGGGGCGGCTGGGGGTTCAAGCCATCTTCCAGCGAAATTATCCGGTCATCATGGGGATCGTGATGCTTTCGGCGCTGATGATCGTGCTGGGAAACCTTATCGCCGACGTGTGTTACGCGCTGGTCGACCCGAGGATACGTTATGGCAAAGAATAAACTCGCATTGTTCGGGCTGGTCGTTCTGCTGCTGATGATCGTTCTGGCGGTGGCGGCGAACATCATCGCTCCGTACGACCCGGACGCGATCGTGGAATCGGAAACGCTCCCGCCTTCGTTCCATCACCTGTTCGGGACCGACGACCTGGGTCGCGACCTTTTCAGCCGGGCGCTCTTCGGCGCGCGGATCTCGCTCACGATCGGCCTGGTCGCGGTAACGATCGCGGTGGTGATCGGCATCCTGTTCGGCGCGGTCTCCGGATATTACGGAGGCTTGATCGATTCGGTGATCATGCGCTTTGTCGATATTATGCTGGCGTTTCCTTCGATCTTCCTGATCCTGGCGATCCAGGCGATGCTGACCCCCAACATCTATAATGTGATGGTCGTGATCGGGCTGACCTCGTGGATGGGAGTGGCGCGGCTGGTGCGGGGAGAGTTCCTCCGTATCCGCGAACTGCAATATGTGGAGGCGGCGCGAGCGATCGGCGCCTCCGATCTCCGCATTATCTTCCGCCATATCCTCCCCAACGCCATGGCGCCGGTGATCGTGGCGGGGACGCTGGGGATGGCGGGGGCGATCCTGACGGAATCGGCCCTCTCTTTCCTTGGCCTGGGAGTGCAGCCGCCAATGGCGTCTTGGGGGAACATGCTGATGGATTCGCAGGCCTATATGCGCGATGCGCCGTGGATGGCGGTCATCCCCGGCCTTCTGATCCTGGTCACCGTTCTCTCTCTCTATTTTGTGGGGGAGGGATTAAGGGATAAGCTCGATGTTAGAGGTTAGCAATCTATCCGTGGAATTCCGGTCCGCTAGCGGTGCGGTAAAAGCGGTGGACAATGTCGGCTTTACGCTGGACGATCGGGAGATCGTCGGTCTGCTGGGCGAGTCCGGATCGGGCAAGTCGACCGTGGGGTTGGCGCTGCTCCGGTTGGTACCTCCGCCCGGGCGGATCGTTACGGGCCAAATATACATTAACGGCAAAGACATCATGAAACTGCGCGAAAAGCACATGCCGAAGGTCCGGGGGGCGGTGGTCTCCATGATCTTCCAGGACCCGTTCAGTTCGCTCGACCCGGTCTATACCGTTGGCGACCAGATCGCCGAAACGCTGCAGCTCCACCGGAAGCTAAAACGGAAAGAGGCGTTGGCGGAGGCGGCCGAAATGCTGGATGTGGTAAAGATCAAAGACCCGCAAAAGAGGATGAACGATTATCCCCACCAGTTCTCCGGCGGCATGCGGCAAAGGGCGATGATCGCCATGGCGCTGGCCTGCCGTCCGGCGATCTTGATCGCCGATGAGCCGACCACCGCGCTGGACGTCACCGTACAGGCCGGGATCCTCGACCTGCTCAGGGAAATGAACGAAAAGTTCGGCATCAGTATCCTCTATATCACACATAATTTCGCGGTAGCGTCGCATCTTTGCCGCCGCGCGCTGGTTATGCAAAAGGGGAAGATCATCGAATCGGGGAAGATGCGGGATATCCTGGCGGCACCGGAGAAACCGTACACCCGCAGGCTGATCGCGAGCCTTAAGGAACTGGAGAGCTGACATGGGATTGATCGAGATCAGCGGGTTGATAAAGAAATTCGGCGGGACCACGGCGGTCGACGGCGTTACACTTTCGATCGAGCCGGGGGAGGTGTTGGGATTGGTAGGGGAATCGGGGTCCGGAAAGTCCACCCTGGCGCGATTGATGATCAAGCTGATCGGGCCGACATCGGGCGAGATAAAATATAACGGGATCGGCGAAGTCCGGCGGGATTGCGGCATCGTCTTCCAGGACCCGCGGAACTCGCTCAATCCGCGGATCAAAGTGGGAGAAGCGATCGCGGAGCCGATGGTGATCCATAATATAGAGCGCAGAACGGAAAGTTTAGAGCGCAGGACAATTGAGTTGCTGGAAATGGTGAAACTACCGGCCGATTACGCCAAGCGCTATCCGCACGAGCTTTCGGGTGGGGAGCGGCAGAGGGTGGGGATCGCCCGGGCGCTTTCTTCCTCCCCCAAATTCCTGGTGCTCGACGAGCCGGTATCGGCGCTGGACGTTTCGACGCAAGTGGAAATACTGAGGCTGCTGAAGGAGATCCGTACCAGGCTGAACCTGACCTGCCTTTTCATCGCCCACGATCTGTTGATAATCGGCTATATGTGCGATAGAATAGCGGTGATGAATGCCGGAAAGATCCTGGAAACAGGGACAAAAGAGCAGATCTTCAAAGACCCGCAGAACCCCTATACCAAACTTCTTCTGGCCTCATCCCCAAAAATATAAAAGTGAAATTATCAGATCGACGCCCCGATATATTTTTGGAAAGGAGAGTCATTATGCACGAGTTCCGCTGTAAATTTTGCCACCGGCTGCTGGCCAGGGTTGAAGAGGCCGGCAAGGTAGAGATCAAATGCCCCAAGTGCAAGACGCTTAACTTGTATTCGGACAACGAGATCGTGGTGGTGGAGATCGACGAGGCGTACCTCCAGAAAAAGATATCCAAAGGCAAGATCAATTTCGAGCTGATCAAGAATTAGTGAAATTATATCCTCGAATTGAGGATAAATAATAGGAACTTATATGGAAGAATTTCGCTGTAAATTTTGTCATCGTCTGCTCGCCAAGGTGGAATCGGCACAAAAAGTGGAGATCAAGTGCCCCAAGTGCAAGACCTTGAACCTCTATGCCGAGAATGAGATCATCGTGGTGCAGGTGGACGAGGATTACCTCCGCCGCAAATTCAACCGCAACCGCGATAACGAGACCGAGCTCGATACTACTTCTTCGGATTGAACCCCGACAGGCCGATATATTTCGCTTTCGCTCCCAGCAATTCCTCTATTCTGAGCAGCTGATTATATTTGCAGACCCGCTCCGAACGCGCCGGCGCCCCGGTCTTGATCTGGCCCGAATTAGTGGCTACCGCCAGGTCGGCGATGGTGGAATCCTCGGTCTCGCCCGACCGGTGCGAGGTCATGTACGTGTAGCCCGCATTCTTGGCGATCTCCATCGCCAGCAGGGTTTCAGAGAGAGTTCCGATCTGGTTCAGCTTGATCAGGATCGAGTTGCCGCATTTGGCCTTGATCCCTTTCTTCAATATGTCCGGGTTGGTGACGAACAGGTCATCGCCGACCAACTGAATCTTTTTCCCCAGCTTCTCGGTCAGGATCTTCCAGCCGTCCCAGTCCTTTTCCGACAACCCGTCCTCGATCGAGATGAGCGGGTATTTCTTGACCCATTCCTCATAGAGCACGACCATCTCCTCCGATGAAAGCGCTTTGCCTTCGCTCTTGAGCTGGTATTTGCCGTCCTTGAAGAATTCGCTTGCGGCAGGGTCGAGCGCCAGGAAAACTTCTTTGCCTGGAGTATAGCCGGCTTTGGAGATCGCTTCCATTATGACCTCGATCGCTTCCTCGTTTTTGGTCAGCTTGGGAGCAAACCCGCCTTCGTCGCCGACCGCGGTCGAATATCCTTTATCCTTAAGCACTTTCTTTAACGCCTGGTAAACCTCGGCCCCGATCCGCAGGGCATCGGAGAAGGTCTTGGCCCCGGCAGGGGAGATCATGAACTCCTGAAGCTCGTAGTTCCATCCTGCATGGGCGCCGCCGTTCATTACGTTCATGTTCGGCACGGGAAGGATCTCGGCCTTATCGCCGCCGATATATTTGAAAAGTGGAACACCGTAGGAGATAGCGGCGGCGCGGGCGACCGCGAGTGATACGCCCAGCAGAGCGTTGGCGCCGAGCTTGCTCTTGAACTCGGTCCCGTCGAGCTCGAGCATGAGGTTATCGACTTTAAGCTGCTGGTGGGCGGGCATTCCGACCACCTTGGGAGCGATGATATCGTTGACGTTCTTTACCGCGGTGTAGACGCCCTTGCCGCCGTAGCGTTTGTCGTCCTTGTCGCGCAGTTCGAGCGCTTCGTGCTCGCCGGTGGAGGCGCCGGAGGGGACCGCTGCCCTTCCGAGCGTGCCGTCCTTAAGCGTTACGTCCACCTCGACCGTCGGGTTGCCCCGCGAATCGAGTATTTGGCGGGCATGGACCTGTTCTATCCTTGCCCCCGTTTTTGCCCTGTCCCCGATAAAAAAGTATTCTTCCGATAATCTGACCATGATTGTACCCCTTTCTTTAACCGATATTTTATCATATAATCGTAGATAATGAAAACCACTCCGGTCTACCTCTGCATACTCGACGGTTTCGCCCTTGGAGAAAAAAGCGAAAAGAACGCCATCTACGATGCCATCAACAGCGGCAAGGCGCCGTTCATCTCCGACCTCTTTGCCAAACGCAAGTATGCGAAGCTCGAATGCTCGGGGTTGGCGGTGGGGCTGCCCGAAGGGACGATGGGGAACTCCGAGGTCAACCACCTCAATATGGGAGCGGGTCGTGTTGTCTATCAATCGATCGAGCGGATCAACGTGGCGATCGAAGATGGGAGCTTTTTCACCAACGAAGCGCTGACCATGGCGGTAAAGAACGCAAAACAGAACGGCTCCGCGCTCCACCTGATGGGGATACTTCAAGGACACGGCGGGACGGTCCACGGGAGCATCAAACACCTGTTCGCCCTGCTGGAGCTGGCAAAGAAAGCGGAACTGAACACGGTTTACATTCATTTGTTCACCGACGGGCGCGATACCAATCCCAAAGCGGCGGGTGAGATCTATCTGAAGATGTTGGAAGATAAGATCGCGGAACTGGGGATGCAAAAGACCGCTCGGATCGCAACGGTGATGGGCCGGGAGATCGCAATGGACCGCGATACCGCATGGGACAAGACCCTGTTGGCGATGAAGGCGCTGGTGACCGGCGTCGGCGAATATAAAGCGGCGACGGCGCGCGAGGCGATCGAATCATCCTATCAGAGAGGGGAGACCGACGAGTTCATTCGCCCGACGATCGTAAGCGGCTATACCGGGATGGGGCCGGCCGATTCGGTCATTTACTTCAATTTTCGGCAGGACCGCACCATCCAGCTGACGATGGCGTTCTGCGAGACCGACCGGAACATCTTCAATTACAAGAAAGGGACCAAACCGATAGCCGATGATGTGTTCACTGCCATTCAAGGTATAAGGGAAAGGGTGAAGGGTTTAACTTTCGTCGCGATGACCGAATACTACCCGAACCTGAAAGGGCTGGTCGCATTCCCGGAAAAAGAGATACCGGAAACCGTGGGGGAGATCGTTTCCAACAACGGACTGACGCAGCTGCGGCTGGCAGGTCCGGAAAAATTCGCCCATGTCACCGGGTGGTTCTCTGGCCGGCGGACCGCGCCGTTCCCGGGCGAAGACCGGCACCTAGCGCAGGACATGACACTTAAGGAGCGGACCGACGAAGGGAAGCATTACGATTGGGTGCCGGAGATGACCGCGTTCCTCGAGACCGATTATTCCCTAAAAGCGATAGCGGAGAACGATTATTCGCTGGTGGTCCATAATTTCCAGAACGGCGACATGGTGGGGCATACCGGGAACCTGGCGGCGGCCGCCGAAGCGATCGGCGATGTTTCTAAATGCCTTGAAAAGCTCGTCCCCGCCTGGCTGGCGAAGGGCGGCGTCTTCATTATCACCGCCGATCACGGCAATTGCGACGAAATGATGATCAAGAACAAGGGGAAGGAAGTGATGAGCACGCAGCATTCGCTCAACCCGGTCCCGTTCTTCGTCCTGGGCAAAGAAGTAAAGCTTAAAGAAAAGGGGATCATACCCGATATCGGAGTGACCGTACTCGACCTGATAGGACTGCCGAAGTCTAAGCTGATGACCGCGACGACGCTGCTTACTAGATAGCGGTTGCCGACTCCAGTGCACAGTAAAAATCATTAAAAATAGGGTCACTTCGAAAAGACGCAAGATCTACGATACCACTACCTTCATGATTTGTAAGCTCGATCCCGGGCAAAGCGACACTAAAACCGGAATGGGAGCATTGAAAATCTCTTTCCTCCTTGATCGGGGACCGGGCGATCCGCTCCATCGATCTTACGAACGATAGCTCCGGAAAGGTTCCGAAATACCCCATGAAGAAATGCGGCAGGTAGGGGGCAAGAGAAACATCTTCGGAATAGTGGTTGCGGAATTTAGTGAAAATAAGATCCTTGACTATCCTTTGGATGTCCAGATATAGGACGGCTAAGCGATGCTCTGCGGGGATCGATCTTAAGGATAATGAAGCGTCGAGGTCGACGATCCTTGCTTCTGAGGGTGGCAAAACCCCAAAATTCCCAATATGTGAGGCGTAACCCGATCCATGCGAATGGCCGGAAGCATGTACTTTGCGGAGTAGTTTGCCGACATGCCGGATCAGATCCGGAAAACTGCCAGGCAGATCACCAAGGTACTTTATGTGCGTGACGATGTGATTATTTAAACGCAAATCTTCATCTCTGCCCATGCCATAGATCGCAAAGCCGACTGGCTGATCGTCATAATTTAACCCCTGATAAAGTCCGAAACCCAAGATCATATCGGTTGTTTCCGCTCCGATCGCCAATGCGGCCAAGACCTCATTGCTTAAAGTATTTAACTTGACCGTCCCAGCGGCCAAATAATCTGCGTCCATCAGCTTAGGCCTGCAGCTTAACTCGTCAGGCCCGGAAACGAACAAGGCTTTGCTGCAGAACCCACGCCCGCGATCGTATTTCCCCACTTTCCCATTCTGGTCGGCACGGGGAAAAACGCCTTTTAATCGCAAGGCGCGGATGGCCTGGCCTTCGATCTCAATGGTGTGGGCCAAAGGGATCGTGAGCGATCTCGTGTCACGATTCGGATTATCGATGGAAAAAGTAGCGCGAAGATCGAATGTCTTGCGGTCGGTGGCGGATAAAGCGGACAGAAAAGGACGGATCTCGGCCAGCCTCGCCGGATAACGAAGACCGGTTTCGGCGACGGCCGTTAAAACGACCGGCCGGGCGGTGCTCCTTTCAATATTTGAAATTAGATTGATCATCCCTCATGTATATTTTCCCGAGGAATTATTTGGAATTTCAGCCCGAAAAGATAATATTATATGTATCGTTAACCGTTAGCGGCGATCAGACCCCTGACCATTTGTTCGATCTCCAGGAATTTCTTCCCGTCCATCAGCTCTTTGCTGAAGATTGAAGCCCCCACCGCCACCGCGTCCGCCCCCGCCGCAAAATATTCCTTGATATTGTCCTTGTTCACCCCGCCACAGGCGAGCAGCTTAATGCCGTTGAACGGGCCTTTTAACTCTTTAATGTAGGCCGGGCCGCCGACCGATTTGACCGGGAAGACCTTTACCATAGTGGCGCCCAGCTCCCAGGCGCGGTAAACTTCGGCCGGGGTTAACGCGCCGGGATAGACCGGCAGTTCGTTCTTGTTGCAGAACTTGATCGTATCCGGGTCGGCGATGGGGGAAACGATGAAGGACGCCCCTGCCTTTGCCGCCGCTTCCGCCTCTTTTACATTCAATACCGTCCCGGCGCCGATCTTGAATTCTTTCGACGCCAACGCGATCTGTTCCAGCGCGCCCGGAGTGTTGAGGGTGATCTCTATGTTCGTTATGCCGCCGGCGATCGAAGCTTCGATCACATCGACGATGTTTTCTTTAGTGGCGCCGCGGATGATGCCGAGGATCATTTAGATGACAGCGTCGTTGCGCAGGCCGAGGTAGAATTCGCCGAAACTTTTCTTGACCTTTCCGGCGCGGTATTCGATGGCGGCGCGGGGATGCTGGTTAAGGATGCCGGTGATCATGTCGGGGATCAAATAGCCCCATTCGATCTCTTTACGCAGCGGGATGAACTCCTTTTCGATCAGATCGAGGATCGGATCGAGCCGGAACTTGGGGTTCTTGAGGAAAGAGAGGAGCAGTTCCAGCGGACAGTTGCCGGCGGCGCGGCCGATGCCGTAAACGGTGGCATCGAGATAGTTGGCCCCTTTGCGGATCGCCTCGATGGTGTTGGCGAACGCCAGCTGCTGGTTGTTGTGGCAATGGATGCCGACCTCGATCCCTTTAGGCTTGAAATAATCCAAATACTTCAGGACCAGGAAATGGATCTGCTCCGAAAAGAGCGAGCCGTAGCTATCGACGCAATAGACCGCCTTGGCCGGGGTCTGGGAAAGCTGCGAAAGCGCTTCTTCCAGATCGGGCATCATCGCGGTCGATACCGCCATCACGTTGACCGTGGTCTCGTAACCCTTGTCGTGGCAGTGATTGACGAGCGCGATCGCTTTATCGACGTCCTTTACATAGCAGGCAATGCGCATCATGTCGATGACGCTATCCTTTTTAGGCAGTATATCTTCCGGCTCCACCCGGCCGATATCCACCATGGTCGATATTTTGGCCTTGGATTCTATCCCTTCGGTTATTTTACGGAGGAAGTTCTCGTCGCAGAACTTGGCCTTGCCGAACTTGTCGGGGGAGAAGTATTTGGTCGACGCCTTATAGCCGAGCTCGATGTAATCGATGCCCGATTCCGCCAGCGCCTTGTAGACCGCGCGGACGAACTTATCCTCGAACAGGTGTTCGTTTATAAGCCCGCCATCGCGAATCGTGCAATCCAATACCTTAATTTCCGGTCTGTACATATTGATATTATACCTTAAAAACGGTCAGTTTAAAATATGCAGGCTGCGTTTTAGGGCGTTGAGCGCCGCTTCCTGCAGGCCTTCGGAATAGGTGGGGTGGGCTTCGAAAGTTTCCGCCAGCTGTTCCAGCTTTAATCCGTTCTTTATCGCGAGGGTTGCGCTTCCGATGAGCGTGGTCGCTTCCGGCCCGAGAATATGGACGCCGAGGATAGTTCCGGCCTCGTCCGCGACCACTTTGATCTTTCCTTCGATCTCGCCGACCGCCTGTGATATTCCCAGCGCGGCGAAGGGGAACTTCCCGATCTTAATGCTTTTACCGGCCGCCAGCGCTTCCTTCTCCGTCATTCCCACGCAGCCGATCTCCGGGCTGGTGTAGATGGCGAAGGGGATATTGTCGTAACTGAAGGTGCGATTCCCGCCCATCGCATTCTCGGCGGCGACCACTCCCTGCTCGAACGCCACATGCGCCAGCATCTTCTTGCTCGCCAGATCGCCGACCGCATAAACGTGCTTCATCGAGGTTCCCATTTTATCGTTGACCGCCACGCTCCGCTTGTCCATTTTTAGCGAAAGCGCCTCGATCCCGGACAGGTTCGGCACCCTTCCGACACAGATGAGCGTTTCCCCTTCCGCTTTCGACGGTTCGAACCGCGTGCCGGTGAGAATATTCACGTCTTTCCGTTTGAGTACGCGTTTTACCAGGCCGACTATTTCCTCGTCGACCCCCGGCAGGATTTCAGGCAGCGCTTCGTGAATGGTGACCTTGCACCCGATCGAGGCGTAGAACTGGGCGAAATGTATGCCGATCACGCCGCCGCCGACGATATCGAGCCGTTCCAGCGGCGTCCGGTTATCCAGGATGTCGTCGCTGGAAAGGAACCGGTCGCGGTCGAAAGGGAGGCCGGGGAGAGGGGCGGGTGAGGACCCGGTCGCTAGAATCAAAATTCTGCTCTCTACGGTCGACTTTCCACTTTCTACACTTTCTATCTCCACTTTCCCCGGTTCAATGACTTTTCCTGTGCCTCTAATGATCTCGATCTTGTTGTTCCTGATCACAACTTCAAGGTTCTTTATCGCTTTTTCGACGACCGCGTTCTTGCGGTCGATCACCGCGTTAAGGTCGATCGTCGTGTTTTCCGCGCTGATCCCGAACTTGCGGGCGTTCCCGATCCGTTCATACAGGGAAGAGCAGGCGATCAACGCTTTGGTGGGAATACAGCCGCGGTTGAGACAAGTGCCGCCGGTCCGGTCCTTTTCCACCAGCGCCACCCTGGCGCCGAGCTGGGCCGCGCGGATCGCCGCGGCGTAACCGCCGGGCCCGCCGCCCAGGACGATGATGTCAAATTTATCTGACATATTCTTCCTCGTAATAGGTCCGCACCCGGAACGGGACTCCCAGGTCGTCGGCGATCTTTTTGGCTTTATCGACATCGATCATGTTGGGGAGGCCTACCACCGTCGCCTCCACCGTCGGGATATATTTTTTCGCTTCTTTTATGAAGTCGATGACCGCGCCGAAAGCGGCTTTGCCGAAGAACGAGTTGCAGATCGAATCATAGACCGCTTCGTCCTGCGCGTTGAGTGATATAGACATGAAATCGACCAACCCTTTAAGTTCCGGCAATACGTTGCGGTCGTAGAACAGGTTGGCATGGCCGTTGGTATCGACGCGGACCCGCACCTTGCCCGCCTTTTTGACCGCTTCGGCCACCTGTTTTACGGTTTCCAGCCGGATCAGCGGCTCGCCGTACCCGCAGAAGACGATCTCAGTATACTGGCAGGGGTCGCCGATCGCCAGCATGATCTCCTCGAACGACGGCTCCGCCTCTAGCCAGAGCTTGTATTTATGGTGGAAATTCCTCGATTTGTAACGGATGCAGAAGACGCAGGCGTTGGTGCACCGGTTGGTGATGTTGAGATAAAGGTGATTGTCCAGCCGGTAAGCGATGTCCTGCATGACTGAAATTATATCATGGAACGGCCGAAAACCATTTGATATGTCTTTCATAAGATCGCTCCCTTCAAGCGAGCGCGTCCCGATGGTGATCGGCCGGATGGCCTTTCTGCGCGGGTTCCAGTCTACCCGTGGAATGATGACCCAAAAAAGCGAAGACAACCTCACCCGCTTCGCGGTGGTCCATCCTGACCTGGGAAGGGGGTTCTTTAAATCGGTTTCCCGCCTAGGAGCTGAAGTAAAGAGCATCGTTTTCCCGGAAAGCCTGTTCGAACCGCAGAACCTGCCCGTGGTCAGGAAGTTCAACCAGGACCCCGCTTTCGCGCGGTCGATCTTGACCGCAAAAGGAGCGATAGACTTTACCAAGGCCGGACTGAAACAGAGCCCCGAAGTGCGAGATCTGACCCGCGATTTTGAGGACCTCAAACTTCTTGACGATCTCAAGCATAGCTTTACCGATACGGAAAATCTTGCGGCGATGGGAAAGAGCAAGGAGGTCCGCGACCTTACGCTTTACCAGGACCTGTGGCTGACCCGGGCGCTGCTATACCGGCTGGAGGGAGAGAAGGCGGCGGCGAAAAAGACCGGCGACGAGACCCTGATCTGCCAGAGCCGAGCCTCGATCGTGGCCGTGGCGGGATATCTGGAGGAACTGGCGGCAAAATTCCCGATCGAAGGGGTGCTCGACCGGATACCGGAAGAATTCCCTTATGGACCTGATTCTCCCGCGCAAAAAATATTGCGGGCGGCGGAACTGCTGCGGCGGGGCAACACCTCGCCGGCCGACACCAGCCTGCGCGTCCTGACCGAAAAGATCAATAAAGAGATCGAACTGTTCGAAAAGGCGCGCGTCGCGCGGGAATGGAGGGGCCGGAGACCGGCGACGCGGCAGCCGGAGCGGCCGATCGAAGAGACGCTGGTCCACCTGGCAAAGAGGCGCTACAAGGTCTCGTTCTCGGCGGAAGGGTTGATGATCATGCCGCAGGGCGGTTTCCGCTCGGCGGGCCCGGTAAGGCAAAAGCAGATCATCGGCCACCGGGTGCCGGAGGATAAGGCGGTAAGGCGGGAGCAGCACCGGATCGACAGCATTTCGCGGCAGATATCGATCAATTCGAACTTTGAGGCGATACTTTCCGGTTTTGCCCGCGGGTTGAGGGCTTCCGAAGGGATAGACGATAAACAACTGATCTCGGGGCTGGCCGGCAGCTATCTGGCTTACGAAAAGGGGATCGTTATGCCCAAGTTCCGGACGCGGCTTTTCATCAAGGTAGCGTTGGAACTTTCGGCCACGGCGGCCAAGCTTGACGACCGGGACGCGCGGGCGCGGCTGTTCGGCTTTGCCGCGGATATGTGCGATATGGCCGCCCGGGAGCTTTCAGGCCTGACCCGCAATTTAGGTGAACAGCTCGACCGGATCGTGCCGAAACAGGCGCTCATCCGTACGATCATCGCGGAGAACATCAGGCAGGAAACTGAGATCCGTTCGATACTGGAATCGGTCCGGCTGGCGATATCTAGCCGAAAGATCGTGAACGATCCGCGCTTTGCCTGGATGGTGAGGAAACTGACGGCGGAGGCAAAAGAAGGGATCACGCCGGCAGAGGAGCCGAGGGAGTGGATCGTGAGCTGCCTGCGGAGGATCGTCATCGTTACCAACCTGCTGGCGATGGTGGGGCGGCTGAATTCGGACAAGGAACGGTTGCGGCAGGAATACCTGGCGGCAAGGGATAGATCGATACTTGAGATCCAATATCTTAACGGGAAAAAAGCCTGGGAGAAGATGGCCGACGCGCTTCGGACCGGCGCCGAGTACGCCGAAGCGAAACTGAAAGCGATCGCGGACGCGGACCGGCAGATAGCGGGCGCGGTGGGAACGATCATGCGCGAAACTTTGTTGACCGCTTATGACCTGGAGCATAAAAACGAAGGGCATCGGTACGCCGACCAGAAACGCAAGGTCGAAGTCCTGTCGGAAGGCCGGCAAGCGTATCTGGCTGAAAAGGCGGCGGAGTTGGAGGCGGTCGGAAAGCTCTACGCGGGAGCCCGACCGGTTTACGGAACGGTGATGGTGGAAGACCCGGCGACCAAAAAGTGGGAATACCGTGAACGGAAGATCGGCGATGTCCTGCCCGCCGAGGTCGAAACGCTGAAACTGCGCGATAAGCCGAAATACCCGCTGGCGTCCTAGATCAGTTTTTTCCTTAAAAGTTCTTGCGCCCGGTCCGCTTTGGCGCGGCCTTTCGAGGCCTTCATTACCTGGCCGACCAGGAACATGATGACGGTCTCTTTGCCGCTCTTGAACTCTTCCACCTGTTTTGGGTTTTGTTTTATTACTTCTTCCACTATCTTTATCAGTTCGCCTTCGTCCGAGATCTGCGTCAGCCCCTGCTCCTTGACGATGTCGTGGACCGTCTTGCCGGTCTTGAGCATTTCGACCAGTATCGTTTTGGCGCTCTTGCCGGAGATCGTCCCTTTGTCGATCATCTCCAGCATTTCCGCCAGTTTTCCCGGCGTAAGTCCGATCCGGTCGATGGTGAGTCCGTTCGCGTTCAGATATGCGGTAAGGTCGCCCATGATCCAGTTGGCGGCGATCTTTGGCTTGGAGTAGGTTTTAACGCAAGCTTCGAAGTAATCGGAGAGGGCGGGAGTGGATATCAAAATCTCCGCGTCCGCTTCCGGCAGCCCCAATTCTTTAACGAACCGCTCCTTCCTCTTTTCCGGCAGTTCGCCGAGCGTCCTTTTGATCTCTTCGACCCAGGCAGGTTCCGGTTCGATCGGGACCAAATCGGGTTCGGGGAAGTAGCGGTAATCGTGGGCATACTCCTTGCTCCTCATTCCGATGGTCGTTTCGTTTATATCGTCGAAGAACCTTGTCTCCTGCGCGATCTTTCCGCCCTCATCGAGCACTTCCGCGTGCCGCTTTTCTTCCGCCTCCAGCGCCTTCCACACCGCGCGAAAGGAGTTCATGTTCTTGACCTCGGTCTTGGTCCCGAACTTGGTTTCCCCGGCCGGGCGGAGCGAGATGTTGGCGTCGCATCTTAACGATCCTTCCTCCATCTTGGCGTCGCAGACGCCGATGAACTGCAGGAGGTGCTGGAGCGTTTCCATGAAGACCTTGGCCTCGAGCGGCGAGCGGATGTCGGGCTCGGTCACGATCTCCATCAGCGGGGTCCCGGCGCGGTTGAAGTCGACCAGCGACTCTCCCGCCCCCATGATGCGGGCCGCTCCTTTGTGGACCAGCTTTCCCGCGTCCTCTTCCAGATGGATGCGAGTGATGCCGATCCGCCTTTTCACTCCCTCGACCACGATCTCGAGATGGCCGCCGGTGGCGAGAGGAAGTTCGTATTGCGAGATCTGATAATCCTTAGGATTGTCGGGATAAAAATAGTTCTTCCGGGCGAAGATCGACATCTTTTCGATCCGGCAATTGAGCGCGATCGCGGTCTTGATGGCGAGCGCTACCGCTCTTTTGTTCAATACCGGCAGCACTCCCGGCTGGCCGGTGCAGACCGGGCAGATGTTGGTGTTAGGTTTGGCCCCGAACTTCGTTGAGCAGGAGCAGAACATCTTGCTCTCGGTCAGCAGCTGGGCGTGCGTCTCCAG
This sequence comes from Candidatus Omnitrophota bacterium, assembly GCA_035506255.1. Classification (GTDB taxonomy): domain Bacteria; phylum Margulisbacteria; class WOR-1; order XYC2-FULL-46-14; family WPAF01; genus CAIYXV01. Next base: position 3,436 of record DATJPS010000122.1, on the reverse strand, counting down.
CCCGATGACGGTCCCGTATTTGCTCATAGCGATGGCTTCCTTTTGTGCCATTCGGTATTCTGTTCGTAAGTGTACGCGAGCTGGAATAATTTTTCTTCCGCGAACGCTTCGCCGATCATCTGCAGGCCGACGGGCAGGCCGTTGGAAAATCCGCATGGTAGTGATATCGCCGGCACGCCGGCCAGGTTGATGGGGATGGTGGCGATGTCCGAAAGGTACATGGCCAGCGGGTCGGATACCTTTTCCCCCGCTTTGAACGCCACCGACGGGGCGGTGGGGGAGATCAGCGCGTCGAACCTTTCGAACGCCTTGTTGAAGTCGTTCTTAATAAGCGTTCTGGCCTTGAGCGCCTTCAGGTAGTAGGCATCGTAATATCCGGCAGAGAGGACGTAGGTCCCGATCATGATCCGCCGTTTGACCTCCGCGCCGAAACCTTCGCGCCGGGTATTATAGTACATGGTGAGAAGGTCGGGGGCCTCTTTGCTCCGGTGGCCGAATTTTACCCCATCGTAGCGCGCCAGGTTTGACGACGCCTCCGCCGGCGCGATGATGTAATAGGTAGGGCAGGCGTATTCGAAGGTAGGCAGAGATACTTCTTCCACGATCGCGCCGAGCTTTTCAAGAACGCGCGCGGCTTCCTTGACCGCGTTCTTGACGTCTTCGTCGATCCCTTTCCCCACCAGCTCGGAAATGATGCCGATCCGGAACTTTTTAGCATTGTTGACCAGCACGCTGCGGTAATCCGGTACCGGAACATTGACCGAAGTGGAATCCTTTGCGTCGTACCCGGCGATCGCGTTCATGATCAATGCGGCGTCGGTAACATCCTTGGTGATAGGGCCGATCTGGTCGAGCGAGGAAGCGAACGCCACCAGCCCGTACCGGGAGACCCGGCCGTAGGTCGGCTTCAGTCCTACCACGCCACAGAACGCCGCCGGCTGGCGGATCGAGCCGCCGGTATCGGAACCGAGCGCGGCGATAGTTTCGTCGGCCGCCACCGCCGCCGCCGAGCCGCCGGAAGAGCCGCCCGGGACCGCTTTCAGGTCCCATGGGTTGCGGGTGGAATGGAAACCGGAATTTTCAGTCGACGATCCCATCGCGAACTCGTCGAGGTTGGTCTTGCCGGGGAAGGGGACGCCGATGGCGCTGAGCCGGTCGACCACCTCCGCGTTGTAAGGCGGCAGATAATTGGCGAGGATCTTTGACGAACAGGTGGTGGCGATCCCCCGGGTGCACATGTTGTCCTTGATCGCGACCGGGATCCCGCAGAGCGGATCAGTATTATCGCCGGACTTTATCAGTTTGTCGGCGGCGCGCGCCGCTTCGATCGCCCGGTCCCGGTTGAGCGAAACGAACGCTTTTACCTTGTCTTCCGCCGCTTCGATCCGGGAAAAGACGGAATCGACGATCTCGACTGACGAGATCTCGCCTTTTTTAAGGAGCGAGCTCAGTTCGTGGGCGGTCTTTTTGCAAAGGTCGTTCTTCATTCCACGATCCTCGGGACCAGGAACATGCCGGACTCCTCCTGCGGAGCGTTGGCCATGATCGCGGCCGGGTCGCCGAAGGGGTGGACGGCGTCCTCCCGCATCACGTTCTTCATCGGGATGGCATGGGTGGTGGGTTCAATGCCTTCGGTCTTGAGATTGTTGAGCGTTTCGGCGTAATCCAGGATACGGGCCAGCTGCCCGCCGTAAAGCTTTTTTTCTTCTTCGGTCAGCCCCAGCCGCGCGAGCTTCGCCACGTGGTCGACATCGATCTTCATGCTGAAATTATATCTTATTTGAGGGGGAGGGTAAAGTGAAAGGCGGAGCCTTTTCCCGGTCCGGCCGACTCGGCCCAGATCCGGCCGCCGTGCCGCTCGATGATCCCTTTGGAGACCGCCAGTCCCAGGCCGGTCCCCCGGTACTTTGGGTCCTCTTTTTTCGCGCGGTAGAATTTCTGGAAGATAAAGGGGAGATCGTCGGTCTCGATGCCGCGCCCTTCGTCCGCGACCGTTACCGTCAGGCCGTCACCGGCCGTACGGGCGGAAACAGTGATCCGGCCGGCGGGAGAACTGAACTTGACGGCGTTGCCGACCAGGTTGACCAGTACTTCGATGACCTTTTCCCGGTCCATGGCGACCGACGGGAGCCCGCTCTCAAAGTTCCTGACCAGCGAGATCCCTTTGACCGCGAGCTGGGGTTCGAGGTCCCGGATCGCGGCGTTGATCACATCGGCCGGGTCGGCGGGTGCTTTATTGAATAACGACTTGCCGGAATCGATCCGCGCCAGGTCGAGCAGGTCGCGGGTCAATTCTTCGAGCCGTCCCGTCTGCCGGATGATCGATCCCACGCCTTCTTTTTCCTTTTCGTTCAAGATGCCCAGCAGCCCGTCCGCGAGCAGGGAGGCATATTCCTTGATCGTGGTCAGCGGGGAGCGGAGCTCGTGTACCGCCATGTTCATGAAGTCCAGCCGCGAGACGGAGAGCTCCTCGATCCGTTTCTGATTGTCCCGGACCCGGTCCGAAAGGTAGGATGTCATGTAAACGATCAACAATCCAAGGACGAAAAGAGAGATCGATTTGTAATAGACATAGTTCATGTCATGATAAAGCATTCCCGGTGTGATGATCACACTGTAATGGGGGACGACGCCGGCGGCTTCCAGCCAGCAAGAAAGACCGTAAAAGAGCGCGATATGCGCTGAAATGAAATATCCAAGCCAGGTCAATCCGAAGATCGAGACCGAAGCCACTTCAAGCAGATAGAACAGGTTAAAGGGGCTTTCAACGCCGCCGGTAAAATGGACGAGCAGCGTGACCACCGTGATGTCGGCCAGCATCCGCAGGTAAACGAAGATCGGGCTGGAAGAGAACGGGGGAAGGCGGTGCACCACCAGCGAAAAAAGCATATTGTAAATTACCGCGGCGGCGACGCAGAGCGCGGCGGGAACGATCTCCAGCCTCAACTCGCGGCTGAAGAAAGAGAATGAGAGCATTACGGTCATGGCGCAGAGAGCGGCCCATCTCATCCAGATCAGCCAGAGGGTCCTTTTTTGATCTTCGGTCAACTCCGCTGCCATTCGTTATTTTACCGGCAGGGTAAAGTGGAAGGTCGCCCCTTTGCCCCGCCCCGGAGATTCCGCCCAGATCCGGCCGCTGTGCCGTTCGACGATGCTCTTGCAAAGCGACAGGCCGAGCCCGGTACCCTTTAGCTTTGAGCTTTCTTTCTGCGCGCGATAGAACTTCTCGAAAATGTGCGGGATGTCCTGGCTTTCGATCCCGTGGCCTTCGTCGCGGACCGAAACGGAAATTTCGTCGGGCGTGCCGGACGCGGTGATGTACACCTTTCCGCCCTCGTTCGAGAATTTGATGGCGTTGGAGAGCAGGTTGATCAGCACTTCCAGCACCTTCAGGTCGTCGATCTTGACCAGCGGGAGGTTGGGGTCGACCTCCTGC
>DATJPS010000121.1:0-5346 GCA_035506255.1 Candidatus Omnitrophota bacterium | reverse complement strand
CAGTCCCTCGTTCCCGGTAACGTCCTTCTTAAGCTTCATCCCGATCGATGCCGCCATGTCCGGGGATAACTTTGAGAGCAGGTCCTCATTGCCGAAATAACTGTCTTCAAGAAGATAACGGATCCAGATCTGCTTGATCCCGCCATCGGGGATGGTCTCCGGCTTAACGTTCGCCAGGGAGGCTAGCGCCTTGTAATAGATCATGGGGCGGAAATTGAGCAGTAATCCCATCCGCTTGCGCAACGCCAGCAGTACCCTGGCTTCGGGCCGCATCTCCGGCCGCTGCGCGCCGATGGTCCGGTCGGTCTCAAAATCGCCCACTCCGCCAAAGAACACCAGCCCGATTTTCACCGCGGCATCATAAGAATCGGCCGGCAGGGTATCGCCGAATTTATGATAAGCGTTCCAGCCCATCGGGGTCTTCACGAACTCGATGCCGACCCCGTCCTTTTTCGCCGCTTCCGTCACGACCCGGGCCGCCTGCGCCATCATTTCCGGGCCGGAACCGTCGCCTTCCACCAGCGCGATCGTTTTGATTGTCATGGTTTCTCCTTACATCAAGATAACAAGAACCGTTTCATGACAATTTTATCATATTTTATGCAAAATAATATGAAATCAATGGCCAAATTTGACGATATATAAGCAGGGAAGAGAAATGGCAGGTAACGACACCAGGAACATCGCCAAGATCGGCCTCATCAAGATGGGCCTCCCGAACGGAGGTCCCGCTGACCGCGTCAACTTTTCCGGCAATCTTTTCCAGTCCGATCTATTGAAGGTCCGGGTCGAATTCCCCGCCGGCAATATCCCCATCGACACCGTCTTCAGGAACTTGAGGTCCGAGGTCAGGGATGTCCTTACCCCCGCCGTCGCCCGCGCGTTCGGCCGGGATACCATCACCGCAAGAGAAATCTCCTCCCTGATCGTGAAGATCGAACCGGAAAAAATGTATACCGCCAGGGAGATCGGCGAATTATTGGTGATCGCCAACCGCCAGGAATCGAACGAGCCGGCGGTGGTCTCCGGAGCGATCTTAAACGATGTGACCATCAAAGCGGTCAGGCTCGACGCGATCGACCTGCTCCTGGGATTGGTCGCCGACGAAGAAAAGCCGAAACTGGTGTCCGAGCTGTTGGCGCAAGGCGTTACGGCAATACCGGAACGGGCGGTCACCGGATTGCTCGCCTCCATGCCCGAGTCGGCGCACGGAAGACAATACGATGCGCGGCAGGTGGCGGTTTTCCTGTACGGAATAATTTCTTCGATGCCGATCATGGAGGGGGAACCGGTCTACGATCCCCGCGTGATCGGTCTGCGGAGCCTCGCTTCCCGCGATCCGGAAAAAGCGGACCTGGTCTCCAACATGCCCAAAGTGATATCGTTCCTCATCGATCGTTTCGGTATCAAACCCGAGAACGTGGAATACGCGTCGGTCGCGATGAAGGACGATGGTTTCGACATTGAACGGCCGCGGCTGTATGGCCTGCTTTTAAGGGGTATCCTTGAAGTGACCTCGAACCTCCCCTATTCCCGGACCGCGGTCGATCTTTCGGCGATGGTCCCCGAGCTGGTCAAGCTGGGGCTGCTTTATGAAGCGAACGGGAGGACGGGAACTTACGCGCCGGAAGAATGGAGATCACTGAGCGCTCTTTATGTCCGCTTTCCCGATCTCAGGGCCCGTTTCGCCAATGACTTTATCCTCCCGTCGGTCGAGACTGGAGCCGGGACCGAAAAACAGGCCGACCCGTCCCTCAAAGCGGGACGGATATATTTTGAATCCGCCGGATTCGTGGTATGGCTAGGTTCTCTGCCGGAATCGGAGCGTCCCAGGGCGCTTGGTCCGTATTTTCAGGATCGTTTTCCGGACGATGAATTCACCTCTGTAAGAGTGTCGGCGTTCGCCGATTGCGGGAGAAGCCTTATACTTAACCTGCTCGGCCTGGATCGCGGGGACGGCGGCGCTTTAGTCAACCACATCATCCGGCTGATGGTCGAACAGGAAGCGGCCAGGTTCGACGCCAAGTATATCGACCGGCCCGATGGAAAGCTCAAGGAGCGGATCGAGGAACGCACCCCGGTCACGTTCAAGCTTGTCCGGGCCGCCATTACGGAAGGTCACGAGATCGAAAAAGAACTGGCCGAAAATTTGATCGGCTCCCAGCCCGTCGCGCTCTATCTGATGATGGTGCTCGCAGCGGGTAATGTTTCAAGCGATGTCCGTTCAAAGCTGGTATCGCTCATTATCAAAGCCCTGATGTCCCTGCCCGGCACCGATCTGATGAACAAGCTGCTCCTCGCCTATGTGATCAACATGGAGGAACCGGGCAGCAAGAGCCCGCTTTCCACTCCCGGTATCAAGAACGCGGTCATGGGATATTTTAAACGGGCCGCCCGGCCGGCGACGACCGCCCTGCCGAACGAAGTACTGGTGGAGGCTGAAGAACGGCTTTTCACGGTCGAAAAAGGGAGCGTTCAGGTGCCAAAAGCGCTGCACGACGCTAACGAATCGGCGGCACTGATCGAAGCGCTTTTCATCACTGCGATACGGAGCGAAATCAACGATATTCCCGCTAAAGGTGAAGCGGCGATCATGGGCGCGCTGGACATCGCGAGAAAAATGGCGGAATTCGCTGATAGCGAAGCCGACGCCAGCCCCGATATCGCTTATCTTCCCGGTTTCATCGCCGCCAGGATATCGTCCGAACATTTTGAAAAGTCGGTGGACGATCTGAAAAAGGCGATCAGCGCCGACCGCGGCCATAGCGGTTTGTTCATCGCGATGGACGTAGTACAGGACATATTGGGTCCGGAGATCTATACCGCATTAGGCAAGGCTTTTAAGGAAATGGACCACGAAGAGCTTTTCGTGGAATCGCTGATCTATTCGCACATCATGGAGCAGACCAGCCGGATCGATAAAGTTAAAACGATACTGGCCTCGATCAAGTCGGTGGACAAAGCCTGGATCACCCTGGTCACGCTGCTCAACCACGACCGTTTTGCGGAAGCCCGCCAGATGATCGGCATCGTTCTTGATCACGCCCGCAAGCTGGCCGGAAAAGCAAATCCCTACACCATGGAAAATATCAGAAAAGCGGTCGATTCGGCTGACGCTTCAATCAATGCGATCTTCACCGGCACTTTTAAGTAATTCCGCTGCCGCCCGTTCCATATCTTTTTCCCCGACTACCGCATTGATAACGGCGACTTTATCCGTGTAATGTTGCACGCGGCCAATATTGCCCTTGTAGATCCCGCCCAGGGCGACCACCGGGATATCGACGGAATCGATCACCTTTTTAAGCGCCGAAAGCCCCAGCGGTTTTACCCCGGGTTTGGTCGGTGAGGCGAATACCGGGCCGAAGCCGATATAATCGGCGCCTTGCTTTTCCGCCAGTTGAGCTTCCTTAACGGTATTGGCCGAAGCGCCGACGATCTTCCCTTCGCCGAGCGCTTTCCTGGCTGCTTTGACCGAGCCGTCTCCCTGCCCGACATGAACGCCGTCGGCATCGGATCTTTTAGCGACATCGATGCGGTCGTTGATGATCAGCTTAATGCCGAGCTTCCGGGTAAGCGCCTTCGCCTTCCTGGCGATCTTTAGCAGAGCCGCCGGAGCGGAATATTTATCTCGCAGTTGCACGATCCTCACTCCCGCCCTACCGATCTTTTTTATGGTCTCGATCGGATCGCGGGACGGATCGGTTATCACGTACAATTTAAAATCAAGCGCCAGCCGGCGACCGATCTCCTTTTCCAGCTCGTACAGTCTGAATCGGACCGCTTTAAAGCGCATTCCCAGCGAAGGGGCCGCCAGTTTTGAGAACTCCTCGAGGACGCGCATCGATTCTTCGGCACGCTTAATGTTGGGATAAAATATCGCTTCGATGGTATTTCGTTCCGATTCACTGCGGGTATAGGAAACGGCGCCCACATCGGTCGCGACAGAGCGTGCCGCCAGCAATTCTTGCCGGGGGATCACGGCGATCGCGGATTTAAAGCGCGCGCGAAGCGCTTTGGCAGCCTTTGCCAGCCGGTCGTCATCAAGATGGAATCGGGCGATCTCCTCGATGACCCGCATCCCCTCCATCGCGCGGTTGATGTTGGCGTCGATTATGCGGTATACGCTCTTCACGGAATGACGGTCTCGACCCATTGCATCGGGTCGACCCGGATATCGTGGACCGACATTCCCCAATGGAGATGCGGCCCCGAGGTGATGCCGGTATCGCCGGACAATCCGAGCGTCTCGCCTTTTTTGATCTCCTGTCCGGGAGCGGCGATTATCTTCGATAAATGAAAATAGAGCGTATCGATCCCCTGGCCGTGGTCGATCACCACCGTCCCGCCGAACGCCTTGAAGAATTGCGCAACCACAACTTTCCCGTTATGCGCGGCGAAGATCGGCATCCCGACCGCCGCCCTGAAATCCTGTCCGCGGTGGCGGGAACGCGGCTTACCGTTGACGAATTCCTGCGTCCCAAAGTACATGGTGGTGATCCCGGTCGTCGGCCGCAGGAAGAACCCGTCCCACCGCTTCACGGGCGATTCTTTGAGAAGTATCTTCTCGATCCTGCCCCATTCATCGTCCACCAGCACCGGGGCCAGCAATTTGTGCTTGGCCGGCCTCAGCCAGAACGATACTTTGGGATAGGTCCTGGGGCTGACGCTTATTGCGATCTCGCGTGTCGATACATTGCCGGAAACGTCAGTGTATTCCACTTTGATCGGATATTCCCCGGTCTTAATTTCCGGCTCGCAGCCGACGATGGCGCGCAGACCTTTCCCATTTGGGAAAAAGTTTATCTTATGTCCGTTAAAAGTCAGCGATGCTCCGCTCGGGGTTTCGGCGGTCGGCGTATCGGCGGTGGGAACGATGAACACCATGAACGATCTTCCCTGGAATACTTCACCGTGGGCGAAGACATCGATCGTTGCCGAAGCTTTTCCGGCCAATAACATAAGAACCAGGAACGCGGCGACCGGGGCCAATGATTTGAGGAAACTGCTCATTTTTTCTGCTTGTTATTCCGATCGACAAAAACGACCTTGGGTTTGAATTTTTTTTGTTCCGCAGGGGTCATCAACGCGTAAGAAAGAATTATCACTTTTTCGCCTTTTTTGCCAAGTCGTGCGGCCGGGCCTCTCAATCCGATCTCCCCCGGCGCCCCTTCGATCGTATAGGTCTCGAACCGGTTGCCGTTGTTAAAATTTAGCACCGCCACTTTTTCCCCTGGCACCAGGCCGGAAGCCTTGAGCAGTTTCGGGTCGATCGCGATACTCCCGATATAATTGACCTCGGCGGAAGTGATCGTCGCCATGTGTATTTTGGATTTTAGAACGGTG
>DATJPS010000120.1:0-11109 GCA_035506255.1 Candidatus Omnitrophota bacterium | reverse complement strand
GCAGGGTAACATCCAGCGGCTGCGACAGGAGGAGTTTTTCCGTTATATGGACGGCGTGGGCGAGCATGAGGTCATCATCGAATCGCCCCGGCACGACCTTTCCATCGCCACCATGGACCAGAAGCAGGTGGAGGAGATCTTCCTCGCTTACCGGGAAAGGTACATCACCCTCAGCCAGGACCCCCGGTTCGAGATGGTGATGATCTTCAAGAACCACGGGGCTGCCGCCGGCACTTCGGTCATCCATCCGCATTCCCAGGTGATCGCCACTCCGATCACCCCGCTCCACATCCGGCACCTGATCGACGAGACCCTCCGCTTCTTCGATGACAACGGGGAATGCGTATTCTGCATCGCTATACAAAAAGAGAAGACATGTAAAGATAGAGTGATCTTTGAGACCGATAATTTCATCGCTTTCATTCCGTTCGCGGCCAGCAGTCCGTTCCAGACCATGGTGCTGCCCAAAAAACACGATTCCTCGTTCCAGTCCACTACCCCCGAACGCACCCGGGAGCTCGCATACGCCATCAAAACGATCCTGGCCAAGATCCATGGCAAGCTAAAGGACCCGGACTATAATTTCGTTATCCGTTCTTCCCCTTGCCACGAAAAGGACCTTGAATATTATCACTGGCACCTTGAGATCATTCCCCGGGTCACCGCGGTGGCGGGCTTCGAGCTCGGTTCCGGCATATACATCAATACGGTCATACCCGAGAACGCCGCCCAATTCCTCCGCGAACCATGATCTTACAATCGGTCGTCCTTCTTATTATCGGTATCGTGATCGGGCTGGCGCTCTTCTTTTTTCTGGGGCGGGCAATAGGTCCCCATACCGCGCAAATGGATGTCCAATCCCGGACCTACTCCGACGCGGAGATAGAAAACATACTTGCCCGGAACGGATACAAGCTAAAAGGGAAGGGAGAAAAAGCGACCCTCACCGCGGCGGTCGACGGCCAGACCCATATGAACGTGCTGGTCGCGGATTTTATCGCCGAAAAGGAAAAAGATCGGTTCGTGGTCTACGTCAAGGTCCCGGGGGAGCTCGACCCGCTCGCCGCCGATCTCCGGCGAAAGCTGATCGAGCTCGATTATGCCTTTTCCCCGCGGGCGGTCCTGCTGGTGGACCCCGTCTCCGGCGGCATCCAGAAAGTTTCGTTCGCGCTGCAGGGATCGGAGCGCGACAATTTTATGAGATTTTTTATTCCGCTTTTCATTATCCTTGTCATTATTGGTATAATTGGTCTGTTCGTACTGATCCGGCTGGTTTAAAGGAATAGAAATTGGACATCGGAATTATATACAAGGAAGAGGACGCTCTCATCTCCGGCACCGCTAAAAAGGTGGCGGCCGAACTGATCGCGCAGAAGCACCGGGTAGAAATGATCGGCGGATCGCGCCCGCCGAAAAAGGCCGGCTTCGTTATTACTTTCGGCGGCGACGGCACCGTTCTGCGCGCCGCGCGCATTGTAAATGTCCCGATCCTGGCGGTCCACCTGGCAGGGGTGGGGCTCCTGACCGAGGTCCCCCTGTTGGGGTTGAATGCCGCCATTGCATCGATAAAAAAAGGAAAATACCGACTGGACGAACGGATGATGCTGGAGGCGCAGGTGATCCGCGGCGGAAAAAAGATCCTGGACACCTTCGCGCTGAACGATGTGGTGATCGGTAAGGCTTCGATCGCCCGCACCATTAAACTAGAGGCGTTCCTGGGGAGTACCAGCATTGCGAGCTATGTGGGGGATGGGCTGGTGATATCCACCCCGACCGGCTCCACCGCCTATAATTTCGCGGTTAACGGGCCGATCCTCCCCATCCATTCCCGCTCTTATATCCTTTCTCCCATTTGCCCCCACCGCGCCGCCAACCGCTCCATCGTGATCGAAGCGCCGGTATCGGTCCAGATCCAGAAAGGGACGGACAATTTACTTACGGTGGACGGCCAGGAAACTTTCAAATTAAAAAGCGGAGACACGGTGATCGTGCGGCGCTCGAAGATGACGACGAAGTTCATCAGGCTGAAAGATTATAGCCTCTGGGAACTATTGAGGAAGAAACTGGGCTGGATCAGTTAAGGTCGGTCTTTTTGACGATCGCGAATTTCTGGATATCCTCGATCATGATCAGTGAGTACGGGTCCGAAACATTGGGCGCCGCGGTGATCGGGAAAACGGGGTAAAGCGTGAGCTTGTTCAGCTTCAGGCCGAGCAGCTTCTGCAGATATTCGGTCATTACCGTCTGGTTCAGCATTTCGACCACTTTCGCGTTGTCCATTTTATTTCACCTTACCGATTGATATCGATCTTCTTTTCCAGAAGCTGGTTACGGAACTTGGCTTCGATCAGGTCTATGAACCTGCCCGGCGAAGATTCGGTGATAGTTTTCCATGCCTTGGGACCCAGATAGGTGTCTTTAATATAGGTCGTGCCGCCTATGCGGTAGGTATCGAATCTATTGTTCTCTTTTGTCTGGTTGTTCATGGTCTTCGTCCTCTTCTCACATATATATCGTCAGGCGCGGGCGAAAATTTCACCCTATTTGTGCTATAATTTCGACGATGGACCGCCTCCTAAAAAGCAAGTTCAAGATCAAGGAAAAGATCGGGGAGAACCCCTTTTCGCTCACTTACCTTGGCACCACCCTTTCCGGCGAAAAGCCGGTAGTGATCAAGATCTACAAGCGGGGGACCCTTAATTCCGTTCTTATCAAATCGATGAAGCAGAAGGTAAAACAGCTGCAGGAGATCGCCCACCCCGGCATCGCCCGCCTGCTGGATGGCGACTACGGCTGGCAGGGTTTTTACTACGTGCGTGAATACGTGAACGGACTGGACCTGGCCGCGTATCTCAAGGCCCACCGCCCGGCCCCGGAAGATTCCATGCTGCTGCTGGGGGAGATCGCTTCCGCCATCCAGTTCGCCCACCGCAACGGCATTATTCACGGAGCGCTCAAGCCCCGGAACATATTCATCGACGAGGACCGCAAAATAAGGATCACCGATTTCGTGATCGAAGGCGAGATCAAGGAATCGATGCCGCAGAAAGCCGCTTTCATCCTGGAAAGCGGGGAGTACGCTTCCCCGGAGGAGATCCTGGGCAATCCGGCAAGGGAGTCGTCCGATATCTATTCGCTGGGGTTGGTACTATTAGAAATGCTCACCGGTAGCAATCCGTTCAGGGGCCTGCCGCAAAACAAGCTCTCGGGCCGCCTTCCCTCCCTTCCTCCCGTTCCCAAATATATCGATGAGATCCTCTACAAGGCGCTCAGCATCGATCCCCTCCTCCGGTTCAGCACCGTGGAAGAACTGGAAGAAAGCATCAAGAACCGTTCGCTGGTGGAGCTCAAGTCCGGGCTCGACCTGCCGCCAGTGGAACTGGAGAACGCCCAGCGGCCGGAAGAAAAAGTGATCCGCGTGGTCAACAAGGAAAGGAAGCGGAGCTTTTTCCTGGCCGGCGTGGCACTGCTTGGCGTGCTGGCGGGGATCATCTATGCGATCATCAATTCCCTGATCCTGGCGAGGCAATGATGAGAACCTTACTGATCGGATATCTGATATTCATAATCCTGATCGCGCTGGCGATCATTTATATCGTTTCCCGGCTCAAGGTGAAGTTCCCTGGGAGGTTCATCTTTATAATCCTGCTGGTGATCGTTTCGCCCGTCATCGCCAGCTATTTATTCCTTTCCTATTTTTCACCTCTCCCGGAGCTGCAGGTCCCCGACCTGAACGGCATGACCGAAGACCAGGCCCGGCAGAAGCTCGAAGAGTCGGGACTGGCGATCCGCGTGGAAAAGAAGTATGACAATGTTGACGCGGTGACCTTCCAGCGACCGGAGCCGGGGCGGACGGTCAAGGAGGGGCGCTCGGTCACGGTCATAATCGGCAATCCCAAGACCATCGATTATTTTAATCCGACCACGGCCGAAGGACAGGCCATTCCGCAGAGCGCGCCGACGCCGGAAACGACTTCCGGAGAAGGAGAAAACCAATGATCAAGATCGCTCCCTCCATCCTTTCGGCCGATTTTACGCGGCTGGGAGAGGAGATCAAGAAGGTCGAACAGGCCGGAGCCGACCTGATACACGCTGATGTGATGGACGGCCACTTTGTCCCTAATATTACCATCGGCGGGCTGGTGGTGAAAGCGGCCAAAAGGGCGACGGCCTTGCCGCTGGATGTCCACCTGATGATCGAGAACCCGGACCGGTACATACCCGACTTCGCAAAAGCCGGGGCGGACATTCTTTCTATCCATGTCGAGGCGAGCCGCAACCTTTCAGAAGACCTGGAGCTGATACGCCGCGCCGGCTGCCGCCCGGCCATCGCCGTCAACCCCGCCACCCCTATTGAACCGTACCTCCCCGTCCTTACGCGGGTGGAGATGGTGCTGTTGATGACGGTCAATCCGGGTTTCGAAAAGCAAGCGTTCATGCCCGAGGTACTTCCGAAAATAAAATTATTGAGAAAAAAGATCGAAGAGGCGGGCCTGAAGATCGATATCGAGGTCGACGGCGGGATCAACCCGCAGACCGCCAAAGAAGTGATCAAGGCCGGCGCCAACGTACTGGTCGCCGGCTCGGCCGTTTTTTATTCAAAGGACTATAAAGATACGATATGCCTTCTGAAGAAGACATAAAATATATGCGCGAGGCGCTTCGCCTCGCCGGATCGATGCTCGGGCGCACCTCACCCGACCCGATGGTTGGCGCCGTGATCGTCAAGAACGGGAAGATAATTTCTACCGGCTATCACGCCGAGGTGACCACTCCCCATGCCGAGGCCTGGGCGATAGAGAAAGCGGGAGAGACGGCGCGCGGCGCGACGATGTACGTAACACTTGAGCCATGCTGCTTTTTTGAGAAGAAAGTTAACCCTCCCTGCACGCAAAGCATCATCAGTTCCGGTATCAAGAAAGTGGTGGCGGCGATGGAAGACCCCAACCCATCGGTGGCGGGAAAAGGATTCCAGGAACTGCGGGAAGCGGGGATCGAAGTGGTGACCGGCGTATTGGAGGACGAGGCCCGAAAGCTGAATGAGGTATTCATCAAGTACATTACCACCCGGCGGCCGTTCGTTATCCTTAAAGCGGCAATGAGCCTGGACGGCAAGATCGCCACTCGCAGCGGTGAGAGTTTCTGGATCACCGGGATCGAAGCGCGCAAGCGCGCCCATCACCTGCGCAACATCGTGGACGGTGTGATGGTGGGGATCGGGACGGTGCTCAAGGACAATCCGGAGCTCACCGTGCGCGACATCGAAGGAAAGATCAAGAATCCGGTCAAGATCGTGCTCGATCCGCAAGGCCGCACCCCCGACCGGGCCAAGGTGCTCAAGGTCGAGCCGCAGAACACGATCATCGTCGTTTCCGAAAAAGCGCCGAAGAGCAAGATCGAAAAACTTAAGGCCAAAAAGGCGCGGGTGATCGAGCTCCGCTCGCAGAAAGGCCTTTTCCCGATGGACCGGCTGATGAAAGAGCTGGGAAAGCTCCGGCTCACCAGCATCCTGATCGAAGGCGGCGGGACCACCAATTATCGCGCTCTTTCCAATGATATCGTCGACCGGGCGATGTTCTTCATCTCCCCCAAGATCATCGGCGGGGAGGCCGCGCTCACGCCGGTGGAAGGCGATGGGATCGATTCGCTGGCGCGGGCAATAAAGCTGCGCGATATCGTCACGGAAAAAGTGGGAGAAGACATTCTGGTCGCGGGCGACATTATCCACTAAAATTGAACCGCCTCGGTCCTTAATGGTATAATATAAGCGCTATGGCGGACCCAAAGCCCGTAATAAAGAAGGACACGACCATCGCCGAAGTGCTCAAGCTCAAGCCGGCTTCCGCCGGCATATTGATGTCGCGCGGCATGCACTGCCTGGGCTGCGTCATCGCCCAGGGCGAAACGCTGGAACAGGCAGCCGAAGTCCACGGCATTCCAGTGGACGAGCTGATCGCCGCGATAAACGAGGGATAATATCAATGGCAAAGTTAAGATGCACGGTCTGCGAACATGAGATCGATATCCCGGAGAACGTACACGAGGGGGAGAGGATCACCTGCCCAAATTGCTTCGCCCAGCTCTCCCTTCATATCCACGACGGCAAAAAGAGATTGAAATGCGCCGTTTGCAGCAAAGACCTCAAGGAGTGCGGCCTGGACTGCGAGCGGAAGCTTTCGGAGCGGGAAAAGCGGGGCTTTTTCGACATCAAGCTATGATCAAGATCTACTCCACCGAAACCTGTCCCTACTGCGTGGCCGCCAAACAATTTTTCAAGGATAACCATTTGGAATACACTGAATTCGACGTCGGATCCGATCGCGCCGCGGCGGAAGAGATGATCGCGAGATCCGGTCAATTGGGCGTCCCGGTGATCGACATCGACGGCACGATCGTGGTCGGGTTCAACCGGCCCAAAATAAAAGAGCTTCTCAAACTCAGCTGAAGTTAGCGTATAATTCAAGCCAAAGGGGGGATCAAAGATGACGGTTACAGTCGACCAGGCTTTATGCATCGGCTGCGGGATCTGCATAGACGCCTGCTCCGACGTGTTCTCTTTCAACGCCGAAGGAAAAGCGGAGGTCTTAAAAGAGACCTGCGACTCCTGCAATCTGGAAGAGATCGCCGACCAGTGCCCGGTGAACGCCATTGAGGTGTCCGAGTAGTGAAAGAGCTTTCCCCCGCCGCGAAGGTCGTGCTTGAGAAAAGATACCTTCTCCGCGACGGTACCGGCCGGATCGTTGAATCCCCTGAAGAGATGTTCGAGCGCGTCGCGGAATGCGCCTCTTCAGGGGATGTTTCTTTAAAGCGCGAATTTTTCCGGACGATGTCCGGGCTCGAGTTCCTCCCCAATTCCCCAACCCTCATGAACGCCGGCACTCCCCTCGGCCAGCTCTCCGCCTGTTTCGTCCTGCCGGTAGAGGATTCGCTCTCCTCCATCTTCGAAACGTTGAAGGAAACGGCGCTCATCCAGCAGAGTGGCGGCGGGACCGGCTTTTCTTTTTCTAAACTGCGCCCCCGCGGCGACACCGTCCGCTCCACCTACGGAGTCGCCTCCGGACCGATCTCGTTTATAAGCATCTACAACGCCGCCACCGATGTGGTAAAGCAGGGGGGGAAACGGAGAGGGGCCAACATGGGGATCCTTTCCGTCGACCATCCCGATATCCTCGAGTTCATCCACGCCAAGGAAAAAGGAGAAGCGCTTTCGAACTTCAATATTTCTGTATCAGCGACCGACGCTTTCATGGAAGCCGCCAAAAAAGGACAATATTATGAATTGATCAATCCCCGGACGGAAAAATCCGCCGGCAAGCTGAAAGCGAGCGAGGTTTTCGGGTTGATCGCGCGTCTGGCTTGGAAGACCGGCGATCCCGGGATGATCTTTATCGATGAGATAAACCGGAAGAACGCGCTGCCCGGGTTGGGGCAGATCGAAGCCACCAATCCGTGCGGCGAACAACCGCTCTTCCCGCACGAAAGCTGCAACCTCGGGTCGATCAACCTCTCGCTCATGACCGGGCCGGAAGGATTGGATTGGGAAAAAATGAAAGCTACGGTCCGGCTGGCGGTAGAAATGCTGGACAACCTGATCGATGCCAACCGGTTCCCGGTCCCCGCGATCGGGAAAATGACATTGAAGAACCGCAAGATTGGTCTGGGAGTGATGGGGTTCGCGGAAATGCTGATCAAACTCGGCCTCCGTTACGATTCGGAAGAGGCGCTCGCGACGGCGGGAGCAGTGATGCGGTTCATCAACGAAGAAGGGCATAAGCGTTCGGCCGAATTGGGAGAGAAAAAGGGATCGTTCCCGAACTTCAAAGGGAGCGTTTGGGAAAGAACGGGACAGAAAGCGATGCGGAACGCCACCGTCACGACAATCGCCCCTACCGGCACTATCAGTATGATCGCCGATTGCTCGTCCGGGATCGAGCCGATCTTTGCCGCCCGGGCGGTCAAAAAAGTGCTGGGCGGCATCAAACTACCGTTAAAAGAGATTGCGGGGGAAAAAAAGTTGCTTGTCACCGCTCATGACATTTCCCCTTCCTGGCATGTTCGGATGCAGGCAGCGTTCCAGGAACATTGCGACAACGGCGTCAGCAAGACGATCAACCTCCCCTCTTCCGCCTCTGTTAAGGATGTGGCCGACGCTTTCCGGCTGGCCTATAATTTAAAATGCAAAGGGACCACCGCCTACCGCGATAAAAGCAAAAAAGAGCAGGTATTATACCGGGAAGATTCCGGACAGGAGTGCTGTACGCTATGATCTACGTTTTCTACGGTAACGGCGGGGGAAAGACGATCGCCGCGCTCGGACTGGCGCTGCGCGCCCGCGGCCATAGCCGACGGGTCGTGATCGTTCAGTTCATGAAAAATTTCAAGGAAGCGGGGGAATATAGGATAGCGAAGAAGATCGGCTATCAGATCTACCAGTTCGGCCGGAAGGAGTTCGTCGATATCGACCATCCCGATCCGAAAGATTACGAGCTGGCTCTCAAGGGGCTCGAAAAGGCGAGATCCGTTCTTAAGACCTCTCCTCAACTTTTAGTGCTGGACGAGATAAACCTTGCCTGCGCTGTCGGCCTGGTCAAGGAAAAGGATGTGATCGCGCTCCTCAAAAAAGCGCCTAAGGGGACGGACATCGTCCTGACCGGACGGATGGCTCCCGACAGTTTTATCAAGCTGGCCGACGGGGTATCGGAGATCGTGAAGATAAAACACGCTTACGACCGCGGGATCAAGGCCAAGCGGGGGATCGAGTACTGACATGGATGCAAGAGAGGAGAAAGTCCTCGCCCTTCTGCAAAAAGCATATCCGCACGCCCGGATCGCGCTGAATTATAAGACCCCGCTCGACCTGCTGGTCGCAACCATTCTTTCGGCGCAATGTACGGACAAGACCGTAAATCTTGTCACCGCCCCGCTATTTAAAAAATACCGCACACCGAAGGATTATGCCAAAGCCGATCGTAAAAAGTTAGAGCGGGAGATCCGCTCCACCGGCTTTTTTCGCAATAAGGCAAAGAGTATCGTCAATGCCGCTAAAGCGATCATTGCCGAGCACCACGGGAAAGTTCCCGATTCGATGGAGGAACTGGTCAAGCTCCCCGGCGTGGCCCGCAAGACCGCCTCGGTCGTGCTTTTCAACGCTTTTAAAAAGATCGAAGGGATAACGGTCGATACCCATGTGATCCGGCTATCGCAGCGGCTTGGGCTGAGCAAGAACACCGACCCCGCTAAGATCGAACGGGACCTGATGGCGATCGTCCCCCACCCCCGCTGGGGTAAAATATCGTATCAGTTGATCGAACACGGCCGGAAAGTTTGTAACGCCAAAAAGCCGCTCTGTCCGGAGTGCCTTCTGAAAAGTGTCTGTCCGTCCCGCCGGTTTTTCATCGAAAAATTCTATCGCGGTTGAGCCCTGACCCTAAAAAATGAAATTTCTTCATTTTATTTATGATACCTGGATATGGATAAGCTGACCACCCGGGAATCGATCGCGACCTACCGCATGTTGATCACCGCGCAAACACAGCGTTTGCGCTTCGGGCTGCAGACCGCTTACCGGCGTGAGGAACACGTCATTCGAGACCAACTGTCGCAGGCGCTAACCACGGAAGGGATCACGCATGTTTCCCGGATCGCGCTGGAGCGGTTGGGGATCGGCGGCGTGAACGTCTACCGTTACAACCACGAATCCCGGTTCCTCAAGAGCATGGAGCGGGAAGCGCTGCAGGGAGGGTCGCGTTACGAAAAAGCACAGTTGATCGGGGCCGGGGAAAAGAACCATTTTATCAATTCCGGGCTGGACATCATGCTGGTGGACCGGACCAAATTTGAGGGGTTCGCCGCGGACGACCGGGAACAGGCCAAATCCGATCTTGAATCGGACCTTAAAAAATATTTCGGCGATAATTACTCTTCGGCCTTCGCGGGACGGATCCCCATGCTGTACGAAGCATTAAGGTATAACCTCTATGTCCGCTATCCCGGCCAGGGGAAATACGACATGGTGATCATGGCCAACCTCCATGTCAGTAACGCACAGCAGGTGAAAACGGGCAAAGAACCGCTCCCCCTCTTCCGCGCCCCCGAACAGCAGACGATCGTGTTCGACACGCTCAGAGGGCTTAAGACCTCCATCACTTCCGAACTGGTAAAAGCGGAATTGATGCGGCTCGACCAGCTCCAGCTTTCGCGCGCCGCCACCACCCATGACCTGCATATGGCGCTCGATCAGGTCCGCGATCATGACGAACTGTTCCGGATGCTGCTGGACGCTCTTCCGGGCCAATTCATGCGGAACGAAAAGAATTCTTACGTGCACCGCTCTTCGGTCATGCTCTATGATGAGGACGCGGGGGTGTTGCGGATCGCCGCGTCGCGCGGCATCTGCGACTCGCTGGTGCGTTCCGCGTTCATCAAGCCGGGGGAGAGCATTACCGGAACGGTATTCAATACCGGCAAACCGGTACTAGAAACGGACACTCAAAATTCAGAATTTTTCGCGGAAAGGGACGACGCCTCGAAGATCGCCAAAGGATCGTTCATGTCGGTCCCGATCAAGTTCGAGGGGCACACATACGGCGTTCTCAATATAAGGAGCAACCATCCAAAGGCGTTCAAGCCGGAGGATCTACAGCATCTGGAAACGCTCGCCAGCATTTTGGCCAGCAAGATGCGGCTCACCAGCCTGATGACGATGGACGGGTTGACCCGCGTCCTCTACCAGCGCCGCTGGGGAGTGGAAAAATTAAACTCCATGTTCGAGGAAGCCAAGAAAAAGAACAATGCGCTGGCGTTTATCATCTTCGACGCCGATCACTTCAAGCGGATCAACGATACTTACAGTCACGGTGCGGGCGATTCGGTCCTAATCGGCATCGCCAACGCCATCCATCGTTATATGCTCGCCCATAAGGACATGTTCCGCGACCACGTTGAGATCCGTTGGGGCGGAGAAGAACTAGTAGTGGGACTGCTCGGGGTCAGCAGGAAAAAAGCGATCGAGATCGCAGATGCGATCAGAGAAGAGATCAAAAGACAAAAATACACGTTCTTTGAAGAAGAGATAACCGTCACCGCGAGCGCGGGGATCGCCGTTTATCC
>DATJPS010000119.1:0-18306 GCA_035506255.1 Candidatus Omnitrophota bacterium | reverse complement strand
ACAAGATCGTTCCGACCCCTAACAGGAGGTAGGCAATGCAGCTGCTGTTTTTCTTTGTCCTGACGATAGTTCTTGCTCTGCTCAATATCATTTTCACCAAAAAACCGCGCACGGCGAAGAATGTCCTTGAGATCGTTCTTTATTACTGGTTAGTGGTCATGGTGGGGGTGGGAGGAATGCTGGCTTTCTGCGGGCACGCTTTTATGGCGGACAAGGTCGCGGTCTCGATCGGCTGGCAGCCGGGGAGCCCGTTCCAGTTCGAGGTGGCGGTGGCCAACCTGGCGTTCGGCGTTCTGGGCATTCTTTGTATCTGGCTGCGGGGCAACTTCTGGGTGGCGGCGGCGATCGGTCAATCGGTCTTTGCCTTCGGCGCGGCTTACGGGCACATTCGCGATGCGATGCTTAAAGGTAATTTCGCCATCAACAATGTCGGCCCGGTCCTGGTGCTGGGGGATGTCATATTACCTGCAACACTGCTCGTACTGATATTTATCTATGGCCGAATGAAAGCGGCCGCCAAATAGCGATCCGGTTATTTCTTGATCGTCTGCTTCTTTTCTTTGGCCATGTAAGCCGCATATTTATCGCGCCCCTGTTCTT
This sequence comes from Candidatus Omnitrophota bacterium, assembly GCA_035506255.1. GTDB lineage: Bacteria > Margulisbacteria > WOR-1 > XYC2-FULL-46-14 > WPAF01 > CAIYXV01. Next base: position 17,706 of record DATJPS010000119.1, on the reverse strand, counting down.
TTATCATTTTAATGCAGGCGCGGCGGTCGGACTTGAAGATCAGGGCGAATAGCTTGGAAAAGAGGTTGTTGAACTTCTTGCAGTTGTTGGGCTCGACCATGATCGCGCAATCGGCGCAGCTGTTGTATTTGTTGTTAAAACAGCAGACCCGGATCTGGCACCAGCCCGCCTTTTCGTTCTTCTTGCACCCGGGGCATTTACCTTTTAGGTACGATCCGCACGCTCCGCAGTAGAGCCCGCAAAAAGCGATCAGTTCTTTATCGGCGGTTATTTCTTTCATGAAAAGCACCTCTTTTCATGATTTTAGCATTTATCGGCCGCGGCCAGAAGGGATATTAAGTTCCCATTCGGTGGGCGTGCGGCCGGTCGGTTCGCCAAATCCGAGCTTGCGGTAAAATAGTTTGGCGTTGTGATTGCCTTTCCTTACGTCGAACACGATCTTCCCGATTTCCATATCCCGGGCGATGTTGTATAGCGCCAGCAGGGCGGCGCCTCCCTGCCCGAGAATGCGCGAACAGATGTAGATCAGCGTGATCCTCTCGGAACCGATATCAAAATCGAGCGTGAACTTTTCTTCGCGGCCTCCCAGCGGGTCGAACAGGCTGGGGGAGAAGTTCGCTTTAATCGGGGATGCTTTTACCGAAACGAACGAAGTGGTTTCCATGTCCTTTGAAGCGTAGAATGCCACCGATCTGTCGCTGAAGGCCGACCCCAGGTGCGAGACGACGAAAGGCATGAATGCGGCGCGCCTTTGCTCTTCGGGACAGAAAAGATGTATCCGGTTCCCTCCCAGCATGAACCTCTCCAGATGGTAGTGGGCACGGGCCAGATCGAGCGGGATCGACCGTTCCAGAGCGGCCGCCGCGGCGCGCTCGGCCAGCGGGACTTTAGGCCCCGAAGGCCGGGTGGCGGTAAAAAGCTGGGCCGGATAAATGTTTATCGGCATGACAATATTGTTTCGGCGGGGATCGGCGATTATTTCATCTTTCCCGGACCGGGGGGCTACTGATCTTCCTCGCAGGTATACTTGAGCTTGTTCTCGTTCTCGATATTGCGGAAGGATTCCTCAAGCAGCTTGTCGTAATCAAGGGAGAGGAATTCGGTCACGATCTGCGCCTTGGCGATGGCGTTGACGAAAACATCGTTCTTGCAGATAAGCGAAAGCCGCTTGATCTGGTTCTCTGCTGTGACCTTGAGCAACTGCTTGAATTCGGCCAGGAAGGCGTCGATCTGCGCTTTGTCACCTTTCTTTTCCCAGAAAATGTTTAAATATATGCGCGCGCTGGTCTCTTTCGCGCTCATCAACGGGGTCACGCCGTAATAATACTTACGGTAACGGGCGGCACTGCGGCAGAAATCAATCAGGCTGAGAGTGGAAAGGTATACCAGCGCGTCCTGCATCTTGGAGTCTGCGACGCGCAGCAGCCCTTTGCGGTGCCCCTTATAGACCGCGACCACTGGATCATAGGAAACATACCGGTCCACGATCTCAAGAAAGGGGAGGATGGGATGGAGCGCGTCGCAGATCCCTCCTTCCTTTTGGCTGGGGCAGAACGGGCATCTTTTAAAGCCGAACGCCTCTTTGACGGAAGCGGGTATCTTGGCCGGGTCGTTCCAGTATTTTTCGGTCAGCTCGTCTATTCGGTCTTCCGTAAGTTCCAGATGACTTAGATCATTAAAGATGAGATAAAGGCCTTTCTTCTCGTATTTATCAAAATCAAGGTTGAGCTTTGTCATTTTAACCGAAGCGATCCCTCCTGGAACATGCTCCTGGTCGCGCCCGTGTTCTTGGCCATTTTGGCATTATGGTCGGGTCAAGTCAATGCCGCGGCGAAAAATAGCATTAGAATGGTATAATACGGCCATGATAAAAAGGGGATTCACCTTGATAGAACTGGTTATTGTCATCACGATCCTGGGAATACTGGCGATATTGATCGCCCCCCATTTTCTTGATCTCAGAGGTCAGGCGGAGCTTTCGGTAGCCAAGCATTTTGGCGGCGCGCTGAAGGAAGCGCACAATATCTATTACATGCGGTTGGTGCTGGAGAACCCGCCAAACCTCGATCCAGTGGCGATCTCTGCCAGTTTTTATACTTTCGTCGACTTTTCGGGCGGGGGGCAGAGTGACCGGAACACCATCTCGGTCGATAACAGTATCCGCGCTCTGCTGCAGGACCCGGGGGATTATGTCTCCCAACCCGATGGTTCGCTGTTGCTCAACTTCAAGAGCGGTGCCCGGGCCACCTACTATATATCGCCCACCGGCGCGATCACCGAGGAATATACCGGTTTCTGACCAGAAGGAATGCGCAGCCCCCCGCGCAGAATAGCGCCTGGCCGATACCGATCCTTAATAGATAATCGGGAAAGCGGGCGGGAGAGGTCCAGAGAACGAGAAAGTAAACTCCGAGCGCGCTCCAGGTAAAAACGCATTCTCCCCAATCTCCCACCGCCGATCCCAGGTTGATGACCGCGAAATGGAGCGAAAGGGGAAAGACCGCCGCCAGGTAGAGCGGTACCAGCGGCGCTGCCGGGCGGAAAGCTTCCCCGAAAAAGAACGGGATCACGGTCTCTCCCCAGAGCAGGAAAAAGAAGAACGCCCCCGTAAAAAGGGCGGCCGAATAGGCCGCTGCCATGCCAAGATATCGCAGCGACTCGCGGCTCAGGCGATGCCTGACCAACCGAGGATAGATCAATGGAAGAAGCGCGAACGCGTAGACCAGTGCTCCTTTGCCGATCAGGTTTGCGATCGCGTAATATCCGCATTCCGCGGGCGGAAAGAGCCGCTTTGCCAGGATCATATCGAGCCCGATAAAAAATCCTCCCGCCAGCCAGATGAGCATGATCTTTAGATAGCGTTCAAATATCCGGTACCCGCTCGCGGGCAGTGCTCTCCATCCGGCGAGCTGATCTTTCATGACCGTAATGATATGGGCGACACCTGCGGCCGCGCCGATCAGGCTGGCGGCGATGGCGGAGGTCAGCCCGGCGAAAGGAGTGAAGAGAAGGGAACTGCCGGCCAGCCGGCCAAAAAGTTCGAGCGGCCGATTTATAAGATAGGATTCGTCTTTGTAATGACCCTGCAGCACACCGCGGAAGACGTAAAGAAACGCCCAGGCGACCAGCGTTAGCGCGCCGGTAAAGATCGCGGCGAACGGCAGTCCGTAACCTTTCCCCCAGATCAAAGCGAAGATCAACAATGCCGCTCCCAGCACCAGCCCGGCGGCGAGGGCGAGCGAAATAAAACCGCGCAGATCATGCTTCCAGTCGCGCCTGCCGTTTTCCAATATGGTCCGAGCGACCAGCGGGGAAAGCGCTTCCAGCGGGCGCGCGAACGCCATAATCAGCGCCATCAGCGCCGTATATATGCCGTACCGTTCCGGCCCCAACCGCCGGCTGGCGATGAACTGGAAAGCGTAGCCGGCCAGCGCCGTTCCGCCGAGCGAAAGAACGAACGCGGACGCTTTTTTTGCCAGCGGCCTCATTTGCCAGGCCCCACGTTGAAATAATAATACGGCACGACCGCGTATTCGGTGATGCCGCTCTGCGTCAGGTAATGGTTGAGCAGGAACAGCATGCAGTACTCGTTATTCTGGTTAAGCACCGATACCGGATCGCTCCAGAGCGGGGGAACCTTGCGCGGGTCGAACGATACCCTAAGTTGGTAAGCTTTGTTCCCGCACGGAGGAAAAGGCTTCAGCTCGTCGATATGCATCAGATCGGTCGACCCCAGTTTGATGCCGCCTTTGCAGTCCATGATCTTGAGCACGAAGATAAAACCGGTGGTCGGCTCGCTCCCTTTCCGTATGATGGCCACCCGTCGGTTGCGCAGCGGGTTCTCTCCCAGCGCCCGGTAAGCGTCGATCATCCTCATCCCTGCCGTCCTGACACTCTGGTCGGTCACTACCGGCGGGCCGGCCGGGTCCGGATAGTCGAAGGTAAGCACCCGGTCGCCCGGGCCCAGTCTCCGGGACATGGTTGCGATCGCGCTCCAACCGTGCATTGACCAGTAAAAAGCGACGAGCAGAAAACCGGCCAGCGCCGCGGCGATGAATTTAGGCGACCGGGCACGATCGGCGAACAGCGGAAGGAACAACAATAGGAAGAACGCCGCCATGAACGAAAATCCGATCGGCACCTGCAGCAGGGCATCGTTCATCGAAATGATGGAACAGACGCCAAGATATACGGCGACCGCCGCGAAATAATATTTCCACCGCTTTTTCAGAGTTTCCAAAAGCGATGAGGGATCGTACGATGAAAAGAGCAAGTCGAGGGCGAGAAGTGAGGGAAGAAGGTCATAGGAGAAGATCCCCCCGTCGATCAGGCACTTGAGCGTGTGCGCGCAGGCGAACGCGTAGGGTAAAAAGACGAAGACCCGGGAGCGGCGCGGCCATTGCCCCAGGACCGGATTTAACAGCAGCAGCGAGAGAATGAACGCGGCGACGACCGAGGCGGAAAGAATGGCGACCGTCCAGGGGACCACCTGTCCGGCAAAAACATAACCGGTGTCGTAAACGCGGTTGAACCTGCCCAGTCCCAGCCACCCGAGCAGGTACGCGATCGATACCTTGCTGGTATGGATATGGGCGAAATAGTTTATGGAATGGTAGTTCCCTTTGAAGTGGTAGGCGTATTTTTCGAGCGGGAGGGAGAACTTCCGCACAAATAGGATATAACTGGAAAATCCCGCCGCCAGCGCGGCCGCCGACGAAAGGAAAAAGGACCTGATCAGCCGGATATCAGGCCGTCCGTCCACATTCCGCCTGGGGACCAAGGCTATCAAGGAAAGCAGGATGAAATACACCAGGAAAAAATTGACCTTGAACTTGCTGACGCCGTAAACGAACGGGCTGACGGCGTAATGCAGCCAGATCGAGGCGCGCGTATCGCCGTTGTAAACGAACAACAGCAGGGAGCAGGCGGCGATGAATACGGTATAGGCCATGCCTTCAATTATATCAGGCAAAGGCCGGGTATAACGAGCCGCGTTAACGGCAGAAGGGCAAAAATGAAATCAAGGTCCAAAAAGAAGTATAATGAACAATGGAGATCAACTCACAGGTAGGCGCGTTCATTGCCAGGAATCAGGGCAACTTCGCGCTTTGCCATCACCTCACCTATAATTTTTCGCGTTTCGCGCTGCAGGGGGACCGGAGGATCCATTCGATCGACCGTTCGCTCGACTTCAGCACCGATCTGAGCCGGATGTGCGACGAGATACGCACAGAGTATATTAAAGGTAAGGACCCCATTGAAACTTACGATGTTCTGGTCTGCAAATCCACCAAGGAGCGTACGAGAGGGTTGATCGTCCATTCGGCGCCGGTGGTCGGTACCGGTCCGGAGAGGGTTATCGATATCGATCCTTACCGGTTCCATATGATGGTGGAGCCGCTGGAGAAAGTGCTCGATTTTTGGAGGATGTTCAGCCGTCCGTTCATTATTCCGGGCATGGTCGTGAAATTCATCTTGCAAGGAATTGACAGCAACGGACCACAAGATCCAGGAATGGGCGTAACGATCGGACGGCATTAAAGCTCAATCCATTTCTTTGAGCAGGGGCTTCAATACCGCCAGGAACTTCTCCGCCATCTTTCTGTATCCGTGCGCGTTGGGATGGAACGAATCCGCCATCAGCTCCGGACGGTCGTCGATCCCTCCCAGGATGTCCGGAACGTACACCGCTCCTTTTTTCCGCGCGAGCTCCTGATAGCGGCGTGCGATGTCCGCGTTGATATCGATCCCCGCCACCACCGCTACCGCGCCGCGGTTCTGGACCAGGTCCACGATCTGGTCGAGGTTGGAAAATGCATCATCGACCGTTTTAGAGTTGATTCCCGATCGGATGAAGTCGTTCGCCCCCAGCTCTATGATCACGATCTTCGGGTCCTTTGCCAGGACGTCATTGTCTATCCGCGCCAGTCCGCCGGCGGTGGTATCTCCCGAGATCCCGGAGTTGATGACCGGTGCATTCAGCTCTTTACCGAGAAGGGAAGGGTAGTCGGACCCTTCCGGCGCGCCCCGTCCTTCCGTCAGGCTGTCGCCGAAACAAATGAGGTTCTTTCCCTGCGCGGAATACAGGTTCTTGACCCCGGCGAAAGGGGGAGCGGAACAGGCGTAAAAAAAAGTGCTAGCCGCCAGGAGCAGCGCGCAGGTAATAAAAAGCTTCTTTTTTCCGTCCATGCCCTGATTGTACCTTATTTTAACGGCGGTATGCTATAATAAGGCCATAAATCGAAGGGAGAAAACAATGGCGATATCAAAAGTAACGATCCTTGACGGTTGCATCAGCTGCGCGGTCTGCGAACAGGACTGTCCGGAAGTGTTCGAGATCACCGACACCGCGCACGTAAAGGCGGGGGTCGACCTGAACAGCGTGGAAGCCAAGGTAAAACAGGCCGCGTCCGACTGCCCGGTCTCCATCATCAAGGTAGAATAGAAATAACGTAACGCATAAAGCGATATGCGTAATGCGTAAAAGGATTTATCTAATATTCGCATTACGGATTGCGCGTTACGGATTACGGATCAAGTGAAATCCGCTTGCAAAGCGGACGATAGTATGTTAGGATACAAGAGTCGAGTTTAATGGTTGAGTTGGTTAAAGACATCTGCGTCTTTTTTCTTGGGCGATACCGCTAGTCGGTCCTCTATACATCATTAATCAGCAGAGAAATTTGAAAAGGAGAAATAACGACATGAAGAGCATTTTCGTGGGCAACCTTCCGTGGTCCGTGACCGATGCTGACCTTTCCGCCAAGTTCGGCGAGTTCGGCAGCGTGATCTCGGCCCGGGTGGTATCCGATAAGTTCTCGGGCAAGTCCCGGGGATTTGCGTTCGTTGACATGGAAGACGCCGATGCCGACAAGGCGATATCCGCGATGAGCGGCGCCAAGTGGGGCGATCGTGAGCTAACCGTCAATGAGGCCAAACCGAAGTCTGAAAACCGCGAAAGAAGCGGCGGCAGACGCGATCTCAGCAGATTCTAATAAAAAGGTCTTTTGAGAATTAGGGGCCCGGTATTACCGGGCCCCTTTTTTATGGCCGGAGGGAAGGATCGCCGTCGTTGAACCCGGTCCGGGTATGGGTCCCATCGCAGAACGGCTTGTTCGACGACTTTCCGCAACGGCAGAGCGTTACCCGGTTGCGGACTTCGTACTGCATGCCCGAGGCCGATTCCACCGGAATGCCGCCCTTGACCCAGAGCGGGCCGCTCACCTTTTGCGCCCGGCTTTCCACCACGCTGATCGATGGTTCGAACGCCGGCTCGATCGGTTTTCCCGAATTCTTTTCCCACGCTACCAGCCGCCCCGACGGGCAAGCGCAAGCTTCCCTTATCGCCATCTTTTTCTGCCCGGGGTCGCCGCTGTTCTCGGCGTGGGTCCAGGTGTCTCCCGCCTGGTGGCAAAAGAGCGCGATCGCGCAGAACGATTCGGCGTCGGTCAGGTCCATCCCCGGGCCCCGCGTCGTCTCTGCCTGTTCCAGGTAAGGGATGTTCTTCGCGGTCTCGGTGCCGTCGAAGCTGATCTTGCGGTGCGCGCCATCGCAATATGGCGGATTGGCGGTCGCGCCGCAACGGCAGAGAGCGCAATTTTCCTGCAAAGGGTAGGGATCGCTTTTTACCCATTCGATCGCAGCGGACTGGTCGCCGTCAGCGTATTCTTTTTCCAGCGGAACGCTCCCCGTCACCAGATATGGGCCGTCCTTCGTCACCTTTATCTTCTTATTCATATCTTAACGCCGCCATGGGTGAAAGCTTTGCCGCCTGCATCGCCGGCCAGAGGCCGAAGATGACGCCGACCATCACCGAAAAAATGAAGGCGAGGGTGATCGATCCCATCGAGATCACCGAGCTCCATCCCGCCAGGACGGAGATCAGGAAAGAAATGCCCGAACCGATAAGTATGCCCAGCACCCCGCCGATCCCGCAGATCATCACCGCTTCCACCAGGAACTGCACCAGGATATCGCCATTCTGCGCACCCAGCGCCTTGCGCAGGCCGATCTCGTGCGTCCGTTCCATGACCGTCACCAGCAGGATGTTCATGATGCCGATCCCGCCCACGAACAGGCTGACGGCGGCGATCGCGCCGAGAAGGTATGTGAAAGTGGCGGTGGTCTGGCCGGCCAGCTTCTGAATGTCCGCCATGTTCCGGATATCGAACGAATCGGTCTGTGAATCGTTGAGCCGGTGCAGCTTCATTAAAATGTTCGTTATATTGTCCTGCACATCGGTCATCGATTGCTCGTCCACCGTCTGGACGTCGAAATAGCTGATATAATCGGTCCCCAGCAGGCGGTACATCGCGGTCGTGACCGGGACCACGATCCGGTCGTCGCTGTTATCAAATCCTCCGACACCCTTTGAGATCATCACTCCGATCACCGTGAACTCGATGCGGTTGATGCGGATCTGTTTTCCCAGCGGGTTGGCGTCGCCGAACAGTTCGGTGGCGACGGTGGGGCCCAGAACCGCAACCTTGGCGCGGCTCTGCTCCTCGGAATCAGTGAAGAAGCGGCCGATCTCCGCCGGCGCGCTGCGCACTATCTGGAAATCAGGGGAGGTCCCGACGATGCTGGTGTTCCAGTTCCTGGAAGCAAAGACCGCCTGCGCGCGTCCCTGCACGTAGGGAACGGCGTATTTGACGTTCTCGATCCGCTTGATCGCGTTCAGGTCATCAAAAGTAAAGCGGGTGGGGGAGCTTGACCCCAGCGAGATCCCGCCGGGCCGAAAATTGGCCCTGACCATCAGCAAGTTCGTGCCCAGCGACGCCAGGTTCTGCTGTACCTGCTGCTGCGCGCCGGTCCCGATCGCCAGCATCGCCACTACCGCCGCTACGCCGATCAAAACTCCAAGGATCGAAAGGAAAGACCGGAGCTTGTTTGCGGCGAGCGCCTGGACAGCTTCGAAAGAATAATTGCGCATTTCGAGCAGGGATAAAAAGTTCTTCCGCGGCTGGTGGACCAGCTCGGGCATCCGGGCGCCGCCGTTCAGGTCGGTCCTCTTTTTTTCGTCGGAGACCACCTTGCCGTCGCTCAAACGGATGATGCGGGAGGCCATCGCCGCCAGGTCCGGCTCGTGAGTCACCATGATGATGGTCTTTCCCTGCTGGTTCATTTGCCTAAAGAGGTTCATTATCTCAAGCGCCGATTTTGAATCAAGGTTGCCGGTCGGCTCGTCGGCCAGGATCACCGGCGGATCGTTGGCCAGCGCGCGCGCGAACGCCACCCGCTGCTGCTGCCCTCCCGAAAGTTCGTTGGGGCGGTGACGCAAGCGGTCGCCCAGGCCTACTTTTTTAAGCAGCTCCACTACTCCCTCCTGTTTCCTTTTAGCGGGTGTGGGGCAGTAGACGAACGGCAGGAGTGAATTTTCCACGATGTTGAGGCGGGGGAGCAGGTTGAACATCTGGAAGACGAATCCGAAGAACTGGTTGCGCAGGCAGGCGTAATCGTTGTCCTTGAGGCCGGTGATCTCTTTGCCGGTGAGGAAATATTTTCCAGAATCGGGCTGGTCCAGCAGGCCTAGAATGGCGAGCAGGGTAGACTTTCCGGAACCGGAGGGGCCGGTGATGGCGACGAACTCTCCCGGCTCGATCTTAAGCGAGGTCTTGTCGAGCGCCGGGACCGGCACCTTCCCCCCGATCAGGTAGGTGCGGCTGATATCTTTTATCTCAATCAGCGGAACGGTCATCTGCTGCCGCTTCTTCTGTTGTTGCTGCCGCCGCCGAAAGGCGACATGAAACGCGGGCCACGATCATCGCTTAACAGGTTTTTGACCATGGTCGGAGTAGGGACGTAAATAGTGTCGCCTTCCGAAAGTCCGGAAACGACCTCCAATTTATCGGTGCTTTCAAGGCCGGTCGAGATCTCTTTTGCCACTATCTTGCCGGTGTCGCTGTTATTGCCGGGGACGAACACGTATACCCGATTGTTCTTTTTTCTGATCGCGTTCATGGGTACCACCAGCACGTTGTTCTTCTCTTGCGAAATGAAGTTGACGGTCGCGCTCATGCCGGAGCGGAAAAATGAAGGGACATTATCCGGAACGATGTCCACATAGTAGATAGTGACATTGTTGATGACGGTCGACTCGTATGCGATATGTTCCACTTTACCCGGCACTTTCTTGTCCGAATAGGCGTCGAGGATGATCTCGACCGGCTGGCCCAGCTTTATCTTGCCGATGTCCGTCTCGTCCACCTGCGCCTTTACGATAAGATGATCGGCCATGACCAGGATGGCGTCGGAAGCGGTCGCCGATTGGCCAGGCTCGATACTTCTTAAAATGATAAAACCGTCCAGCGGTGCGACGATCGGGGTCGGTTTATAAACGTCCTCCCAGTACTTTACCTCGTCCGCTCCCTTGGCGCGGGCGGCATCGAGCAGGGTGGCCCGGTCGGCGGAGCTCATCCAGGCCAGGATCTCGCCTTTTTTTACATTGTATCCCTCGTCGACCAGCACCTGTTCGACGCGGCCGGCGATCGGCGGCTTGATCTCCAGACGGTTATAAGGCATGACCGTCCCGTTCGAAGGAATGATGGCCAGTATGTCACCGCGGCCGACCTTCAACGACTCGGGAGCTTTTTCCTGAGAGCCGGGAGCGCAGGCGGAAAGCCCCAGCGCCGCTGCGGAAAGCAATAAAATAAGAATCACGAATTTATTTGACATCTGACATTTGAAATTGGACATTATTACTTCACCCACCCTCCGTAAGAATTGTACCAGGACGCTTCGTTCTGCAGGGCCGTTCTCTGCGCCGAGACCAGGTTCTGCTGGGCGGATATGTACTGGCTTTCGATCAGGTCCCAGTCGCTGTAGCTCATCAGCCCGTTAAGGTACTCGATCTGCGCGATCTTTTCCCTCTCGGCCGCCGCATCAAGGTAAAGTTTGCGGACCTTGAGCGCTTCCGCCGCGTCCTTGAGGCTCTCAAAGGCCGATTCCAGGTCGTAGCGCAAGGTCTTTACGGTCTGGGAAAAATCCTGGCGCGCTTTTTCCAGCTTGGCGCCGTTAACGAAAGTATCGGCGACATTGGTCCCGCCCGGAAAGAAGTTGTATGAAAGGTTCAGCGAAAGTGATTTATTCTCCTGGTCGGGCGGCCAGTTGAGGCCGGATTTGCGGTAAGCGGCCTGCAAAGAAACATCTGGCAGATATCCGCTGACGGTGGAGTTGTTGTTGATCTCCGATTGTTCAAGCTGGTATTTGGCGATCAGATAAGCGGGGGAGGTCTTCATCAGGCCGGAATATTCCGTTGACGGCGGCAAGGTGACCTCCAGTGACCCTTCCACCTGATCGATGTCCTGGTCCGTCAATTGGGCCAGGTTCACCTGCGCCAGGTGGAGCTGGCGCTTTGCCGAATCGACGCTGTATTCCGCGTCGGCCAGGTAGGCTTCATTCTGCATCAGGTTCCCTTTATCCTCTTTCCCGCCCTCGTAATTCAGCTTTATCATCCGCTCGTTCTGTTGCCGCCGTTCCAGGATGCGGGACTGCATTTTCAGGTTCTCCTGCGCAACCAGCAGACCGATGAAAGCGAGCCGGACATTGTAATACGCGTCGGAACGCGCTTTAACAAGGGATGCCTGGTCGCTTTGGTATTGCAGATAAGCCGATTGCAGATTGAAATAATTGTTGAGTCCGCTGAAAAGCGACTGGGAAGCGCTGATGCCGTACGAATATGTCCTGGGCGAGGCTTCGTTGCTCGCATCATATGACTGCGAGACCGAAGCGTTGCCGGAGAGTTGGGGTAAAAAACTGCCGTATGACCTGATCCAATTCCAACGGGAAGCCTCGCTCTGTTTCTGCGCGCTCTTTATACTGTTGCTATTGCTGTCCGCCAGCGAAAAGGTATCCTGCCAGGTAAGGGCCAACGACCCGGAAGCGGCCAGCAGCAGCATGGAAACGATAAGGACTGTCCTTTTCAGAGAGGTTGCTCCCTTTGCCTGATTATACTTAACCGGGAGCGGGTTCGCAAACTGTATTTGCCGGCTCATTTCGCTTCGGCCGTGATTTCTCCGTGCGCTTTCAACGCGTGATGGCCGGCCTGATAGAACATTTTCGGCCCTTTTTGCCTGTTTTCGGCGGCCATTTTTTCGAATTTAGCTTTTTGTTCGGGCGTAAGCGTTTTCCTGAGATCGACCATCCGGTCCATTCTCTTGATCTGCATCTGGGTTTCGTTCTGTCCGATCTGCTGAAGGTATCCGTGGAGAAGGTCGCGGTCGGGAGAGTCCTTGAGCAGCTCTTTTTCGACTTTATCGAAGAGGTCCTTGTTCTTTGCGCGAAGCTGATCGGTCTCTTCTTCCGTCTTTTTGGCGTCGGCCAGCAGTTTATCCTGCTGTTCTTTGGTCAACCCAAGGTCCTTTGCTATCCTTTCCACGAACTTTTGCGGATCTCTGGCCGGAGGGCGTCCCGGGTCGCCCGGTCCGCCTGGCCCGCCGGGTCCACCCGGCTCGGGTCCAAAAGCAAAAGCCAGGGAAGAAGCTCCTATGATCACGATCGCTATTACCAGAACCGCCGCAAATTTATTATCGAACATCTTTATTTCCCCCTTGATCTGTCAAGTTAGTCATTCCACTATCGGAAAAAGTTCCTTCAACGCTCCGCCACGACGTAATTGATCACCGAATCGGGATTGCTCTCGTTCTGCTGGAACACGTATTCGGAAACGGTCACGCCGCTTGCCGGAAAATAAGCCCGGCCGAAAGAATATGAGAGGATCCCGACCATGATCAGTACCAGCGCCCCGGCCAGTGTCAGGCCGTTCATCTGCCGGCGGCGGCCGATCCGTTCGCCGATCCGGCCGAACATCCGTTCCGCATCGAGCGGAACCTCCGCGCCTTTTATCCTTTCGATGTATTCCCGGTAAACCTTATCCTTTTCCATTTCCGTTCACTTCCTTTTTTACGATGTCGCGGGCCCGGTGTAGGTTCGATTTGACGGTCCCCACCGGCAGGCCCATGATGGATGATATCTCTTCGAGCTTCTTATCTTCCACATCGGAGAGCAGCAGGATCATGCGCTGGCGCGGATTGAGTTTATTTAACGGCTTAAAATCGCCAAGCTCGGTTTCCACGATCTGGATCTCGTCCTCCACGATCCTCAGCCCGGCGAGCATTTTCTTCAACATGGCATGGCGTTTTTGTTTCTTTAAATGGTTGATGGAGGCGTTGACGGCGATCCGGTAGATCCAAGTGGAGAGGGATGATTCCCCGCGGAAGCGGGGGAGGGCGCGGTGGATGTTGACGAATATCTCCTGGAACAGGTCTTCGCGGTCCTCGCGCGTAAAAACATAACGGGAGGCCAGCCGCCACACCTGTTCGCGGCAGCCATTATAAACATCGGCAAAATCGATCTTGACCTCTTCTTCCATGAGTGATATGACCATTTTGACAACCGGCGGGAGAGAAAAGTTCCAAAAGTTTGTCCGGAATGTTCCTTACATTATATTATATCCTAAAACCGGCCTATTTTCTATATAAACCGGGGTTTGACAACGGCAGCGCGTGATTCTAAAATTGTCATATGTACAGATGGGTGGCGGTAATATCAATGCTTGCCGCGCTGACCGTTGCCGCGCAGGCGAAGCTGGTAGGGCCCGACTACTATAAAACGCTGACCGCTGAAGCGGCGGCCACTTCGGAGGCCTTGCGCGTATCGGTGACGACCTCGCTTAACGGAGCGCCGGAACCGGCCCGTATCCTGGTATTTAATCAAAAGGGCGGCAAGCTGGCGGAAAAAGATGCCGCTAAAGAAAACCCCGCCGTTTTCAAGCTTGCCCGGGGAGCCGATTACCGGATCGAAGCGTCGTTCCCCAGATTGACCAATTCCCGGTCCGTGGCCATTTCGAAACTTTCGCGCGATCTGGCCGTCTCGATAAATTTGGAATACTACCATGTACTGGTGCGCAGCCGGCGGAACGGGGCGGACGATTACCGGGCGGCGGCGACGGTGAGGGTTTATACGCAGCGCGACCAGGCCCATCCGCTGAATACCGGACACACGGACGGATACTCGCCGACAGATTTTTTCCTGGAGGCGCATAAGCGTTACGTGTTCGCGATCCGTTACGACGACGCGGAGATATCGGCCAACCTTAACGGCAAACTGCTTTATGATCTGTCGAAGGATACCGCGCTGACATTTGATTATTAAAATTCCCCTTGCTTTATCCGTGCCGCGATGCTACAATATACATGTCGAGGTTGATGGTTGTTTGAGTATTTAGCGTCTGCAGCTTATGCTCGGGTGTTCCCGCGATAAGTCCGGGTCTCTCCCTCCCATTAAACCGCAGAAAAATCTATAAAGGAGAAAACAAGGCATGAAGAGCATATTCGTAGGCAACCTTCCGTGGTCCGTCACCGATGCTGACCTTTCCGCAAAGTTCGGCGAGTTCGGCAGCGTAATCTCGGCCCGGATCGTTTCCGATAAATTCTCGGGCAAGTCCCGGGGATTCGGATTTGTTGATATGGAAGACGCCGACGCCGACAAAGCTATATCCGCGATGAGCGGTTATAAGTGGGGCGATCGCGAACTTACCGTCAATGAAGCAAAACCCAAGACCGAAGGCCGCGACCGTTCATCCGGTGGCGACCGTCGTTCGTTCAATCGCTTCTAATAAGAGCTTTTGAAATGATCAAGCCCCCTGAGAGATCGGGGGGCTTTTTTTTGGGGGCCGGTCAAATATTTCTATTGTAAATGGGTGGATTGTAGCCATCGTAAAGGTGCTCATAAGGCACCTCTTTTTTAGGGTGAAATATCCTGAGCGTTCTTGAACGATCGTAATTCCGATCGACTATTCTCAACGCCTGATTCTCGTTGCCACACCAGCAGGTCGGGTTGGGGCAGATGGTATCTTCCGTCCGCAATGCGATCCGGTCCTTCAAGATGTTCCCCAGGCTGTTTTTGATATGCGCGCAGGGGAAAACATCCCCATTATGGTTTATATATACATAATTGTGCCCAGCCGAACATTCCATTCCCTGGGTCCGGCAAGATTCTATTAAAAGTTTAAAGCTATGCGGAGTATCCCATAACACTTTAAGTTCCGATATCTCATTTGATGTGTAATCCCGCGGATATTCAAGCGAAGGATCAGCTGCTTGTGCTCCCAACAGTTTGCCGACCAATCCGTTCATAATCAACGGAACGCCGATGTCATCGCATATTTTTTTATATCTGGCTATGCGGTCGATCCGTCCGGGGACCGCCACATAACCGACGTATAATTCGGCCCCAAGTTCCTTTATCCTTTTGACCTTATCAAAAAAACCATCAATATCACTGATAACGGTATCATGCAGCGTGCATCCGATGCCGATCCTTCCTGTGTCGATGGAAGAAAAGAACGGCCCGATCACCTTTTCCCAGTCCGCGGCCAGATTGGTGGAAAAACTGACGTTGGCGATGTTGGACGGGGTGTTACAGATGTTCCTTATCCCATCCATCAATTGCTGCGAAGTGAATATTTCCCCGCCAATCCCGATCCTGAGGCTTATCCGGTGGGGGAGATCTTTTATCTTCTCTATAACGTTCGTGAAAGTCGTGTTGTCGAATAAGTTGTCCTGTTTATCCCAGGATACGATGCAATACGGGCATTTTAAGTTGCATTTGTGGTATCTGACCTGATACCGGATCCCCAGATACGGCAATGTGCTCATCTTACGCAGCGCTCCTTAATACTTCAGGGAACGGCCGAACTTTTCCTTTATAAAATCTCTTTGCACGGAAAAATGCTCCTCGAGCATTGACTTGATGCCCTCTGGCATTCGGGCCTCCGGTGCGCGGTTCGTCTTGTCGCGCAAACGGGCGGCGTTCACATTCATCCGCGCTATCCCAAGGAAATCGCAAGTCTGGTCCAGCACCGCACTGGGCCGATCAATTATATCATCATACAAAAGGTAAAGTAACGAATCGCGGCGGAAGCATTTTTCCCAGACGCAAATGTTCCGACGGTAATCGCCATGGACCAGCTTGGCCGGGTAAAAGATCGTTTTCCGCATGACATCCTCGGACGGCTCGGGGCCGCGCCCATGAGTGTGGTTGTTCCAGGAAAAACGAAAGTTAGACCAAGCTCTTTGCACGGGATCGCGGATTATATATATGATTTTAACCTTGGGAAGATATCTGGAAATGGCCAACACCCTTTTTTCGGACAGAGTGGCGTAGATCGGGGTGAACTCTCCCCGAAGCTGATCATTTTTACCCTCTTCGAACCGGGCCAGGTACCATCGCCATTCCGCCCCCGATGCCAAATCGTGATATTGAGGGCGAACGGGATTCCAGATCCCTTGATAGCTTTCAAAGTCAGGCTTTTCGTCGAAGAAGTGCAGTTCTTTCTGTTCGGGAAGAAAAATGCTCGGATGGAGCGATAATAATTCGTATAGCCAGGTAGTCCCTGCCCGCTGCGCTCCGATCCCGATAAAATCCGGGGATTTCATCGTCATTCGATAATAATATGCGAGCGCCCGGTCAAGGAAATTATTCATTCTGGCCGACCCGCTATTGGAGTGACCGAGAAACCAAATCCCTTGACCGCTTGCACCTGCTCGGAAGTAAATCCCGAAAGATCGCGGCCCTTATACCTTCCAAGGTATTCGGGTTTATGGAAAGTATCGCAGAATTCTACGTAGGTGTTCCGATCGATGGGGGAAATGTCCAGAAACCGATAGATCTTATCGATTGTCTCGCGCGGTTTCAGGCATAGATCATCGAAATTTATCAACAGAAAACGGTTTTGAAGAATTCTGTTGCCGGTCCGGACCGCTGATTGATTGCTTTTTATCCAATAATCGAGCATGGCGGCTTCCACTCCTTGCTGACTTTGTGGCATTGCCACTCCGAAGTGTCGCCCCCAGTTGAACAGTTGCACTCGGTTATTGCTGAACGCCATATCAAGCCCATGGCGGATAACGTGGATGTATCTTAACCCTTTAAAATGCCGGGCCATGCTTTCGATAAAAAGATGGGAATTCGGCTCTTTCCATCCCCACCCCCGGTATTGCGTGGCCGGACAGCGCGCGCGCAATATATTGAACAAACGAATGAACGGCCACAACCCTTTTCCGGACCCAAACCGGTCATGACCAAAACAAGAAATTTCCAGCGTGGCATTAAGCAGAAATAAAAATTCAGCAAGTGACCGGCTTGGGACCCCTTTCATCGCTTTTTCAAGGATCGACAGACCGGTGGCGGATTTTACATTGAGATCGTTCTGGCGGTAGAACCAGCGCGGCCTCTTCAACAAAAGCGTGAACCAGAGGTTATCGAGCGAATCGTTAAGATCAGACCCCAGATAAAAGCCCGCCCTGCCAACGATAGAGGCAACGGCGCGGGTTCCGCTTCCGCCAAGGCCTCCGATGACCACGGGGGGCTTGTTAATACATTGTTCCATATTTGTAATGTCGTCAGTTCAAACTTGGTGCGTTATTACCTTAGCCTGTTAAGTGGTTAAAAACCTTGCTGATCAAGGATTATGAATGATTTTACCTAAAAGATGAATGAATGTAAAGTGGTCCGTGCCCTTCGGGGTCATGCCCGGGGGAAGGAAATACGGAACTCCGAACCTTTCCCTTCTTTACTGATGACCGAAATGGATCCGCGGTGCGATTCCACGATCCATTTGGATATCGCCAGGCCCAGCCCGACCCCGCCGCTCTTGCCTTCCCCCACCTGATAAAAAGGATCGAAAATCCTCTTCTGCGAAGCGCG
>DATJPS010000118.1:0-6568 GCA_035506255.1 Candidatus Omnitrophota bacterium | reverse complement strand
TAGCTGGGCCAGCCGGTCCCGGACTCGAATTTGGATTTGGAGAAGAAGAGATCGGTTCCGCAGCGGACGCAGCGGAAGATGCCGTCATTTTTAAATTCGTTTAAAGTGCAGGTGTAAGGACGTTCGGTCGCTTTATGGGAGGTGACTTCGAACTGTTCACGGGTGAGCGACTTTTCCCATTCCTCGTCGTGCTTGAATACCGGGTCGACCTCGGTCGCCGCGCCTTTTACCGCATCGTAGATCTTCATCTGGAAAACCCGCATGAGCCGATGAACCCGGCAAGCTCAGTGCCGTTCAGCCCGATCCCCGCCTTGCCGTCGAGCCGTTTAGCGACCTTTCCCTTTTCGAACAGCAGAACGGTCGGGAAGACATTGATCGCATATTTTTCGGTGACTTCATCGAGGTCATCAATCACCAGGCGGCGGCAGGGGTCGGAGGCGGTGTCCGCCTGCTCCTCGAACATAGGAAGGAACTTCCGGGAAAAGGGGCACCAGGAAGCATAGAACAATATCATTACCCGGTCATTCTCGCGGATGGCTTTGTCGAGATCGTCTTCGTCTTTTAATAATGCGCTCATTTTTATCTCCTTATCTGGCCACATATAACAGGATCGAAAAGAAATGAGCCGTCGACCCGAGCAGGACCAACGTGTGCCAGAGCTCATGAAAACCGTAATATTTAAAAAGGTTCGGCTTTTTGGCGGCGTGGACCGCGCCGCCGACTGAATAAAGAACTCCGCCGGCGGCCAGGAGAATTATCCCTCCCGCCGGGAGCGTGTCGATCAACGGTTTGATCGCGATCAGCACCATCCAGCCCATGCCGAGGTAGATCGCCGTCGTGATCCAGCGGTTGACATTGATGTAGATCGATTGCACCAGCACTCCAAGTACCGCCAGGCCCCAGACCACGCCGAAAAGCGACCAACCCCATGGCCCTCTCAGTGTCACCAGGCAGAACGGCGTATAGGTCCCGGCGATCAGAAGGTAGATCGAAAGATGGTCCAGCTTCCGGAACAGCTGGAACCTTCCTCCCGCCTCGCGGGGGAGCCAGTGGTAGAGCGTGCTGAAGTTGTACAGCAATATCAGTGTTGCACCGTAGATCGAGAACGAAACGACCTTCCAGGCCGAGTCGCGCCCGACGACCACCAGTACGACCAGTGCGGCGATCGATAATAGCATGCCCAGAAAATGCAGGCTGCCGCTCAGCGGCTCTTTAAGGTTCATTACGCTATATTATACAATAAACAAAGGCCGTCGGGAAAATCTCGATCTCCGGCGGCCTTTTTATCGGGTGCGGTATTTACTTTGCGATCTCGAAGATAAAAAAGATCTTACCGGCCGGCATGTCGTATAGTTCCATGCAGCCGCCCATCTTATAGTTCTTGGCCTTGAACGCCTTGCTAAGTTCCGGATAAGCTTTCATCGGGCCGATCATGTAGGACAGGTTGTTCCTCAGCGGGAATTCAGCGACCAGACAATTTTTGGCGGCCCATTTTGTCAATTTGATCTCCTTGCCGAGCTTGTTGGCCAACGCCTGGTCCTTTTCCTCGATCACATAGCCCAACTCGCTGCGCAGCTGGTCGGGGGAGGTGGTGTTGGGATCGTTCAGGTAGATCCCAAAACCCCGCGAAGCTTTTATCCCTTGTGCCGTGAGGGCGAGGTCTACCCGTTTCATGACCGCTTCGATGCCGGAGTACGGGCCGGTATATTCTTCGTATGCCAGAAGGAACGGACCGATTTTCCGCTCAGTTACCTTTGGAGCGGAGAACGCCCCCATGTACCATAAAAAAACGGCCAGCGCGATAACGATCACGACGATTACGATCAAGGCCCATTTTAAGATTTTCATGCCCATTTACCTCCGGCGATATTATAACAACTGCCGGCGCGGTTTTATCCGGCATTTTTGAAATTGCCGCCGGTTTAGGATAAAATGGGTCATGTTGAGATCTCTCGCGAATTTCAAGAACGCTTTCCGCGCGCTGGCGCACCGTAATTACCGCCTCTTTTTTATCGGCCAGGGACTGTCGCTGATCGGAACCTGGATGCAGAACATCGCTCTTTCCTGGCTGGTATACCGGATCACCAATTCGGTGATGCTGCTGGGCGTGGTCGGTTTCCTGGGGCAGATCATGATCTTTCTTTTCGGGCCGTTCGCCGGCGCCATCGCCGACCGGTTCGACCGGCGCCGGATCGTGATCGCGACCCAGACGCTGGCGATGTTGCAGGCTTTCGTTCTCGCCGTCCTGGTCTATACCGACACGATCGCGGTCTGGCAGATCATGGTCCTCAGCCTTTTTTTGGGCTTCATCCTTTCCTTTGACGCGCCGACCCGGCAGTCGTTCGTGGTGGAGATGATCGACAATAAAAAGGACCTGAGCAACGCGATCGCCCTCAACTCGTCGATCTTTAACGGCGCCCGTTTGATCGGCCCGGCGGTGGCGGGGGTGATGATCGCTTCTTTGGGCGAGGGTCTTTGTTTCTTAATCAACGGGATCAGCTACCTTTGCGTGATCGTCTCGCTGCTGATGATGCGAATCAAGCCGAGGCATGAACGGCCAACGGCAAAAAAGATCTTCAACGAGATCAGGGAAGGGTTCGCGTACGCTTACCGGTTCGCGCCCATACGCTATATCATTCTGCTCCTGGGGATGATCAGCCTGCTCGGCATGCCGTACACCGTGCTGATGCCGGTCTTCGCCCGCGACGTACTGCATGGAGGCCCGCAAACTCTGGGATTCCTGATGGGGGCGGCGGGGATCGGCGCGCTGGGCGGGGCCCTTTACATGGCGTCCCGCCGTAACGTGGTCGGCCTGGGGGGGCTGATCGCTTTTTCCTCTTCCGTCTTTTCGCTCGGACTGCTGGCGCTGGCGTTTTCCCGTGCGGAGTGGCTGGCACTACTGGTAATGGCGGTGATCGGGTTCGGGATGATCATGCACATGGCGTCGAGCAATACTTTGCTGCAGACGATAGTGGAAGAGGACAAGCGCGGCCGGGTGATGAGCCTTTATACCATGGCGTTCCTCGGCATGACGCCTTTCGGCAGTCTGATCGCAGGCGGGATCGCCGACCGTTTCGGCATCCGAGCGGCGCTGTCCGGCTGCGGCCTGGCCTGCCTGCTGTGCGTCGGCGGCTATATGCTGGTGCTGCCGGAAATAAGGAAAAAGGTCCGCCCGATCTATATTAAAATGGGGATCGTACCCGAAGTGGCGACCGCGATCCAGACCGTTTCGGAACTGACCTCGGTGGTGGAGAAGGAGTGACCCCCGGTTTTGAAGTCGGACGATAAAATGCTATAATGCATCATCCCCGAAAGAATGAGGAATAAGGAGTAATCGCAATGAACACGCCCCCGGTCTCCGGACAAACGCCGCAATCGCAGACCCCGCTGTGGCGGACCGCGCGGGTAAAGTGGCTGGCGGCTTCGTTCGCCGCGGCGATCGTGCTGATCTTCGCGGTCTGGCTGATATTTTTCCGCTCTTACATATATACGAACGACGCCCGCATCGCGACCGATATCGTTCGGGTGTCTCCGGTCGGCGTGGGGGGCGTGATAAACAAAGTCCTGGTCCAGGAAGGGGACAATGTCACTACCGGCGAGACACTGGTAGAGATCGACCATGGCGTTCCCGAAGCTCAGTTCAACAAGGCCAAGGCCAATTACGAAATGGCGCGGCTGGAGCTGGAGCGCGCGCGCGACCTTGCCACCAATAATTTTAATTCCAAACGCGATCTGGACCGCGCCCAGACCGGCTACGACGTGGCCGCGGCCGAGTACAAACTGGCCGACATCAATCTGCAGAACACCTACCTTAAAAGTCCGATCGGCGGAGTGGTGATCCAGAAGCTGGCCGAGGTCGGCAACGTGCTGGAGCCGGGGCAGGTGGCGGTGGCGATCGCGGACGTGGACCACGCCTGGGTAAGCGCCAATATCGAAGAGACAAAAGTTGGTTCGATCAAGGTCGGACAGCCGGTAAAGATAACGCTGGACGAAGGCGGAACGTTGACCGGCCATGTGCAGGAGATCACCGTGGCCACCGCTTCTCAGTTCTCGCTTCTCCCGACGGAGAACGCATCGGGCAATTTCACCAAGGTGGTCCAGAAGATACCGATCAAGATCGCGCTCGATCCCCATCCGGAGCACCGGATGCTGAGGGCGGGCCAGTCGGTGACGGTGAGGATCAGGGTCCGGTAGCCAATGGCCCATCCGTCCGACCACTCCAATCCCAACTATAAATGGATCGTCATGGCGCTGGTGATGATCGGCATGACCATGTCGACGCTCGATTCCAGCATCGTCAACGTTTCGATCCCCTCCATCATGGCCGATTTCGGGTCCAACGTTGCCGATATCGAATGGGTGATCACCGCTTACATGCTTGCGTTCGCGGTGCTGATGCCGGTCACCGCCTGGCTTCGTGACCGGGTAGGACACCGCATCCTATACACTATGAGCCTGGTCGTCTTTACCGGCGGCTCGCTCCTTTGCGGGTTGGCATGGAACATCCCGACGCTGATCGCGGCGCGGGTGGTACAGGCGTTGGGGGGCGGGGCGATGAACCCCACTGGCATGGCGATGATCGCGGAAGTGTTCGAACCAAAAGAGCGGGGCAAAGCGATGGGATGGTTCGGATTAGGCATCATCATCGGTCCGGCGTTCGGGCCGACGCTCGGCGGATTCCTCACGATGACGCTCGGCTGGCGATCTATCTTCCTGGTGAACCTTCCGATCGGTATTATCGCGACCATCATGGCGATGGAATATCTTAAACGCGACCGTCCGCACGGCCATTCGCATCGGCCTTTCGACACATGGGGGTTCGTTTTCCTTTCCATATTTCTGGTGGCGTTCCTGCTCGGGATTTCACGGGGTGAAACGGAAGGTTGGACCTCAAATTATATCCTGATCTGCGCCGCGCTGTCGGTGTTCGGGATTTTAAGCTTCCTGGTGACCGAAAGCCTGGTGCAGGACAAGATCATCGACCTGGGGCTGTTGAAGTATCCGGTCTTCAGCGTCTCCATGCTTATCACTACTATCCGCAGTGTGGCGTTGTTCGGCGGAGTATTCCTGCTGCCGTTGTTCCTTCAGCAGCTCAAAGGGCTTACCGCCATCCAGAGCGGGCTCCTGCTTCTTCCAGGCTCTTTGATCATCGCGGTCTGTATGCCGATCATCGGACGCATCAACAACCATTCCAGCCCGCGGTTCCTGGCCCTGATCGGTCTGGTCTTCCTGACGGTATCGATGTACATGTACGGCGGCATCAGCATCTACATGAGCGATTGGGACATCATTTTCCCCACATTGATCCGGGGGATCGGCATGAGCCTGCTGATGGCGCCGATCATGACGCTGGCGCTGAACGCGGTGCCGCGGAGGAAAGCGGGCATGGCCTCTTCCATGCTTGCCATTATCCAGCAGGTGGGAGGAGCGGTCGGCATCGCCATCCTTTCGACGGTGCTGGACAACCGGACCAAGTTCCATATGGCGACCGCCGGGGCGGCGGTCCGATCGAACGCTCCGGAGTTCGCGGCGGCGGTGCAGGGAATAAGCGAGCGCGCGCACCAGATCGGCTATTCAAATCTTGCTTCGTTAACCGTGGCCAAGTCCACGCTGGTGAAATTCATTTCCATCGCCCAGGCGAATTACGCTTTCCAGGACACGTTCCTATTTGCCACCGTACTGATCGTGCTATCTTTTTTGCCTACCTTCCTGCTTCCCAACCGCAACCTCACCGCCCATCCCGAGGACATGGTCCCCAAGGGCGTGGTGATGGTGGATTAATTCTTGTTTACAACTACCGGAGCCGCGTCTATAATGCTGTATAGATCCATAAGGAGGAGTATATATGGAACATAAACTGCCCCCGCTCCCGTACGCGATGGACGCGCTCGACCCTCATATCTCTAAGGAAACGCTGGAATACCATTACGGAAAACACCATGCCAACTATATTGCCCACGTGAACAAAGCGATCCCGGGAACCAAGTTCGCCGACATGACCCTGGAGCAGATCGTTATGCAGTCGACCGGCGGGCTGTTCGACTATGCCGCCCAGTGCTGGAACCACAGCTTTTACTGGAATTCAATGTCGCCCAAGGGGGGAGGGGAGCCGAAGGGGGAACTTGCCGCCGCGATTAATAAAACATTCGGCTCATTCTCCAAGTTCAAGGACGAGTTCATCCTGGTGGCGGCCAGCCTGTTCGGTTCCGGATGGGTGTGGCTGGTAAAGGAAACGGACGGGAAATTGGGCCTTGAGATCTCCAGCAACGCGGGAACACCGATAAAGAACGGCAAGAAACCGCTTATAACCTGTGACGTCTGGGAGCATGCCTATTATATTGACTACCGCAACCTGCGCACGGCATACGTGGACGCATGGTTCCAGGTAGCCAACTGGGACTTTGCCGCCGCTAACTATAAATAAACTTTAACGGCATGATACGGCCGGCCGCACAAAGTAGTTGACACCAAAAATACTTTATGGTATAAAATATATACTTCATAAATAAAAGGAGAGGCCATGAAAAAGGACGCGGGAGCGGTGATCAACGAGTTCGAACGGCTGATG
>DATJPS010000117.1:0-16101 GCA_035506255.1 Candidatus Omnitrophota bacterium | reverse complement strand
CTATTTCCAACCGGTATCAGAGTATAACGTTAGGTATGCCGAGGACGATTCCGCCGATATGCACCGTATCGAAGTGCTGTGCGCGCGCTGCGGAGCGCATCTGGGCCATGTTTTTGAGGATGGCCCCCCGCCTACCGGTAAAAGATACTGCATCAACGGCGTGGCGCTGAAGTTCCAAACGATCTAAACTCGGAACGGATCAACCGGACCGTATCGGAAGCTTCCTTATTGACCGCGACCGGTTCGATCCGGTCCGGTGAAGCCACCCCTACCCCCAATTCCCCCGCCCGCCTGATCTGATCAAGAGCGAATATATTCCCTTCCGATACTTTTTTGGTAGTGCCGAAAAAGCGCAAGACGGCCACTCCGGCCGCATCCAGCGCCACCCGGTCGGCGGAAGCCATCAGCAGTCCCGGTTCGATCAGCTTGCCGCGATCAGGTCCCATATCGGCAAAGCCTTTCATCGCGTCCATGATCGCCAATCCGCAGGGGATGGCGCGGTTGACCTCTGCGATCATCAGCCGCTGGGCCGGGGAGGAGTGGAGCTCGAGCATATAATTGTACGGCGGCGGACCGGGCCCCCATTTGGCGATCGCCCCCACGTTGTTCTTCAGCGACATGGAAAAGTCGCCGCCGAAGCGGTGGGTCTTGAGACAGCAAATATCGACCACGAAGTCGGCGTCAAGGAACACTTTCGAAGCTAGAAAACCGGAACGCCAGTGGTCGCCCCGGTTCCGGACCGGCTTCCAGCTCTCCGCGGACACTTTATCAAGGTTAATGATCCTTACCCCGGATCTGTCCGCCAGTGCTTCCACGCCGCGGTCCTTTAGGATCTTAGCGGTATCCCCCATTCCGCTTCGTTCTGCGATCGTGATGGAGGCCGCTCCGGCCGCCTTAAGCTTTTTGATCACGAACTCAAGAGTGTCGAGATGGGTGGTGGCAGGGAAAGGATCGTCACTGTTGAAGTTGGCCTTGATCGCGACCTTTTTACCGGTAAGGTCCGGTAGTTTAATGTAGTGCCAAAGTGTTTCGAGCCCTTTTATCCTGTCGCCGGTCTTTGCCACATAGACTTGGCTCACCGCGTCAGGCATTGCCGCGCCAGAGAGGAACAGAGCGATCACGACCAGGAAAAATGCCGTTAAAAGCCTTGCTCCGGCTCTCATCCCATCAATTGCCGGGCAACTGCGGGATCTGAGGCAATTGCGGCATCTGCGGAAGCTGAGGCACGCCGGCGCCGGAATCGCTCTTCTGTTCCGCCGGGGCCAAGGTCGAAGGCGAAGCGGACTCCCCGCCGGTCTTTTCGATCAGTTTAAAGCTCACCCGGAAGACCGGTTCGCTGGCGGCGTGCTGATAGACCAGGCGCACGGGCTTGTAGTCACTCGCGACCGCCACGACCAGTACCCCTTTCATCAAAGCCGCCGGAAGGATCATTTCATCGCCCTGACCTTCGTCCCAGTTATCGCTCTTAAGCAGCCGGCTCGCCGCTACGGACTGACCATCGGAGTCGACCAGCGTGAGCGATTCGACGCTCCCGCCGTAGTTTGCGTTCTGATCGGTCCCGTTCTTCAGCTGCACCGAGACCACGATCCATTTTTTCCCTTCGTCCGGCTTTTCTCCCTTGGGGCCCTGGTCGGTCGCGACCACGCTGGTCACGTTGAGGCGGGTGGAACCGTTGAACAGCCACTCGCCGGTCGTTCCGTCGGTCCCCTTGAGCTGCATCTGCCCGCCCGTGTAAATCTTTTTCTTGGGAGGCGCTTTTTTCTTCGCCGCGTCCGCCGCCGAAGAGGCCAGGCAGAAAGCCGTAAGGAACGCGACCGCGATGATGCCGAACTTTTTCATATCCATATATTCCCCCTTATGGATTCCTTAGTTCAAGGTAAAGGATCTTCAGCGTCGCCACGATCGGGGCGGCGAAGAAGAATCCCCACACCCCCATCAGCTCGCCGAAGACCAGGATCGAGATCACTACCGTCAGCGGATGCAGGTTGAGCTTCCCTCCCAGCACCTTGGGGCCCAGAACGGAGGTGGTGAAAACGCTCACGACCGCGTAGAGGATAAGGACATAGCCCGCCAGCATCGGGGAGACGAGCGAAGCGAGTATCAGGGCGGGTATGGCCGCGATCAGCGGCCCGATGTTGGGGATCAACTGGGCGATGGCCGCCACGATCCCCAGGATCAGCGCGAACTTCACTCCCAGTATCCAGCAGCCGATGCCGCAGATCAATCCCACCGCGGTGCAGAGTATCGCCTGTCCGATGATGTAATTCTTCAACACTTCGTCGATCTGCCTGAGCACCCGGAGGGTCACGTCCTTATGGTCGCGCGGTATCATCTCCATCGCGCCTTTGGTGATGTTCTCCTTGTCGCGGAGCATGAAATAAGTGACGATCGGCATGATCACCAGATAGACCGCGCGGGAAAGCATTCCCAGCAGTCCGCTCGCCGCCTGCTGGGTGAACGACACCATGTAGCTGATCAGCTCCTGCACGCCGGAAGATAGCAGATCGTTCATCTGCGGCGGGATGTGCACTGCCGCCTGCCACTGCTCGATCGAATTGAACATCGACTGGATGTCCGACATGTATTGCGGGATGTTGGCGGCCAGCAGGCCGAACTCATCGGCCAGGGGCGGAACGATGAACTGGAACGCCAGGAACAAGATCAGGATCAAGCCCAGGAACGAGATCACGATCGCCAGATCGCGGTTGAGCTTAAGCTTGACGGTAAGGAAGTTCACGGGCGGATCGAGCACGTAGAAAAACACGACCGCCAGCACGATCGAAAGCAACGCGCCCCGGACCAGGTATAACAACAGCCCCGCCAGCAGCAGAAAAGTGATCCTCGTTATCTGGTTGCGGCTCATGCTCAGATTATACCTTATCTTCCGGCATTATTCGACCGCGTTAAGAATTACGGCGGAGCCGTCGTGGTCGCCGGTGGTCAGCGCGCCGTCGTTGACGATGCGGTTGTTCATATTGGCGTAACCGATGATCTTATAAACGGTCCGTTTTTCCATGCTCGCCGCAAAATTATCCCGGGCGCGGTTGAACGACCCGTACTGATGCTTGATCTTGCTCAAGGGCGCCACCGTTTCGCGGCTGAAGCTGGCGATGAAATAATACTTCCCTCTTTCAAAATAGGGGCCGAAGATGCGCCCGTGATTGTTATTGATCACGAACGGGGCATTGGAAAAAGCATGACCGCTCTCGGAAGGGATCTGGTCGAAAACGCGTCCGCCGATGTACCCCTTATACCCGCCCGAATGGCCGATCCGGCTCTTATAACCGGCGCGCGCGCAGTTCAACACCAGCTTCTGCCTCGCCCGGTAATCGGAATCGGAGAATTTGTCCACGATCACCACGTTTATCGGTTCGCGCAGGGACCGGCCTTTATACTTCACTCCCAGCCAGGAAGCGGGGTTCAGGTCACGGTCGAGCATCCATTTACCCATGGCGGGAAGGTTCTCCGGCCGGACGATACGATCGGCCGGGATGCCGGCGATCGCGGCCGAGACCAGGCAGCAGATCGCGAAGGCCAGGCAGAAGATCTTTTTCATCGTTTCCATTTCCGCATGCGCCCGGTGAACAGTTTTATTCCTTCCTTAAGAACTGCCTCCGGCATCATCTCGGTCCCCCACCCATCCAATACCGGTTTGCCGGAACGCGCTTCCTTATGCAGACCGGCGATGTTCAAGGCATCCTTTACCGTCCCGCCTTCCGGCAACTCATAAGGCGTGTCATTCACGAATATTTTCATCTTTTCAATCCTTGCTCCATATTTTGGGTCTTTGTTTTATATTATCACATAATAATAAAAACCGAAATATCGCCCGCTTTTTGACGATAATGATAGTGATGGGTATTAACCTCGGCGCGGCGCCGGTATGCCGCAATCTGATCCTTACGCATTTAAGGAAGTCCGAGCGCTGGAACCTGGAAATGTGCACCCGGCTTTGGAACCTTTCCGATCCGGTGTTCAGTTCCGGCCGCCCCTTCTCGATGCGGCTATCGATCACCGAAGAAGGGAGCGTCCTGCCGCGCGCGCAGGTCAGGCCGGGCGACCACCGGATGTTCTCGTGGAGCGGAGCGCTGGACGATGAGACCCCTCCGCCCGGATATGCGCACCAGATATTCGGCCATATCCCACCCGTATTTTCCGGCATCGCCGGTCCGGGGCACAGCCGGATCATCATGGGAGGGGGGAATTTGGACTTTTGCCTTTTGCGGACCTTCGAATCCCTGGTCCGGCAGAAGATTCTGCAGAACGAACCGCTGGAAGCGGTCATTCCGCTCGCCATGACCTATTATTCTCAACAGGTCAAAAGTCCGATCGAGTACGCGCTTAAACCTAACAATTACGGCCGTTTCCTGGAACAGCAGAAGAAATCGGGGCGGATCGGCAACTTCACCATCTGGGTGGATGACCGGATCCATTCCCAACAGACGGGCGACGGACCTGCGATCGAACTAAAATGGTATACGGTCTTTAAAAACCTCCTGGCTTCTCCCATCTTCCCTGAGATCGGTGACCAGTCGACGGTCGAACGGATATTCGCGCAGTTCAAATTCATATGAAGATCAATCTACTGAAGGATCGGGCCGTTCCGCCAAGCGTCAAACCTTATAGTCCGGGCATCCTGCCCGACCTTATACCTTACTTGACCCGGCGGCTTGCGATCCCCGCCGAATTTTCGCAGGGGACCTTCTTCAGCCGGAGCGGCTCCGCCGCTTATTTTGACGCGCTACATATCCAGCACGCCGACGGCGGGCAGTGGACGGAACGGGGACCGAAAAACATCAGCCGGCATCTGCAGGCGCTGGTCGCCCCGGAAACCCGCCACCCGTTCATCCGCTGGATCGAACCCCAGGTCAAACCGATGGCGGAGATCGCGCGGATACTGATCAACGAATGCGCCAACCGCAACTCCGCCGCTGCGGCCACTTTGTACATCGAATCGATGCCCAAAGAGGTCGCAGGGATCATGTTCGCCAGAGGGTTCACATTCATCGATCTGCTGCGGATGACGGAACCTGAATTTGCGTCCGTGGTCAGGTTCGCCCGGGAAAAAAAGGTCAGCCTCGATTACCACGCTCCCTGGCTGAGCCGCGTCTCCGACCGGGGGGTTATCTACCCCACCCCCGGCAGCCATCCGGACATCTTTTTCGCGTTACAAAAGCTGGCGGAAACGCATTATAAGATCATGAAGACCAAGCCCCAGGTCACGGTACATATGGCCGGCGACCCGAAGGATTGGATGAACTGGACGCGCCTCGTGGGCCGGTGCGGGAGCGTACTGGTGGAGAACGCGTTCCTCCCTCCCGATCCCGGCCTCATGGAAAAAATGCGCGCCCTCGATGAAAAGGGATTTTTCCTCCATTCCGAATTCGTTTCCCCCGCTGAGCTGATCGGCTGGATGGCAAAGCTCGGGACTTCCGACGTTTGCTTTGACCAGGCGCACGCGTTCGGCGGCTACCGGCTGGCGAACGGAGGGATATTCGATCCGGTCGGCGACCTGAAATACCTTAAAATACTGCTCGATGCCGGATTGGTCATAAAAAGGATCCACCGCGCGGCGGTACCGAGGATGCTGGCGGGCGAAACGCGCGGGGCCAGAATGCTCGACCAGTTGGACGATCACGGGCCGGTAACTCCCTTCACCCGCCGCTGGTTCAAGGAATGTTTTCCGGCGGAAGGAAAGCTGATCGACGAAGTGTTCGACGGTTTGCGCGCGCTCAACGAAAAGTGGCCGATCGCCGTTACCTTCGAGGTGATCCCGAAGAGGGTGGAAAATTTCCCGCCGTCCGTTTTCGAGACCGATTTCTCCTGATTTTGATGTATAATATGGCAAATGAAAAAGAAATCCGCCTTCATATTGCTCGCCATTCTTGCCGTTTTGGCATTATATCTGCCGTCCTCCGCCGAGATAATCCGCGATTATAAAGTAAAGGTCATCCTGGAAAAGGACGGGAGCGCCACCGTCAGCGAAAAGATAAAATACGATTTTGAGGACGAATCCCGCCACGGCATCTACCGCGACATCCCGCTCTCGCGGAAGGTCGGGAGCATGTACAAGAACCTGGACATCAAACTGGCCGGCATCGAGCGGGACGGCCGGAGCGAGGATTACTCGGTCTATAACGAGGACGGCAATATCACCTTCAAGATCGGCAAAGGCGACGCCACCATCTCCGGGCCGCACCTTTATTCCATCACTTACCGCGTGTTGAACGGCACCAGCACGTTCGACGACCACGACGAATTCTACTGGAACGCCATCGGCACCGGTTGGAAAGTACCGGTCGAGCGCGCCGACGTGGAGATCGTCCCGCCCAAAGGAGTGCCGATCACCAAAACGACCGGCTTTACCGGAGCGCAGGGGAGCAGGGAACAGAATTTCCATTCCTCCATCATCGGGAACATCTTCGTGGCCGAGATCACGCAGCGGCTGGACGCTTATCAGGGATTCTCGGTCGTCCTCGGCTTCCCTCCCAATACCTTCCCCAGGAGCGTATTGAGCGAAAAAAGCATCGAACAGATGGGCGAAGAACGTACGGACCTGATCATCGGTCTGATAATCATCGGGCTGATCATCCTCAACATCGCCCTTCCGGTCTGGGCGCTGGTCTGGTATTTCCGGGGGCATAAGAACGCGCGCTTCGGGAAACCGTTCGCCAATTTCGACCTGCCGGTGACGAACGACGGCCAGCGGATCAGCCCGGCGGAATCGGGAGCGATCGACACTTCCAAGCTTGACCAGAACGACGTGGTGGGAACGATATTCGACCTGGCGATCAGAGGATACATCAAAATAGAACAGGTCACGGAAAAAAGTTCTTTCCTCGGGATCGACACCTCAAGCCGTGATTACAAGATAAAACAGCTCGAACCTCCGAAAAACGATGTTCTGCTGGAACATGAGCGTTCGCTGCTCGACCGTTTCGGGAGCGAGGTGAAGCTGAGCGACCTGAGCAAGGATTTTTACGAAACGTTCAATTCGATGGAGGCGGCAGTGTTCAAGGAACTGGTGAAGAAAGGATATTATCAGGAAGACCCGACCAACCAGAAAAACCTTTTCGCCTTCTTCGGCATCTTTACTTTTTTCCTCGGCCTGCCGCTGCTCGGGATCGCGCTGTTCTTCATCTCCACCCGGGTGCTGGGGCGGACGCGCGCGGGGGACGAGATCGACTGGAAGACCGACGGGTTGAAACTGTTCCTGAGCCGGATGTCGGCCAACTACAAGTGGCAGGCGGAACAACTGGCGATCGTGGAGCAGATGATCCCCTACGCCATGGCGCTCGGCTACATCGACAGGTTCATGGAGCAGCTTAAGATCATCAAACCGGACTACCGGCCCGGATGGTACGCCGGCAACGATCCGTTCTATATCATGACCCCGGCGCTTATAAGCTCCATGCACAGCAACCTGACCACGCACGAGCCGAGCTCGAGCAGCGGGTTTTCCGGCGGAGGGTTCTCCGGCGGAGGCGGCGGTGGAGGCGGCGGCGGCAGCTGGTAGCTAGAACTTCACCTGTACCTTGGCCCGGTCCTCTTCGGCCGCGCCGAAGAACTCTTCGGCCTTAAAGCCGAGCGGCCCCGCGATCACCACATTGGGGAAGACCATGAGCTTGGTGTTATATTCGGTGACGATGCTGTTGTAGTACTGCCGCGAGTACGCGATCTTGTTCTCCGTATCCGAAAGTTCCTTCTGCAGCTGCTGAAAATTTTCCGAGGCGCGCAGCTGCGGATAGTTCTCCGCCACCGCGAACAGGGACTTCAAGGTGCCGGCCAGCTGGTTGTCGGCCGCAGCCTTTGCCGCCGGGCCGGTAGCGCTCATCAGCGCGGAGCGGGCGGCCGCCACGTCCTCGAACACCGATTTTTCGTGCCCGGCATACCCCTTTACCGATTCCACGATGTTGGGGATCAGGTCCGCCCTTCTTTTAAGCTGGACGTCGATCCCGGAGAACGCTTCCTTGACCCGCATTCTCAAGCCGATCAGCGAATTGTACAATAGCCAGACAAAAGCCACCGCCAGAACGATTATTACCAGAATTACCCACAATGCCATATTATTTCCCCCTTTTAGGAACGGTTCGATTATACCATAAATATTTTAAAATCAGCTTGCCTGGCGCCGCTTTATGTAATAAGCTTTTTGTAAGTTAAGAAAAAGGGAGGTGGTTTTTCAGGAATCATCCGGTTTCCGACCATCAAACAAAGGAGCGAATAATGAAAAAATCGATCATTGCCCTGTTGCTGTTGGCCCTGACCGTGACCGCCGCCTCCGCCGAACTGTTGGTGACCGCCAACCCGATCGGCCAGGGAAAATGGGCGCTTTCGGGCGTCGGCATGCAGGATTCGAACGTGATGAACACCAGCGGATATTCGATGACCTCTTTCGGCGGGTATGTCGGCTACGGAATGACCGATAAGCTCGATCTTTTCCTAAACGCCGGGATGGCCAATGTCGGCGGGCTTCCATCGGTCGGCGGGATCCAGGCCGCTTCCGCAACCACCAGCGTAGGGATACTGGGCAAATACACCGTGATCTCCGAAGGCGCGAACATGCCGGTATCGATCGCGATCGGCGCGGGCTACCGAGCGCTTTCCACCAAGACCACCATGCCGGCGTTCATCGGCGGCAGCTTTGTCGGTGTTGACTCCACCACCAGCGGTTCACAAATCATGGGTGGCGTCGGGATCAGCAAGATCATCGTTCCGTTCGTCCCCTACTGCGGCATCCTCTACCGTTCCACCAGCAGCGGCGGGACCAGCATCTCCACTCAGATGGACCTGACCCTCGGCACGGCGGTAGCCTGGTCGATGCAGGGCGCGGTATTGGTTGAATATACGCTCCAGTCGATCACACCCAACGGCGGGTCCGGTTACACCAGCGGGCAGATCGGCGCAAGCGTGGCCTATACGATCTAATCCCGTAACGTCCGTTACTAATTACCGCCCCCATCTTTTGATGGGGGCGGTTCATTTTAAGGGGGTTTCAAATGAAAGGATCTGGATGGATCAAGGCGCTGTTCATGTTCGTCGGCGCGGTGGAGTTCGCGGTCGGCGGGCTTTTTATCTTTTTTCCGATGCAGGTCT
Organism: Candidatus Omnitrophota bacterium; assembly: GCA_035506255.1. Taxonomy (GTDB): domain Bacteria; phylum Margulisbacteria; class WOR-1; order XYC2-FULL-46-14; family WPAF01; genus CAIYXV01. The sequence goes on along the minus strand of DATJPS010000117.1, from coordinate 7,005 downwards.
ATGCCTGGTCAGGCATGGCAAGGTCCGTTCCTCCGGAATATATCCAGTTCCCCGCGCTGTTGATCATGGTCTTCGGGTTGATGATGTTCAACATCGCCTCCGACCCGGCGAAGAACCGGAACTTGATATTTTACTGTATCCTCTTTAAGGCCGCTTTGTGCTCGGTCGTGGTTTACAACTGGGCCTTCGGGGAAATATCGTCGCTCTGGAAAATATTCCTGGGATTTGACCTAGCCTATCTGATCGGCTTTATTCTGGCGCTGCGCGCGATACCTCATCCACCATCACGATAAATCGTGATGGTCCCCTTTCTCCTCTTCGAGGAGAAGGCTGAATTAAAAATCTGGATCCCTGCCCTCTCCATCTATGATGGAGAGGGGGGACCATGAGCGGAGCGAATGGGGGGTGAGGCCTAGCACGAAAGTTTCTTGACCGGCGGTTCGGTAAGGTCCCCGATAACGGTCAGCGTAAGATACTCATCCTTTAGGTATTTGCACGCCAGCTTGATGATGTCTTCGTTGGTGACGCGGTCCACCTTCTCGAATATCTCATCGATCGTGATCGCCCTCTGGTAATAGAACTCCGTTTTGGCCAGGTAGCTCATACGCGAGGCGGTGGATTCCATCCCCAGCACAAGCGAACCCTTGATGTGTTCCTTTGCCCGCTCCATCTCACGGGCGGTCAGCCCCTCATGCTTCATCTTCTTGAACTCGGCCAGGACCAGGTCGATCACCTGGTTAAGGTTCTTTTTTTCGGTCCCGGCATAGACGTAAAAAATGCCGAACTCCTTGAACGGTGATTCGGTGGCATAGACCGCGTAAGCCAAACCGCGTTTTTCCCGCACTTCCTGGAAAAGACGCGAGCTCATCGACCCTCCCATGATCGTTTCCATCAGATTGAAAGCGTAACGTTCCTCGTCCGTCTGCGCCGGCCCCTTTACCCCCAGGCAAAGATGTACTTGTTCGGTCTTTTTATTCTTGAACGCGATCTCGCCAGAGATCTTCGGTTCCGGATGAGGTTTGCGGTCGACGTTCCCCTTCAGGTGGCCGAAATGCGGCATCACCAGATCGATCACGCGCTGATGTTCAAGATTGCCGGCGGCCGAAATAATGACATTGTTCGGCCGGTAAAGCCGATCGCGGTACTTTTTGAACGAATCGCGCTTAAAACCGCTGACGCTCTCCTTGGTGCCGATGGTCGGCTTGCCGAGCGGGTGCCCGTGCAGTATCACCTCGGCGAACAGGTCGTGGACCAGTTCGTCAGGCGTGTCCTCGTACATGTTGATCTCTTCCAGGATCACCCCTTTTTCAAGGTCTATATCTTCCTGTTTGAGCAGTGGATTGAGGAAGATGTCGGAAAGCACGTCGGCGGCCACTTCCAGATGCTTGTCCAGGACGATCGCGTAATACATCGTCTGTTCCTTGCTGGTGTAGGCGTTAAATCGGCCTCCCACCTCGTCCAGCGCTTCCGCGATCTGGAACGCGTTGCGCTTGGGGGTCCCCTTGAACGCCATATGTTCGATGAAGTGGGTCAACCCCTCCTCCCCGGACAGTTCGTTCCCCGATCCCGCCCCCACCATGATCCCCATCGCCGCCGAGCGGACCTCGTTTATCGTTTCGGTCACGACCGTGAGCCCGTTCGGCAGGACCGTTTTCTTCGCTTCCGGTATCGTCATTTGTACAACTCCCGTTTCTTTATATAATCGACCACTTTTTTCGGCACGATCCGCTCCACGGAACGGCCTTCTTTAATTTTCTTGCGGATATCGGAAGAGGAAATATCCTCCTTAAGCTCCATCAGATGGATGTTGTCCACTTCCTTTTGGAGCGGGGGGAACTTCACCAGCCGGCGGAAAGTGCGGATCCGCGTTCCCGGCCGGGTCCCCACGATGAACTCGCAAAGCTTGAACAGTTCCAGCGGCTTTTTCCAGGACAGGATATCGTTGATCGAATCAAGCCCCATGATGTAGAACAGTTTAACTTTTTCCCCGTATTTCTTCCGCAGCTGATCGAAAGTATCGATGGCGTACGAATAACCGGGACGGTCGAGCTCCAGCCGCGAGATCGAATAATCGCCGATCCCGCCAATCGCCAGTTTCACCATATTGAAACGGTCTTCTTTGTCGATCACTTCTTTCGGCTTGTGGGGAGGAGTACCGGAAGGCATAAAGATTATCTGGTCGAGCGCGTATTCCGACATCGCCGCCGCGGCCAGCGCCAGGTGCCCCTTGTGGACCGGGTTAAAGGTCCCGCCCAGGACGCCGATCCGCTTCATCTTATCTGTCCCGTTCCGTTGACTATATATTTGTAAGAGGTCAGCTCGTTGAGCCCCATCGGCCCGCGCGCGTGCAGTTTTTGGGTGGAGATGCCGATCTCCGCGCCGAACCCGAATTCATATCCATCGGTGAAGCGGGTGGAAGCGTTGGTGAATACCGCCGCCGCGTCGATATTGTCGGTAAAATACTGCGCCGCTTTTTTGTCCTTGGTAACGATCGTCTCCGAATGGCGGGTCCCGTATTTATTGATGTGGTCGACCGCTTCCTCGACGCCATTGACCACCTTCACCGCCATGATCAGCGATAGGTATTCGGTCGCCCAGTCCTCTTCCGTTGCCGCCTTGACCGAAGCGTCGATCTTGCGGACCTTTTCGTCCCCCCTCAACTCCACCCCCGCTTCCTTCAATCGCTTGAAGACGACGGGAAGGAATTTGGGGGCGATCGCCTCGTCCACCAGCAGCGTCTCGACGGCGTTGCAGACCGAAGGGCGCGAGCATTTGGCGTTGATGACGATCTCCTCCGCCATTTTGAGATCGGCGCTCTTCTCCACATAAGCGTGGCAGTTCCCTTCGCCGGTCTCGATGGTGGGGACCTTCGATTTTTGCACCACGGTCTGGATCAAGCTCTTCCCTCCGCGCGGGATCAGCACATCGATAAATTCCCGCAGGCCCATCATGTCCTCGGCGGCGATGCGGGAGGTGTCCTCTATCAACTGGATCGAACCGTCGGGAATGCCCGCCTTGTAAGCCGCTTCGCGGATCACTTTGGTCAGGACGATATTGGAATTGATGGCGTCGGAACCGCCGCGGAGAACGGTGGAATTTCCGGCCTTAAGGCAAAGCGCGGCCGAGTCTACCGTCACGTTGGGCCGGGCCTCGTAAATAATGCCGATCACGCCGAGCGGTACGCGCACTTTTTTTATTTTGAGCCCGTTGGGCCGCCGCCATTCCGCCAGTACCTCGCCGATCGGATCGGGAAGGTTCTTCACGATGTAAAGCCCGTCCGCCATCGCCTTGATCCGCTGGCCGTCCAGCATTAGCCGGTCGAGCAGCGCTTTCGAAAGCTCCTTCTTCTCCCCCGCTTCAAGGTCCACCGAATTGGCGGCCAGGATATCGGAAGTATTGTCGAGTAGCGCCTGCGCCATCGCGTCGAGCGCCGCGTTCTTCACCTTTGCGGGGACCAGCCCCATCTTACGCGAGGCGAACTTGGCCGCCTTCGCTTTTTCCACCACTTCGTTCATCTTTTCTTCCCCTTCGGCAGGAACAGCGTTCCCACCGTTTCCCCTCTGGCGATCTTTCCGATCACGCCCGGTGTGCGCCCGTGGGCGATCACCATCGGGATCCCGGCCTTGCGGCAGATCTTGGCCGCCTCGATCTTGGTGGCCATCCCGCCGGTCCCGACCTTGGTCGAAGAATTCCCGGCGGCCGATATCACCTTGTGGTCGATCTCTTCGATCACGTCGGCCTTGAACTTTAATCCCGAGGCGGTCTTCATGTAAAAACCGTCGACGTCTGTCAGGAGTATCAGCAGGTCGGCCCCTACCAGCTGGGCAACCAGCGCCGATAGGTTATCGTTGTCGCCGAATTTGATCTCCTCCACCGTCACCGTGTCATTCTCGTTGACGATCGGGACCACTTTTTCCCGTAAAAGGGTATGGAAAGTATTGCGGGCATTATTGTAACGCTCCCGGTTCTCGATGGCATCGCGGGTCAGCAACACCTGCGCCACCGTCAGGCCGAACGATTCGAACGCTTTTTCGTACTGCCGCATCAGGATCGACTGGCCGACCGCGGCCGCCGCCTGTTTCTGGGGAAGCGAGCTCGGTTTTGCCTTGAGCTTTAGCTTTTCCGCGCCGGTAACGATCGAGCCGGAAGTCACGACAATGACACGGCTTTTTTGTTTGACGAGCGCGGCGGTCTCCCTGACCAGGCGGGAAAGATTGGGAATATCCAGTTTCCCCTGCTTGGTGGCCAAAGTTGACGAGCCGATCTTGATGACTATGTTCTTGTACATACCGAGGCTATTCTAGCAGAAACTAGGCAGCTGGTAAAACCGATACTTTTCTTCCCGGCTCGAATTGGACGAAGCCGGTGACGGTGGCAAAAATGGTGTAGTCGGAGCCCATCCCGACGTTCTTGCCGGGATAAAAATGAGTTCCCCGCTGGCGGACGATGATCGAACCGGCATGGATCAACTGGCCGCCGAACGCCTTGACCCCGCGCCGCTGGGCGTTGGAATCGCGTCCGTTGCGTGATGTGCCGCCGGCCTTTTTATGCGCCATTTTAGAGAGTGACCTCCTCGATCATAACTTTGGTCAGGGGCTGACGGTGTCCCTTCGTCCGGTGGTAATTGGTCTTGTGCTTATACTTAAAGGTCGTAACCTTCTTGTCCAAGAAATCCCCCATCACTTTACCGGTCACTTTGGCCCCCGACACGTAAGGCATGCCGACCTCGATCTTCTCTTGGTCGGAGACAAGCAGGACATGATCGAAGGTCACGGACTCTTCCGGTTTCTTGTCCAGAAGTTCTATTTCGATCACATCGCCTTTGTTGACTCTATATTGTTTGTTGCCGGTCTCAATAACCGCGTACATAACGTGTTCATTATAACAGACCCCTGAGCTTTTGTCAAAGCGCACCTCCGGCCGGGGGCGTTAAGCCCCGATAAAAGCCTGAAATTATCCCTAAAGTTATAGGAAACAGTATCAGACCATCATGAATATAAAAATTGGCGTTCCGCCGCGAATATTGTCATACGGTTGCCTGATCTCAACCCCGGTCGAAGGGGTTCGTTTGAAGCCGATATTCGCCGTCGCCGGGCGGCCGGTAACCATAAGCAATATATTGATCGTAGATGACAAGAATAATTATCTAACCCATGCCCGTATGGCAATACTAAAAGATTATCCTTTTCTATCAGTAACATGCATCGATCCGGATAAAGATATAGAAGAGCAAGTGTTTAACGGCATTAACAGCCGCCAACTGATCATTATGGACGGACATCTTCCCGGTACTGATGGAATACAACTGACCGCCGGTCTGCGGGCGCAAGGATATAACGGTTACATTGTTGCCAATTCGCTCAGCAGTCAATACCAGCACGAAATGATCAAAGCCGGGGCCGATCTGGTAACCGGTGAAAAGAACATTTACGAGATCCTTGCCTATTTCGCATAGCTCGGCGGCAGATCATGAGACCGGGATCAACTGAAAGAGGCCGATAGGATCTTAAAACCTTCCGGCGCAACGGCATTAAGCTTTTCCATTATAATTTCCGGTTTGGTCCAGCCTTCAAAAGTCATCTCGGCGCGGCATTCGGTGGACGCCTCCCCCACTTTCAGCGCTCTGGTGAGGTACGATATCTTCATCCGCGGGTTGAACCCCTGCGAATAAACGATCGGGAGGTCCGCTCGCCGGATGGCGCGCTCCAGCAGCCGGATATGGTCCAAGTGGGAGATGAACCGTATCGGCTCTCCTTTCTCATAAGTTATAGTTATCTTACAGATATTTTGCCCCACGGCAACTCCTCATCTTTTTCTCTGAGCCTTAGAAATTCCGCCATCCGCAATCCGCATTCCGCCATCGCCTGCTCCCACAGCTCGAACTTGAAGTGCTCCGACCAGGCGTCGAACCGGGCCCCCAGCTCGAACGCCCGTTCGATCACTTTTGATAGCCGACGGTCGCCGCGAGAGAATACTCCTTCCAGAATGCTGGTCTTCGCGTCGTGCCAGCGCAGTTCAAGTCCCTTCCCTTTGAGATTGTCCTTAAGATATTTCTGCTTTTCCAGTATCTCGACGATGCCGACCTGCGATTCGCGCTCGAACGGCGTGTTCGGTTTGGGAATGAATGTGGAAACGGAGGCGGTTACGTGCATGCGCGGGGAATATTCCCGCCCAATCGCGCCGATCTTCTTCACCAGCTCCACCAGACCGGCCAGGTCTTCTTCCGTTTCGGTCGGCAGTCCGATCATGAAGTAAAGTTTAAGGTTCACGATCCCTTCGGAGAACGCGGCGCGCGCCCCGTTGAGGATGTCGTCTTCTGTAAGCCGCTTGCCGACCGTATCGCGCAGGCGCTGGGTCCCCGCTTCCGGCGCCATCGTCACCGACGAGGGGCGCACGCGGGAGATCTCTTTCGCCAGCTTCACCCCGAATGAATCGAGGCGGAGCGAAGGGAGCGCCAAATTGATCCTTTTCTTCGCAAGCTCCTGCGCCAGCTCCTTTGCCACCGGTTCGATCGCCGAGTAATCGGAGGAAGAAAGGGAGATGAGAGAGACTTCCTCGAACCCGGTGTTCTTGAGGATCTCATGTGCCAGACGGATAACGGTTTCCGGTTTCCTCTCCCGGACCGGGTTGTAGCCGACGCAGGCGTTGCAGAACTTGCACATGTGCTTGCAGCCGCGCATCACCTCCACCATCGCCCGGTCGTGGATGATCTCGATAAAAGGAACGACCGGCTTAGTGGGATATGGCGCCGCATCCAGGTCCTTTACATACCTTTTAGCCGCCTTATTCCCGATAGATGGAACGTAAACCCCGGGTATTTTTGATAATTTTTCAAGTTTCTCATTCCGCATTCCGCCTTCCGCATTCCGCAATAGATCAACGATCTCAACAATGACCTCTTCTCCTTCCCCGATGACGAAGAAGTCGATAAAATCCTCGACCGGGGCCGGGTTCATGACGGAGGGGCCTCCGGCAAAGACCAACGGATGCTTATCGCCGCGGTCG
>DATJPS010000116.1:0-15662 GCA_035506255.1 Candidatus Omnitrophota bacterium | reverse complement strand
CATCGGCAGATCGGCCGCAACGGTTCGGAGTATCTCAAGCTCATTCCCTTTAGCAAATAGCTCAACCTCCGCCTCCAGCGATGCCGCGATCTCCTTCTTCCCCCGCGCTTCCTCCAGCGACCGCAACGCCGCCTCGCGGTGCTTTAATATCACTTCCCATTTTGACTCCAGCTTTTCATCCAAATATTCCTTCTTCACTGCCGGGAAACCCCTCATAAATATGCTCTTCCCATCATTCCCCATATACTTGTTTATATCCTCCGCCGTGAACGAAAGGATAGGGGCAGATAGGCGCACCAGCGCGTCCAGGATCTCGCTCATTGCCGCCTGCGCCGACCGCCGCTCGATCGAATCTTTCCCCCCGCAATATAGCCGATCCTTGCTCAGGTCCAAATAAAGCGCGCTCAGCTCGTTCACACAGAACGAATAGATCGAATGGTATACAATGTGGAACTCAAACTCGTCATACGCCGTTAAAACCTTCTCTATCAACCGGTGCAGCTTCAAAAGGATGAACCGGTCAACCTCCAGCAGTTTGACCTCGCCCGGCGCGTAGTCGTTGAGATTGCTCAGTAAAAACCGGCAGGTGTTGCGGATCTTAACGAACGCGTCCTGCACTTGCTTCAATATCTTCTCCGACGCCGCCATGTCGTTCCTAAAGTCGGTCGACGCCACCCACAGCCGCAATACATCGGCGCCGTACTTCTTTACCACCTCTTGCGGATTGACCACGTTCCCCAGCGATTTGCTCATCTTCTTTCCCGCGTCGTCGATCGTGAACCCGTGCGTCAGCACCGCGCGGAAGGGCGGGGCTTCTTTGTAGCCCATCGCGATCAACAAAGATGACTGGAACCAGCCGCGGTGCTGGTCCGATCCCTCAAGATAAAGGTCTGCCGGCCAGCTTAAGTCCTTGTTCGTCTCCAATACTGCCGCGTGCGAGGTCCCGGACTCGAACCAGACATCCAGAATGTCGGTCTCTTTCCTGAACTTATCGCCCCCGCAGTCGGGACATTTGGTCCCGGCCGGAAGTATCTGCTCCGGCGTAAGCTCGAACCAAGCATTGGTCCCGGCGGTGGAATAGAGCTTCACTATCGCCTGGTTAAATACGCCGGTGGTCTGCGGCTTGCCGCACTTTTCGCAATAGAAAGCGGGAATAGGGACGCCCCAGCTCCGCTGGCGCGATATGCACCAGTCGGGGCGAGATTCCACCATTCCCCGGATCCGGTTCTCCCCCCACGACGGGAACCATTTGGTGTTGCCGATGGCGGCCAGCGCCTTGTTCCGCAGATCAAGATGGTCAACCGAAATGAACCACTGCTCGGTGGCCCGGAATATCACCGGCTTCTTGCACCGCCAGCAGTGAGGGTAGGAGTGCTTAATGAACTCAAGATGGAGCAGGGTTCCGTCCGCTTTCATCCGCTCCGTTATCAGCTTGTTCGCCTCGTCGTACTTTTTCCCCGCGAACTCGCCGGTGGTTTCGTCCAGATATCCCTTTTCGTCCACCGGCATGATGATGGGGAGCTTGTACTTTAACCCTACCTGAAAATCCTCCGCGCCGTGGCCGGGGGCGATGTGGACGCAGCCGGTCCCTTGCTCAAGCGTTACCAGGTCGTCTATCACCACCACCGAATCACGCTCGATGAACGGATGCTTCGTCAGTATCCCTTCCAGCATCTTTCCCTTGGTCTTGTCGACGATCGTATAATCGGTAATGTTCAGCCGCTTCACAAAATCTTCTAGCAGGCCTTCCGCAATAATATATATTTCACATTGTTCGGATTTCGGATTTGGGATTTCGGATTTAAGGAAAACATATTCATAATCTTCATGGACTGCAATTGCGACGTTGGCCGGTAAGGTCCATGGCGTAGTTGTCCATATGACAAAGTTCCAGGGTATATCGAAAGGCAACTTGGGATTCTTGATGCGAGTGTCGAGTTCGGATTTAGGATCGCGGATCTGGAATTTAACATAGATCGAAGGTGATTTATCGTCCTCGTATTCAAGCTCGGCTTCGGCCAGGGCGGTGCGGTCGGTGGGGCACCAGTGGATCGGCTTAAGCCCGCGATAAACATACCCTTTTTCCGCCAGCTTGCCGAATACCTCCGCGATCTTCCCCTCGTAAACCGGATTGAGGGTGAGGTAGGGGTTGTCCCAGTCGCCAAAGACGCCCAGGCGCTTAAATTCGTCCCGCTGGAGGTTGACGTACTTCATCGCATAGTCGCGGCAGTGGAGACGGAACTCCACCGGCGAAAGCCCTTTCCGCTTTTCCCCCAGCTCTTTTATCAGCTGGGTTTCGATCGGGAGGCCGTGGCAGTCCCAGCCGGGAACATACGGCGAATAATACCCCGCCATGTTCTTGTACTTAACGATGATGTCCTTGAGTACCTTGTTGAGCGCGTGCCCAAGATGTATGTTACCGTTGGGATAGGGCGGCCCATCGTGAAGAATATATCTAGTATTCGCATTACGCATTACGGATCGCGCATTACGAAGCATTTCCTGATATGTATTGCTATCTTTCCAAAGCGCCAAACATTCTTCTTCCACCTTTGCCGAATTGGCGCGGATGGGGAAGTCTGTCTTGGGTAGGTTTAAGGTCTGCTTGTATTCCATTACTTGGTTTAACCTTTCAGTTTCTTCAGGATCTTGAGGTCTTCTTTATCTTTGGACCTTCCGGCCGCCTTTTTCATTTTTATCAGGTCTTTTAATGAAGGGAAATAAACTTTGATGTCTCCGATCTCTCCGGGTTTCTTATTCTTCCAGATCTCATCGAACGTCACGCCTGTTACGAACGGATGAATGTCGGTCTCGACCATGTACTGGCGGATCAGTAACTTGTTAGACAACAGGTCGGCAACGGTGATATCTGAAACGTCGTAGCCGAATTTCCTAAGGGCTTTTAGGGTCCGGTCGGCGTTCTTCTCTGTCGGTTCGATAAAAATATCGGTATCCAAAGTGGTCCTTGAATATCCGTATCGCGGGAATGCCATCGCTCCGATGAGCACGAATTTGACTTTATGCTCTTTTAATGATTTCAGTAGGTTTTCTATGTCCATTGTTTATCAGCATTTTAAGGACCAGCTTTGATTGATTGACCATCATGCGGAACCTTTCGGTCAGCGAAAGAGATCTCTGATATTTCAGTTCAAATTCCAGTTCTTTTCGCTCATTATTGTCCCTGGTCATAAAAATAGGCATGTTCAATTATATCATGCGGATAGGGAAAATAGGAAGCTTCGGGAACCGCGAGGTTCACTCGCGGGTTCATGCTAGGGTCAGGCGAACATCTGCCCTTCAATGGGGGGCTGGGGGGATTTGCGGGAGGGGGAGCTCTTCTCCTCCGGCTTTTTGCCCTTTTCGCTGATCGGGCTTTTTACCAGCGCGATCTTCAAGACTTCGTCCATCTCTTTTACCGGATAGAACTTAAGGTCTGCAGGCAGCTCTTTCCTTATTTCGTCCAGGTCTTTCTTATTGTCGAACGGCAGGATGATGTTTGTGATCCCCGCGCGCCGCGCCGCCAAAAACTTTTCCTTTATTCCGCCGATGGGGAGCACTTTGCCCCTCAGGGTCACTTCGCCCGTCATCGCCACGTCTTTCCTTATCGCAATGCCGCTGATGGCCGAGGTGAGGGCGGTGGCGATGGTGATGCCGGCGGAGGGGCCGTCTTTCGGCACCGCCCCTTCCGGCACATGGATGTGAATGTCGTACTTACGGTAAAAATCGGCCTCCAGCCCCAGCTCTTCCGCCTTGGAGCGGACATAGCTCATCGCCGCTTTGGCGGACTCCTGCATCACGTCGCCCAATTGCCCGGTAATGGTGAGCGAGCCGCGCCCCTTCATCGTCGTTACTTCCACCGGGATGGTGTCGCCGCCGACCTCGGTCCAGGCCAGGCCGGTCGCCACGCCGACCACGTCGGTCTCTTCCGCCAGGCCGTAACGGTACTTGGGGGCGCCCAGATATTTTTCGGTCTGGGCTCTCTTTACCACCGTCTTCTCTTTCTTCTCGCCGGAGGCGACGATCTCGGTGGCGATCTTGCGCAATATAGTGGCGATCGATCTTTCGAGGTTGCGGACCCCCGCCTCCCGCGTGTATTCCTGGATGATAAATGTCACCGCTTCGTCCGTCAGGTCCACCTGTTCCTTCTTAAGCCCGTGCTTCTCCAGTTCCTTGGGGATCAGGTATCCCTTGGCGATATTGAGCTTTTCTTCTTCCGTGTAGCCGGACATTTCGATGATCTCCATCCGGTCGCGGAGGGGGCGGGGGATTGGCTCCTGCTGGTTGGCGGTGGTGATGAAGAATACATCCGAAAGGTCGAACGGCACTTCCAGATAATGGTCGGCAAAGTTCTTGTTCTGCTCCGGGTCCAGCACCTCCAGCAGGGCGGAGGCGGGATCGCCGCGGAAGTCGGCTCCCAGCTTGTCGATCTCGTCGAGCAAAAAGACCGGGTTCGATACCCCGACCTTGTGGATCGACTGGACCACGCGCCCCGGCATGGCGCCGACATAAGTGCGCCGGTGGCCGCGGATCTCGGCCTCGTCGCGCACGCCGCCCAGAGCGACGCGGACGAACTTTCTCCCCATCGAGCGGGCGATGCTGGAAGCGACGGAAGTTTTTCCCACGCCGGGCGGTCCCACCAGGCAGAGGATGGTGCTGCCGATCTTCCCGGTCAGCTGCAGCACCGCGAAGTATTCGATGATCCGCTCTTTGACTTTTTCGAGGCCGAAGTGGTCCTCGTTAAGGATCTTCTTCACGTCGTTGATGTCGAACTTGCTCTTGGTCTTCTTTTTCCACGGCAGTTCCACCAGCCAATCCAGATAGGTGCGGATCACGGTCGCCTCCGCCACCATCGACGGCATCTTTTTAAGCCGCTCCAGCTCCTTTTCCGCCTTTTCCTTTACCTCGGCCGGGAGCTTGGCCGATTCGATCTTCTTCTTGTACTCGTTGAGCTCCGGCATGTCGATCTCGCTCTCGTCCTCCACCTCTTCGCCCAGCTCTTCCTGGATGGCGCGGAGCTTTTCCTTGAGGTAATACTCCTTCTGCACCTTCTCTATCTGCTTGCGGACCTTCCCCTGCAGTTTCTTCTCTACCTCGAGTATCTCCACCTCTTTTTCGATGATGTCGAGCAGCTTCTTAAGCCGCTTTTCTATCTGCACCGATTCGAGGATCGATTGCTTGTCCTCCACCTTGAGGGTGAGGTAAGAGGTGATGAGGTCGGCCAGCCGGCCGGGATGATCGACGTTGATGATTGACATCAGCGTTTCCGGCGGGATCCGCTTATTGAGCTTTACGTAGGTCTCGAAGTTCTTGATGACGCTGCGGACCAGCGCCTCGGCCTCTACCGTCAAACCTTCCGGCTCCACGATCCGAGTGATCTTGGCGCGGAAGTAAGGGGCCTCCTGGACCACTTTTTCCACTTTGACGCGGGCGATCCCTTCCACCAGTATCTTGGTTGTCCCGTCGGGGAGGGAGAGCAGCTGCACGATCTCGGAAAGGGTGCCGATCGATACCAGGTCCTTCACGCTCGGTTCCTCGATCTCTTCGCTCTTCTGCGTGACGAATACCACCATCTTCTCTTTTTCCATCACGTCCTCGAGCGCTTTGATGGAGCGGGAGCGGCCGATAAAGAGGGGGACGATCATCTGGGGAAAGACGACCATGTTGCGGAGGGGAATGAGCGGAAGCTCTTCTTTCCACTCCGCCAGTTTTTCGGGCTTATCCTTTTCCGGCTTTTGTTCGGGGGTCATTATTTGGTCTTTTTGTCTTCCTTACCCTTTTTCTGCACGATCACTTCGTCGATCAGCCCGTATTGCATCGCTTCGTCCGCACCCAGGTAAAAGTCGCGGTCGGTGTCCTTTTCGATCTTGCTGATCGGTTGGCCGGTATGCTTCACCAGAATGTCGTTCAGGAGCTTTTTCATCCTCAAGATCTCTTTGGTCTGGATCTCGATATCGGTGGCGGCTCCCTGCGCCCCGCCCAGCGGCTGGTGGATCATGATGCGCGCGTTGGGGAGGGCGTACCGCTTCCCCTTGTCCCCCGCCGCCAGCAGCACCGCGCCGAAACTTGCCGCCTGTCCCACGCAGATGGTGGTGATGGGGCACTTTAAGTACTGCATGGTGTCGTAAATGGCCAGCCCTGCCGTCACCACTCCGCCCGGGGAGTTGATGTAAAAGTTGATGTCCTTGCTGTCGTCCTCCGCCGCCAAAAACAGCATCTGGGCTATTATTAGATTCGCGATTTCGTCGTCGATCGGCGTGCCGATAAAGATGATCCTTTCCTTAAGGAGCCGCGAGAAGATGTCGAACGCGCGCTCCCCCTTGTTCGTCTGCTCTACCACCATCGGGATCAATTGCGATCTTTCCATCATTTTTACTCCTCCTGACTTATTTTATCTTCGCGTTATCGACCAGATGGTCGAGCGCCTTTTTCCTCAGCAGATAGTCTTTTATATAGTGGAGCCCGCCTTCGCCCAGCTGGCCCCGGTATTCGTCCTCCGGCTGGCCCATTCCCTGCGCCATCAGCCGGATCTCGCTGTCGATATCTTGCGGAGTAACGGTTATCCCTTCCGCTTCCGAGATCTTCTTGAGCACCACTTTACCCTTGGCGCGCTGGGTGGCGGGGGCGGCCAGCTCGTCCCGCATCTCCACTTCGTTCTTCTTGATCCCGCGGAGGTACGATTCGAGCGTGAGGTTGCTCTGCGCCAGCGATCCCTTCAGCTCGTCCACCATCAGGTCGATCTCGTAATTGACCAGCGCCTTGGGGACGTCGAACTTGGTCCCCTTCAGCACTTCCTCGATCAGCTTGTTCTTGACGTCCGCTTCCGCTTCTTCTTTTTTCTCCAGCTCCAGCGAACGCTTTATCTCTTCCTTTAGCTCCGCCATGGTGCCGAACTTGCTCACCGATTTGGCGAAGTCGTCGTCCAGGGGAAGCAGCTCGTGGCCGTGCACGTGTTCGATCGTCACCTTGAACGAAACTTCCTTCCCCGCCACTTCGGACACAAAATGGTCGGCTTTGAAGGATAGTTTGAATTCCTTGCTCTCTCCCGCTTTCATTCCGGTGATCTCCCGGTCGAACTCGGGGCTGATGAGCCCGGCGCCGATGGGGAGGTGCTGCAGCTTGCGCGGCCAGCGCTTTACTTCTACGCCTTCCACGTCGGCCGCGATCTCGCAGTCAACATTGTCGCCTTCCGCGATGCCGCGGTCGGTCACTTCCACGCTCTTGGCGAACCGGTCCTGGAGGTTCCCCAGCACCTTGATCACTTCGTCTTCCGTCACCGCGGTCGGCTTCTTCTCGATGCTGATCCCCTTGTAGCCGCCGAGTTTGACGTCGGGGAATACTTCCACCTTAAGCTGGAACTTGAACGGTTTGTCGGCCTCTACCGGCTGGACCTCGACCGAAGGATAATCGACCGGATCGATCCCGGTCTGCTTGATGATCTCGGGATAAGAATGGGAAATTACGTGCTGGGCGGCGCGCTCTTCGATGTAGGCCGGGTCGACCGTCTTTTCCACCATCGCTTTGGGGGCTTTGCCGGGCCGGAACCCGGGCATCTTGACCTGGCGGCTGGCGTCCAGAAGCGCGTCTTCGCGGGCCTTGCCATAATCGGCCGCGTCGATCTCTATTTCCAGGGTTACCAGGTTGCCGGAACGCTCGTTCTTGAGTATTTTCATATTTGGCAATTATACCATGACCGGGAGGCAAAAGGTAAGAGGGGAAGGGGGGATTTTAACGCGTAATGCGTAATGGGTAATGCGTAATGCGGGATTTGCGTTCCTTGCTTTAGACGGGCGGATATAGTAAGATTTTCGGTGTATATCGAGCGGGAGTAGCTCAGTTGGTAGAGCTCTAGCCTTCCAAGCTGGAGGTCGCGGGTTCGAATCCCGTCTCCCGCTTTTTTTTTCGGGGCGTAGCTTAGCTTGGTAGAGCGCGTGGTTTGGGACCACGAGGTCGCTGGTTCAAATCCAGTCGCCCCGACGTTTTGAAATTTAAGCGCCTTCGTGCTAAAATAATCATAGTGCGGGAGTAGCTCAGTTGGTAGAGCATCACCTTGCCAAGGTGAGGGTCGCGAGTTCGAGCCTCGTCTCCCGCTTTTTTTGTGCGCCGCTAGCTCAATTGGCAGAGCAGGACACTCTTAATGTCAAGGTTGAAGGTTCAATTCCTTCGCGGCGCATTTTTCTTCATCCGATCTCCGATCAATTCGCGCCCGTAGCTCAACCGGATAGAGTGGCTGGCTTCGAACCAGTAGGTTGCAGGTTCAAGTCCTGCCGGGCGCATTTATAATATCTCGAAATGGTATAACTCGGGCCCATACCACCCATGACCGAAAAGCTCCTCTGCTCGTATCGTTATAAAACTGAAAGGAAACGGAGAGGTCTAAAACTTGGTTATTGAAATGGTATA
Organism: Candidatus Omnitrophota bacterium; assembly: GCA_035506255.1. Lineage (GTDB taxonomy): Bacteria > Margulisbacteria > WOR-1 > XYC2-FULL-46-14 > WPAF01 > CAIYXV01. The sequence continues at coordinate 7,262 of DATJPS010000116.1, read as the reverse complement.
AATCGGGCTCGTACCACCTATGAACGAAAAGCTCCTCTGTTCGTATCGTTATAAAACTGTAAGGAAACGGAGAGGTCGAGAACCTTGGTTCTCGAAATGGTATAATGTACCCGGTCCTGATAAGTGGTGGGCGTAGCTCAATTGGTTAGAGCACCAGATTGTGGATCTGGTGGTTGTCGGTTCAAGTCCGATCGTCCACCCCAAACCTTTCCATATGGAAAAAGAACAAAACCCGGTATTGGTCGAAGGAAAAACCCGCGAAGGAGAAGACCTTTCCGCATCCCCTCTGGCCAAAGGCGATTACGAAAAATGCATATTTAAGGGATGCAACCTGGCAGAGGCCGACCTTTCCGATATCACTTTTTCGGAAAGCCGGTTCGAGAACTGCAACCTGAGCTTGGCCTCGCTCACTTCCACCGCCTTCCGCGGTGTCCAATTTGTTAATTGTAAGATGGTCGGGCTCCGGTTCGAGGCATGCAACGCCTTCGGATTGTCGTTTGGCTTCGATAACTGCGCGCTTAACCAGTCCTCGTTCTGCCGGATCAAGATAAAGAACACCGTATTCAAAAGGTCCAAGCTTACGGGGGTGGACTTTACGCAGTGCGACCTGACGGGTGCGGTATTTGACGATTGCGACCTGAGCGGCGCGGTATTCCTGCGTTCGGTGATGAATAAAGCGGATTTCAGGACCGCGTACGGCTATTCGATCGACCTTGAGGCCAACCGCGCGAAGAAGGCGAAATTTTCGCCGCTGGGGCTGGCCGGCCTGCTGGACAAATACGACATCGAGATCGGCGACGCGGACCGGACCTAAACGCCGCCCCTGAAGGTAAAGTAGATAAAGAGGATATAAGCCGCGACCATGGTCATGATCAGGCCGTAAGTCACCCGCTCGAAAGTCCCCACTTCCCGACCCGACGAGAGCGAAATATTGCCGATGTCGTTGAGCTTCCTTAACAGCCCGGAAGGGAAGAAGAACATCAGGCCGAAAATAACGGCGATCGACCCGATATAGAGTAGGAATTTGAGCTCGGGGTACTGCACGCTGGTGTAGATCAGCCAGGCGCCGATGATGATCTGCGCCAGACCGATCAGCATATGCGTGATCAGCGAGCTCTGCTCGATGTCAAAATTGATGGTCCGGTCGGTATAACGTTCGATCATCCTGATCACGAACGGAATGAATATCAGTAACAGCCCCACGACCAGCCCGGTGACGCCGGAAAAAAATAAAAATGACATGCTTGCCTTCCTTTTTGCCTATTTTAGAGCATAAACGACGATTGTCAACTTGAAAAGAAGGTCGCTTTCAATTATGATGGAATGGTTGCGTTCTCGCGTCACGCGGGCCCGTAGCTCAGCTGGATAGAGCAACAGATTTCTAATCTGTCGGTCGGAGGTTCGAGTCCTCTCGGGCCCGCTTTTTACCGCATGCCGAGGTGGTGGAATTGGCAGACACGCTGGATTTAGGTTCCAGTGGGCGAAAGCTCTTGCAGGTTCAAATCCTGTCCTCGGCAGTGCTTATTCTTACGCGGAAACAATCGGGGAAGCGGTCTCGTCGAACGGGTTCATCCGTATCGCCAGCGAAAAAAGGTGCGGGTAATTCTCCTTAAGGTGCTTCATGTAATCGAGCCACTGCCATACCAGCAATACGTACACTCTCTTAACATCGTTTTCCAGATGCTTTAGGTCGGAGTGGGGGAGATCAATGAGCGATTTGCGGCTGGCCAGCTCCTCCGTAAAATGGAATACTGCCCAGAGCAGGTCGGTGAACGCTTCATGCTCCAACAGATTCGGGTTCTCGATCAGCCGGAGCATGAACCCGCGTTTGTCCACCAGGAAGGTCTTGAGCCCCTGGAGATCGAATTTCTTGATGTCCACCGAATAATCGTATTTCTTCAGCCGCCGGCGGATGGATGAGAACTCCCGGTCGGTCCAGTTGTGCTGTACCACCAGCTCCTTCTTTATCTCCTCCAGGCACGGGTCGTAGTCGGAAAAAAGCGTCAGCAGCGGCGTCCCCATTTCGGAGAAGAATGCGCCGATCACCATGTTGAGCTTTTCGAGTCGAGCCGACTTTTCCCGGCTTACCAGCAGCTGGTGCAGGATTATCGTCACTAGCAGAACTTCGAGCGGCATGAAAGCCAGGCTGCCCAGCAAGTAATAGAGCGTCTCACTGACCTTATGAAAGATCATGAAGTCGGCGTAATAGAGGATAGCGGAAAGCAGGACCAGCAAAATCCCTGCCCATGCCTGCCAGCCAAAAAATCTTTTAAGGCCCATATGGCCAAATTATAGCATTTAGTAGTATAATTTTCTCGCAAAGGAGCTGATCATATGCATAATATCGGGGTCTATGAGGTCCTGCTTGCCGTTCTGATCATTTGGTCTGTGATCTGGAAGGGGTTCGCGCTCTGGAAGTCGGCGCGCAACGACCAGCTCTGGTGGTTCGTCGCCCTGCTGGTGATCAATACCGCCGGGATACTGGAGATACTTTACATCTGGCTGTTCCAGCGGAAAAGGAACGCGTAATGTTCGAACTGTTGTTCGCCGCGCTGATCGTGGTGGTGGCGGTGGTCTATTTTATCCGAAGAAAAGAGAAGCTGCGCCGGATGGCACTGCGCGACCGGATCGAGGACATGTTCAGCGGGCTGGAGTAGTACCCAGGTAAGCTTTCAGCTTTTTTAATGCCAGCGCCCGGTGGCTGATCCGATTCTTTGCCGCCGACGGCATCTCGGCAAAAGTCTTTTTATACCCGCAGGGCCGGAAGACCGGATCGTACCCGAACCCATGCCTGCCTTTCATCTCTTTGATTATTCTCCCGTGGCAGATCCCCTTGAACACTTTTACCTTTCCCGACGGGTGGGCGAGGGCGATGGCGCAGACGAATTTGGCGCCGCGCGCTTTGCACCGGTCCATTTTTTTGAGCAGTTTACGGCAGAGGTTCTCGGGGGTGGGCGGAGTGGCGAACCGCGCCGATCTGATACCCGGCTTGCCACCGAGGCAGTTGACCATCAATCCCGAATCGTCGGCGATAGCCGGACATTTGAACTTTTTTACCACCGCTTTGGCTTTCTTGATCGCGTTGGACTCGAACGTCGTCCCGTTCTCCCGCACTTTCAGGCCCGCGCCTTCGACTTTGATCCCTTTGAGGATATGCGCGATCTCGCGCACTTTATGCTCGTTGGTCGTCGCGACCAGTAAACTATCCACGCTTGAGCGCCCGGTGGCCGATATCCTTGCGGTAATGGGCCCCTTCGAACTCGATCGCTTTTACCGCCAGGTACGAGCGGTCGATGGCGTGCCGGACGGTATCGCCGATCCCGACCACGCCGAGCACCCGCCCTCCAGCGGTCACGATCTTCCCGTCCTTCTCTTTGGTCCCGGCGTGGAATACGATCACATCGTCCAGCTCGCGCGCGTTCTCCAGTCCGGAGATCTCGATCCCTTTCTTGTATGCGCCGGGGTAGCCGCCTGCCGCCATCACCACGCAAACGGCGGGGCGCTTATCCCATTCGATCTTCATCTCCGCGAGTTTGCCGTCCACGATTTTAAGCATTATTTCCAGCAGGTCGGTCTTAAGGCGCGGCAGGATGCACTGCGTTTCCGGATCGCCGAAACGCGCGTTGTATTCAAGGACCTTCGGTCCATTCTTTGTCAGCATCAGCCCCACATATAGGATCCCGCGGTAGGGACGGCCTTCCGCTTCCATCCCGCTGATAGTGGGGAGCAATACTTCTCTTCTTACCTGTTCGATCAGTTCCGGGGTAGCGACGGGGGCGGGGGAATACGCACCCATGCCGCCGGTGTTCGGCCCCTGATCGTGATCGTTCACTCTTTTATGGTCCTGCGCGGAAGCCATCGGGACGATGGTCTTGCCGTCGGTGAAGCAGAGGATCGAAACTTCCTCTCCCTCCAGGCATTCCTCGATGATGATCTCGTTCCCGGCGTCGCCGAACTCCTTTTCCTTTAGCATTCTCGCTACCGCGTGCTTTGCTTCCGCCTCCGTCTGGCAGACGATCACCCCTTTGCCGGCCGCCAATCCGTCCGCCTTCACCACCAGCGGCGCGCCCGTCCGCTTGATATATTTATCCGCCGATTCCTCATCGGTGAAGGTCTCGAATTCCGCGGTGGGGATGTTGTACTTCTTCATCAGCTTCTTGGAAAATATCTTGCTTCCCTCGATCATGGCGGCGCCGCGCCGCGGCCCGAATACTTTAAGCCCGTTCGCCTCGAACTCATCGACGATCCCGGCGACCAGCGGCGCCTCCGGGCCGACCACCGTCAGATCGATCTTGTTATGATTGGCAAAATCGCGCAGGCCGGTGATATCTTCCGCCGCGATGTCGACATTGTCCGCCACCTGCGAAGTCCCGCCGTTACCCGGCGCGCAGAAGATGCGTGAGGCGAGGGGACTTTGCGCCAGCTTCCAGCACAACGCGTGTTCCCTTCCTCCCGACCCGATCACCAGTATGTTCATTTTGTTCCCCCTTCTCCTCATTCCCTGACCCCTTCTCCATCAAAGATGGAGAAGGGGAACTATTTAAGTTCCATTCAGGGGTGAGGTTTCCCTGATATCGACCAGATTGAGCTGGGCCGATTCGAACCCGTTCCAGACGTTCGTCTCTAGATTATAGGCGATGTCGTACTTTTTGTTGACCGCCAGGTCGTAGCCGTTCTTCCCCATGCGGAACCCGATCGATTCGATGCTGGAATTACCATCGGTGAATTTCAATTTAAGGTGCGCGCCGTCGGCGCCGACCTTCCGGATATCGGTCAGCGTCAACCCGCCTGTCATAAAGATCGGGGAGGGATTCCCCTGGCCGTGCGGCTCCAGCACGTCCAGTTCCTTTATCAGCCCGAGTGTGATCTGGTTGGGATCGATCGCGTAATCGATCTCGATCTTGGGGACCAGCAGATCGGGCGTGATCATCCCTTCGATGTTCGCGAGCAGGCGCGACTTGAGCTCTTCGATCTTCGACGGGTCGATCTCGAACCCCGCCGCCCCTTCGTGCCCGCCGAAATCGTCGAACAGGTCGCGGCAGGTGTTCAAAATATTGAAAATGTTAAAATCGCCGATAGAGCGGGCCGAGCCGCGGCCGACCCCTTCGTTTATCCCGATCAGCACGGTGGGACGGTAGAACGCGTCCACCACCCGCGAAGCGACGATCCCGATCACGCCGGGATGCCAGTTCTCCCCCTCGGCGATAAGGATCTTATCGTTCCGCTTCCCTTCGATCTTGGCGAACACTTCTTCCTGTATGTTTTCCCCGATCCCCTGACGCCGGGTATTTATGCTATTTATTTTTTTTGCCAGCTCCATCGCTTCCAGCGGATCGCTGGAGGTGAGCAGCTTTACCGAGATCGAAGCGTGCTCAAGCCGCCCGGAGGCGTTGATCCGCGGCGCGATGACATAGTTGATTTGGCTGACGCCGACGCGGGCGTTGACGGAGGCGGCCTCCAGCATCTGCTTGAGGCCGAGCCGTTTCCGTTCGTTTATCAGATTGAGCCCGCAGACCGCCAGCACCCGGTTCTCCCCGGCCAGCGGCACCACATCGGCCACCGTTCCCAGGCAGGCCAGGTCGAGAAGCCCGGTGATAAAGCCGTTCTCCTTTATCCCCGCCGTGCGCAGCAGCGCCCAGGCGAACTTGAACGCCACCCCCGCGCCCGAAAGATATTTGCTTTCGTGTTCTCCCTTTATAATCTTGGGATTCACCAGCGCGTAGGCATCCGGCAGTTTATCGGGGAGATTGTGGTGGTCGGTAACGATGACATCCAGTCCCAGTGAGCGGGCGTATTCCACTTCTTCCACGCTGGAGATGCCGCAATCGTCGGTGATGATGAGCGAAACCCCGTCGTCCTTTATCTTCTTGACCGCGTCGCGGTTTAGCGAATAGCCCTCGCCGTAGCGGGAGGGGATGTAGTATTCGGGATCGAACCCGAGATGTTTGAGCGTTTCAAGCAGGATCACGGTGCCGGTGACGCCGTCGACGTCGTAATCACCGTAGACCAGCACTTTTTCCCCGCGCTCTTTTGCCAGCAGCACTCTTTGCGCCGCTTTGAGCATGTCGGGAATGTCGAACGGATCCTTTAGGTTCATCAGCCGGGGATTTAGGAATCGATCGGCTTCGGCCGCGTTATTTATCCCGCGGTTGACCAGCACCTGCGCGGTGAGAGGGGAGATCTTCAGTTCGCTGGAGAGTTTTTGGCTAAGGCCGGGGTCCTGGCCCAAGACCCGCCATTTCTTCATTCTTTCTTGACGAGCATCAGCTTTTGTCCGTATTCCACCGTCTTGCCGTTCTCCACCAGTATCTTGACGATCTTTCCGGACACTTCGGATTCGATCTCGTTAAAAAGCTTCATCGCTTCGATGATGCAGACCACTTTGCCCGCGTTCACCTGGTCTCCCACGTTGATGAAGGGCGGGGAATCGGGGGAGGGGGAGCGGTAAAAGGTCCCGACCATCGGCGAGGTTACGGCCAATAGGCCCTCGTCCTCGTCCTTTGCCGGTTTTGCTTTCGCCTCGGCCGCTTTTTCCGCTTTGGGCGCGGGTGCTTCGGCCGGATGGGCGATGGGGGCGGGAGCGGCGGCCATGACCGCGCCTCTTTCCCGCTTGATCTCATATTTCACTCCGCCTTCTTCGATCGAAAGGCCGGAAATGTCTTCCTGCTTCACTGTCTCGATTAGTTTTTTCAATAAGTTAAAATCAACCATCTATCAGGCCCTCCCTAAATATTTACCGTCGCGGGTATCGACTTTGATCACGTCGCCTACGTTCATGAAGAAGGGGACGTTTACCACCAGGCCGGTCTCCAGCGTCGCCGGCTTGCCGCCGGAAACGGTGTCGCCCTTGAAGCCGGGGGAGGTCTCCACCACTTTCAGTTCAACCGCGGTCGGCAGCTGCACTTCCAGCGGCTCGTCCTCGTAAAAAGCGATGCTGACGGCGAACCCGTCCTTGAGGTAGTTCGCCACGTCCTCGAGTTTCTGCCTGGGGATCTCGATCTGGTCAAAGTTTTCCTGGTCCATGAAGTGGTAGATGTCGCCGTCGTGGTAAAGGTACTGCATCTGGCGGTAGTTGATGTGGACGTTCTCCACCTTTTCGTCGACGTTAAAGGTGTTCTCGGTGATGGCGCCGGTACGCAGGTCCTTCATCTTTACCCGCGCGCGCGCCTGCTGGGCCCATTTGATGTGGGAATATTCGACGCATTTATACAGCTTGCCGTTATAAATGAACGCGTTCCCGGCCCGGATCGATGTTATCGGTA
>DATJPS010000115.1:0-8244 GCA_035506255.1 Candidatus Omnitrophota bacterium | reverse complement strand
GCCGCGGTCGGCGGAACGGAAAGGAAGGCCCGCCAGCTTTAGCATGGAAAGCAGGTTTGTATAGGTCAGTTCGTGCGCCAGGGAAAGGCCGATCAGGTCAAAGTCGCCGACCGGGCGCCATGATTCGAGCGAAAAGAGCGGGAGACCGTTATTGGCCAGCTGGTCGGCCATGTCCTGCGCCGGAGCAAATACCCTTTCGCACAGAACATCGTCGCGTGAATTCAATATATAGTAGAGGATCTGCAGGCCGAGGTTGGACATGCCGACCTCGTAAAGGTCGGGGTAGCCGAATGCGATGCGCAGTTTGGCCTTGTCCCAATCCTTATGGATGGAATTGAGTTCGTTGCCGATATAGCGCGCCGGTTTCCTCACTAGCGGGAGGATCGCTTCGAGCTTTTCTTTCAAGTTTATCCCTTGACCACCAGGTTGAGCAGTTTTCCGGGAACATAGATGACCTTGGCAATGGTCTTGCCGGAGGTGAAGTTGTTGACCTTTTCCGACGAGAGGGCGGCCTTCTTCACCGTCGCTTCATCCGCCCCCGCGGGGACGGTGACAGTATCGCGCAGCTTGCCGTTCACCTGTACCGGCACGGTGATCTCGGTCTCGATGATAAGAGAGGGATCGTGTTTCGGCCACATCGCAGAACAGATCGATTCCGTATTTCCCAGTTGGTGCCACAATTCTTCCGTCATATACGGAGCAAATGGCGACAGCATCAAAAGCAGTGCTTTTAAAGCTTCTTTGTCCGCGCCGTTCTCATTCAGGAAATTGACCAGTTCCATTAGTTTGGCAATGACGGTATTGAACGAAAATCGTTCGATATCTTCTGTCACGGCCTTGATCGTTTGATGCGTTTTCTTGGTGATTTGCGGATTTATTTCGGATTTCGGATTTTGGATTTCGGATTTTTCGCAAACCAATCTCCACACCCTCCCCAAAAACCGATAGCATCCCTCCACCCCCGCGTCCGACCATTCAAGCTCCCGCTCCGGCGGGGAGGCGAAGAGGATGAAGAGGCGCGCGGTATCGGCGCCGTACTTTTCGACGATATAGTCAGGGTCGACCACGTTCCCTTTGGACTTGCTCATCTTTGCGCCGTCCTTCACCACCATCCCCTGCGTCAGGAGGTTGGTGAACGGTTCGTCGGTCCCGGTCCAGCCGGCGTCGTGGAGGACTTTGGTAAAGAAACGGGAATAGAGAAGATGCAGGATAGCGTGCTCGATCCCGCCGATGTACTGGTCGACCGGCATCCACTTCTTCGCTTTGTCCTTGCCGAACGGTTCCTCGCTGTTCTTCGGGTCGGTATAGCGGAGATAATACCAGGACGAGCAGTTGAAAGTATCGAGCGTGTCGGTCTCCCGGCGCCCTTTTCCTCCGCACTTGGGGCATTTGGTCTCGATGAACGACTTTGAGGAGAGAAGCGGCGAGCCGCCCTGTCCTGTGAATTTGACATCGGTCGGGAGGATGACCGGCAGCTGGTCTTTGGGAACGGGAACGATGCCGCATTTTTCGCAGTAAATGACCGGGATCGGCGCGCCCCAGTAACGCTGGCGGGAAACCAGCCAGTCGCGTAGTTTAAAATTGACCTTCCAGCTTCCCGCCCCTTTCGATCCGATCCAGTCGCCGATCTTGTCGAGCGCATCTGAACTATATAGATCGTTAAACTGCTCCGAATTAACCATAATGCCTTCGTCAATGAAAGCTTCCGTCATTGAATCAGGATCAATTTGTTGAATTATTGTTTTTTGAAGATCTTTTGTTATTCCAGTTGGTCTATCCGGTGTAATAACAACTTTAATTCGCAACCCATTCTGTTTAGCAAATTCAAAATCTCTCTGATCATGTGCCGGTACTGCCATCACCGCGCCGGTGCCGTATGCCATCAGCACATAATCGGCGATCCAGATCGGTACTTTGTCGCCGTTGGCCGGGTTTATGGCATAGCCGCCGGAGAAAACCCCGTCCTTGGCCGCCTTGATCGCCCGTTCGTGGGTCGATTCGTGCTTCACCTTTTCGATGTACTCGCGGACCGGCTTCTCCTGCGGCGTTCCCGCCGAAAGTTCGAGCGCCATCGGATGCTCCGGCGCCAATACCATGTAGGTTACGCCGAAGAGCGTATCGGGACGGGTAGTATAAATGATCAAGTCCTTAATTCGTAATTCGTCATTCGTCATTCGAAATTTAATTTCCACGCCTTCGCTCTTCCCGATCCAGTTCCTCTGCATCAGCTTGACCGGTTCCGGCCAGCCGGAAAGCTTGTCGATATCCGAAAGCAGACGTTCGGCGTAATCGGTGATCTTGAGGAACCATTGTTCGAGGTCTTTCTGTTCTACGGTGGTCTCGCAGCGCCAGCATTTGTCTTCCTTTATCACCTGTTCATTCGCTAGCACGGTCTCGCACTTGGGGCACCAGTTGACGGTCGATTTCTTGCGGTAGGCCAGCCCGCGCTCCAGCATGGTGAGGAACATCCACTGCGTCCATTTATAATATTCCGGTTTACTGGTGTTGACCTCGCGGCTCCAGTCGTAGCTGATGCCGAGCCGGCGGAGCTGCTTCTGCATCCGGGCGATGCACTGGTCGGTCCATGGCTCCGGGTGGGTCTTGTTCTTGATGGCGGCGTTCTCGGCCGGCATGCCGAACGCGTCCCAGCCGATCGGATGGAGAACGGAAAACCCGTTCATCCGCTTATAGCGGGCGATCACGTCGCCGATGGCGTAGTTCCGCACATGACCCATATGGAGGTTCCCCGACGGGTACGGGAACATCACCAGGTCGTAGTATTTGAGTTTGTTCTCGGAGTCGGATACCTCAAATAGCTTCCGCTTTTCCCATTCGGCCTGCCATTTGGGCTCGATCCCGGAGGGATTGTAGTCCATGATGTTCAATTTTAACATAATTCCGGGTCCCCAACAAAAAATACCGGGGAAACGCTCTTCCCCGGTATTTAAAGCTTACTATCTGACGGAGGGCTATCTGCCGGTCTTTTTCCGTCCCCGCCGCTCCCGCTCCTCCCCGCCGGTCTCCCTTACCGCCTCTTCTTTCGGCAGCGCGGTGGTCGAAGCCTTGGTCTCGGTCTCGATCTTTTTATTCTTGATCTCGACCTTGCCGCTCTTTTCGAACGCCAGCTTGTTATCGGCCACTTTCGCCGTCACTTCATCGCCCGCCTTGAACTTGCCTTCGATGATCTCGTTACTGAGCGGGTTCTCGATGAACCGCTGGACCGCCCGGCGCAGGGGCCGCGCGCCGAACTTCGGCTCGTAACCTTCCTTCACGATCAGCTCCAGCACGTCATCGCCGCAGATCAGCTTCATGTCATGCGCCTCGATCTGCTTTTCGACGTCGGCGATCATCAGCGACGCGATCTTTTTGAGCTCGATGTCGGTCAGCTGGTGGAAGACGATGATCTCGTCCACCCGGTTGAGGAACTCCGGCCGGAACTCCTTCTTCATCTCGTCCATCACCGTGGTCTTCATCTGCTCGTAGGTTGCCTCGCGGTCGTTCTTGGTCATGAATCCGATCGCCCCCTGCTGGATGATCATCCGCTGGCCGACGTTGGTGGTCATGATCACCACCGTGTTCTTGAAGTCGACGGTATGGCCCTTGGAATCGGTCAGGCGGCCGTCCTCCAATACCTGCAAGAGGATGTTGAAGACGTCGGGATGCGCCTTTTCGATCTCGTCGAACAGGATCACGGAGTACGGTTTGCGCCGCACCGCTTCGGTCAGCGTTCCGCCTTCCTCGTATCCAACATAGCCGGGAGGGGCCCCGACCAGCCGGGACACGGTATGCTTTTCCATATATTCGGACATATCGATGCGGACCATCGCGTCCATCGTGCCGAACAGGAATTCCGCCAAACGGCGCGCGACTTCAGTCTTACCCACGCCGGTGGGACCGGCGAAGATGAACGAGCCGACCGGCCGTTCGGGCGCCTTGAGCCCGGCCCGGCCCCGGCGGATCGCCTGCGCGATGGCGTCGATCGCCTCTTCCTGTCCGATCACCCGCTTGTGCAAAGTCTCTTCCATTTTCATCAGCTTTTCCGATTCCGCGGTCGAAAGTTTTACCACCGGGATGCCGGTCCAGTCGGAGACCACTTCGGCGATATCGTCCTCGGTCACCACCGCCGACGCGTCCCCTTTCCCCCGCTCCATCTTCCACTTGTCCTCCGCTTCTTTTACTTTCTTCTCAAGATCGGTTATCTGGTCGCGGATCGTGGCCGCTTTTTCGTACTTCTGGGTGGTGGTTGCCGCCTCTTTCTCCTTTTTGGCGTTGGCCAGCGCCGCCTGCAGGTCCTTGAGCTCCTTCGGCGCGGAGATCAGGCGCAGACGCACTTTCGCCATCGCCTCGTCCATCACGTCGATCGCCTTATCGGGAAGGAAACGGTCGGAAATGTACCGGCTGGAGAGCGATACCGCCTCGGAGATCGCCGCATCGGGGATCTTCACCCGGTGGTGAGCCTCGTAGCGGTCGCGGATCCCCTTCAAGATCTCGATCGTCAGCTCCTGGCTCGGCTCGGAGACCATCACCGGCTGGAACCGGCGTTCCAGCGCCGCGTCCTTTTCGATGTTCTTGCGGTACTCGTCGACGGTGGTCGCGCCGATCACCTGCAGCTCGCCGCGCGCCAACGCCGGTTTGAGCATGTTGGCGGCGTCGATCGCCCCCTCCGCCGCGCCCGCCCCCACCAGTGTGTGCAGCTCGTCGATGAAGAGGATCACCTGCCGCTTCTTGCTCAATATCTCATCGAGCATCTTTTTAACGCGCGATTCGAACTCGCCGCGGTACTTGGTCCCGGCGACCATCCCGCCCAGATCGAGAGAAATGAGCTGTTTGTCCTTGAGCACTTCGGGAATGTCGCCCTTGATGATCCGCTGCGCCAGACCCTCCACGATCGCGGTCTTGCCGACGCCGGGATCGCCCAGCAGGGCGGGATTGTTCTTGGTGCGGCGGGAAAGGATGCGGATGATCCGGTCGATCTCCTTTTCGCGGTCGATCACCGGGTCGAGCCGCCCTTCCTTGGCGTCCGCGGTCAGATCGCGGCCGAATTGCGAAAGCGCGGGTTTACGCGGCTGCTGTGCCATCGCGCCCGGCATGCCGAACGCGCTCATTCCCGGGAACCCGCCGCCGAACATCTCTTCCGGCCCGCCCTCTTCCTCTTCCGGACCGAATTCGGGCGGGAAGTTCTCCGGCGGCTGTTGCGCTTTTTCAACCTCGGAAAGGATCTGCTTCGCCACTTTCTCGAAAGTTATTTTTCGCTTATGCAGCGCCTGCGCGGCGATCGATTCCCCTTCGCGGATGATCCCCAGCAGGATATGCTCGGAACCTACGTAGTTGAAACCCATTTCGCGCGCGGCGTTATACGCGAGCTCCAGCACTTTCTTGGCCCGCGGCGAAAGGGTGATATCCTTTGTTGATTTTTCCCCGTGGCCGATCAACGATTCGACGTCGGAGAATAGCTCGACCAGATTGACCCCCAGCGCCTTGAGCACCTGATATCCCACACCCTCTTCTTTTATCAGGCCGAGCAGGAGATGCTCCGCGGTCAGGTGGTCGTGGGAGAGGCGCTTTGCCTCCTCGTTGGCCAGGTGGATCGCTTTTTGCGCCGTTTCGGAAAAATAATCGTAGATCCGGTCGGTCGGCCGGCGCTTGAAGAGCGAGGCGAAGATGTCCGGGATCTCGAAGAACCCGGGGAACCCGAACTCGGTCGGCATGAACCCCAGCTTCTCCGCACAGCTGGTGCAGAGGTGTCGCACCACCTTCTTACCATTGACGATCCGGGTCACGTGCACGGTCGCGGGATTGATGTGGCACTCGTCGCAGATCATTGACATGATTTTCTCCTTATCCTTTTTCTACCGGGATATGCTTGCCTTTACCCTGGGGTGCGGTCCGGGGAAGAGTGATCTTCAGCACACCGTTCTTGAACACCGCCTGCGCCCGCTCGGGGTCGATCTCCGAGGGAAGCGGGACCGAACGGTAGAATTTGCCTAAGCTTCTTTCCCGGTGTATAAAACCGGCCTCTTTATCTTCGATGTCCTTCGCTTCCTTCCGCTCGCCGGATATTTCCACCAGATCGGAAGAAACGTCCAGCTGGATATCATCCTCTGTCATTCCCGGAAGTTCCGCGGCAACGACGATCTCGGCCCTGGTCTCGCTAACGTCGACCGCCGGGTACCACTGCCCCATCCCCATCTCCCTCGCCATCCGCCCGGTCTGGAACGGCGCCAGCGAAAATACTTCCATCATCTTTTTTCTCAGGTCCCCCATGTCGTCCCAAAAATCCCCGCGGTTCGCCAAATGCTTATCCATTTTGCTCCTCCTTATTATATATCACTCCAGCATTTCGTCGATCATCCGTTCGATCCGGATATGGAACTTGCTCGCCGCCTTGAACAGCGCCCGCACCCCCGAAAGATTGATGCTCAGCTCGTCCATCAGTTCGCAGATGCGTTTAATGGACTCGATGTCGTCCTGGGAATAGTAGCGGATATTGTTCCGGCGGTAAGGGTGCACCAATCCCTCTTCTTCGTATATGCGGAGGGTGCGCGGGTGGCATTCCAGCATCTCCGCCGCCACCGAGATCGTGAACAGCGGCTTTTTCTTGTCAAATATCATGAACATACGCACAGCATAATACTTGACAATGATTTTGTCAAGTATTATTTTTAGCCGTTAATGACGGTATTCGGAAACGAGGGCGTCGGTGATCTTGTCCTCTCCCAGGTTGATCGCCCGGGTCACCGACCAGTCGCAGATCTTGAGAGCGATGCGGGGATTACCGCCCGATAGCTCATGCACCTTGTCCAGCGCGGCGGCGGTGAACGGATGGGTACCCTCCCCGCCCGCGTTCTCGATCCTGATCCTGATCAGCTCCCTGAGCGATCCCGGCTCGAGATAGTTGAGATCTATCTCGAGCACCAGCCGCTCGTACAGCGGCTTGATCTCGTTCTTGATCTTGTCCGAGGTCTCGGGCAGGCCCGCCATCACCAGCTTCACCCGGTCCATGTCGCCCAGCGTCCGCAGCGGTCGCTCGATCTCGATGGTGAACTCGTGCGCCTCGTCCAGCAGGAGGATCAGGCTCTTGTTTATCTTGCGGCGTAGTTTGTCGAGCGTGAACAGGTCGTATTCTTCCGCTTTCTTAGGATCGATCCCCATGCTTTGCACTATCAGTTTGATCACCTGCTTGAATTCCTGCGGCGGTCGCGAGATGTATACCGGATGGAACTCGTTGCTCAAATAATTCGCCAGCCAGCGGAGGAGCGTGGTCTTGCCGATCCCGAGCGGGCCGGTGATCAGAATATGCCCGCTTTCGGCGCTGATCTTTTCCAATATGCTCTTGACCTCGTCCTTGTATCCGGTGAAAAGTTCCGGATAAATGTCGAGCGTAAAAGGATTGCTCCTCCATTTGAGCTTTTCATACCACATTCTTTGTTCGGTCGAGATGGTATTCCAGACCTTGAGCCCCACGTGCGCCCCGCAGTTGGGACAATTCTCCGCATTGGGCGGGAGCTTGCTCCCGCACTTAAAGCAATGCGCCGCCTTCTTCTCCGCCGCGTCCCGCGCGGCCAGGAATTTCTTTATCGCCAGGAAGAACAATGCCAGCAGCAACACCGATCCGAAAAACCAAGCCGCCAGCTTTATCGCCTCTTCCCGGTAATGCTGCCGGCTCTCTTCTTCCGCCGCTTTTATCCGCCCTTTGGCGTCATCCAGATATTTCAAAGCCTCGCCGTTGCCCGGGTCCACCGAAAGCGCCCCTTCGAAGAAAACTTTTGCCTCCGGCAGCTCTTTCCGGTCTAGGTGGACCTTGCCCGCGGTGATATATTCCTTCGCGATGCGGGTTTTGGTCAAAACGACCGGAGCTTCGGTCGTTCCCCGCGTTTCCTGTATGTCGCTCAGCACGTTCTTCATCAGGCGGGAGGCGCCCGCGTAGCGGGGATTTATCTTGAGCGCGGAGCGGAGGTCGCGGAGCGCGCCGTCAAGGTCTCCGGTCAGGTACTTGTAAGAAGCGCTGTTAAAATATCCGCGCGCGGAGGGAACGGCCCCAAAGCTCACCGGTTGAAGCAACAATAGCTGCACCAGCGCCGCGGCCAGGAACATTCTGGTTTTGATCATCTAAGCTCCTTGGCTTTTATCACTTCGTTCAACCGCTTCAGCAATCTTTTTATATCGGGGTTGTCCGGTTCGATCCTCACTAGGCCGCTCAACTGGGCCCGCGCGTTCCGGTAATCCCCGCGGTTGAAAAAATAC
>DATJPS010000114.1:0-3526 GCA_035506255.1 Candidatus Omnitrophota bacterium | reverse complement strand
TATCCTTTTCCCTCGAAACGACCGTCCCGCGAATGAATTCGCGGTTGAATTCGTTTATCTCACAGGTGTAAACGTTCTGCGCGCTGTCGAAAACGGCGATCTTATCGCCGGGCTTCAAACGGAGTACGTTCTTGATGTGGTTGACGTCTGAACCGACGATCCGGACGCTATCGTTTTCGATCTGCTCTTTGGGGACAAAGAAACGGTGCATTAAAGCTCCCGCCTGAGCTTACCGAACTTCTCCAGCAGTTCCGACTGTTCCGATGATAAACTCGTCGGGGTTTCGACTTCCACCAGCACATAATGATCGCCGCGGCCGCTGCCGCGAAGCCGGTTAAGCCCTTTTCCTTTCATCTTGAAGGTGGAGTTGGGCTGAGTGCCTGCCGGTATCCTTAATTCCGCCTTGCCGTCGATGATGGGGACCTCGATATTGCAGCCGAGCGCCGCCTTGACAAAACTGATCTTCAGTTTGTATATCAGGTCTGCTCCTTCGCGGTCAAAGAGCGAATGCTGTTTTACGGTAACAAAAACATAAAGGTCCCCCGGATCGCCGCCGCGTTTGCCCGCGTCGCCCGCCTTGGGGACGCGCAGGTTATAGCCCGATTCCATGCCGGCCGGGACCTTGATCTTAACTTTGTGGTGACCGCGAAGAGTTCCCTGGCCGTTGCAGTCGGGGCAGGGGGAGGTGATCGTTTCCCCGGTGCCGCGGCATGAAGGGCATACTGTAACTTGCGCGAACGAACCGAGGGGCGTCCTCTGCATTCTCCTGACCTGTCCGCTGCCGCCGCAGTTTGAACATTTTACGGGCGAGGTCCCCGGCTTGGCGCCGGTACCCTTGCAGGTCTGGCAGGTAATAAGGTGTGTGACATCAAGCTCTTTTTCTATCCCCTTGTGCGCTTCTTCCAGCGTGATGGTGAGGTCGTATCTCAGGTCGGCGCCGGATTCCCGTCCGCCGGTGCGGCGGCGGCCGGTCTGCGCGCCAAAGAACATATCGAAAATATCGCCGAAGCCTTCGAACCCGCCGAACCCTTCGCCAAAATCAACCCCGCCAAAACCGCCTCCGCCGCCCGGGAACCCGCCCGGCGCGGCCGATCCGTAAGCATCGTAACGGGAACGCTTGTTCTTGTCGGACAGGACCTGGTAGGCCTCGTTGATCTCTTTGAACTTCTCTGCCGACCCGGCTTCTTTATTGACATCGGGATGATGCTTGCGGGCGAGATTCCGGAAAGCTTTCTTTATCTCGTCGTCGCTGGCGGTTTTGGATACTCCAAGTACCTCATAGTAGTCCTTAGGCACAAGCCCTCACCCCCTGTCCCCCTCTCCCATAGGGCGAGGGGGAAATTCCAAAGGTTCTTCCTCTACCTCTGGGAGAGGGAGTTAGAGGGTGAGGGTTTTGGATCACTCCTTCACCTCGTAGTCGGCGTCGATGGTCGGTCCCTCCTTCGCGCCTTGCGCTTCGGAGGGCGAGCCCTTTTGTTCCGTGTCTGGTTGTCCGGGTTGGCCCGGCTGGGGCTGTTGTTTGTAGATCTGAGCCGACATTTCGTAAACCGCTTGCTGCAGCTTTTCGAGCTGGGCTTTTACCTTGTCGCCGTCGGTCCCCTTGAGAACTTCGCGGGTTTCGGCGATCTCTTTTTCCACTTTCTCTTTGGTCGCCTTTTCAACCTTGTCCGCGTTCTCCTTGAGCGTCTTTTCCGCGGCGTAGACCATGCCATCGGCCTGATTGCGCGCTTCGATCTCGTCGCGCTTCTTTTTATCATCGGCTTCATGCGATGCCGCTTCTTTCTTCATCCGTTCGATATCGTCCTTGTTCAATCCGGACGAAGCGGTGATGGTGATCTTTTGCACCTTGCTGGTCCCCTTGTCCTTGGCGGAGACGTTCAAAATGCCGTTGGCGTCGATATCGAACGTCACCTCGACCTGCGGGATGCCGCGCGGCGCCGGGGGGATCCCTTCCAGATGGAACCGTCCGAGCGTCCGGTTATCGGACGCCATGGGGCGTTCGCCTTGGAGGATGTGGATCTCTACCGATGTCTGTCCGTCGGCGGCGGTGGAAAATACCTGCGATTTGCTGGTCGGGATGGTCGTATTCCTTTCGATGATGGGGGTCATGATACTGCCGAGCGTTTCCACTCCCAGGGTGAGGGGGGTAACGTCGAGCAGGACCATCTCTTTCACTTCGCCCGCGAGTACTCCTCCCTGGATGGCGGCGCCGATCGCCACTACTTCGTCGGGATTTACGCCGCGATGCGGCTCTTTGCCGAACATCTGCTTTACCGCTTCCTGCACTTTGGGCATGCGCGTCTGTCCGCCCACCAGCACCACTTCATCGATCTGGCTGGTAGAGAGCCCGGCGTCGGAAAGCGCCTGGCGGCAGGGGCCGAGCGTCCGCTCAATCAGGTCCACGACGAGCTGTTCCAGCTTGGCGCGGGTGAGTTTTATCGCCAGATGCTTGGGCCCGGTCTGGTCGGCGGTGATGAAGGGGAGGTTGATCTCCGTTTCCATCGTCGACGAGAGCTCGCATTTGGCCTTTTCCGCCGATTCTTTCAAACGCTGAAGCGCGGTGCGGTCCTTGCTAAGGTCTATCCCCTGGTCCTTTTTGAACTCGTCCACCAGGAACTGCATGATCTTCTGGTCAAAGTCGTCGCCGCCCAGGTGGGTGTCCCCGTTGGTCGATTTTACCTCGAACACCCCTTCGCCAAGCTCGAGGATGGAGATATCGAAGGTACCGCCGCCTAGGTCGTAGACGGCGATCTTTTCGTTCTTCTTTTTGTCCAGGCCGTAGGCAAGGGAGGCCGCGGTCGGCTCATTGATGATCCTCATAACTTCGAGCCCGGCGATAGTGCCGGCGTCCTTGGTCGCCTGCCTTTGCGCGTCGTTGAAGTAAGCGGGGACGGTGATGACCGCTTTGGTGACCTTTTCGCCTAGATAATCTTCCGCCGCCGATTTGAGCTTTTGGAGGATCATAGCCGAAATTTCGGGCGGGGTGTAGGTCTTGCCCATGATGGAAACGGCGGCCGCCTGGTTGGTCCCCTCGGCCACCTTGTAGGTAATGTACTTCAATTCCTGCTGGACCTCGTTATAACGCCGTCCCATGAACCGCTTGATGGAGAATATCGTATTGTCCGGATTTGTGATGGCCTGCCGCCGGGCAACGGTGCCGACAACCCTATCCCCGTCCTTGGTGAACGATACGACTGACGGGGTGGTGCGCCCGCCTTCCGGGTTGGGTATAACGGCCGGTTCTCCTCCCACCATCACCGCCACGCAGCTGTTGGTCGTTCCCAGATCGATCCCGATGATCTTTTCTTTTGCCATTTTATTTTTCCCCTTTCTTTACTTAAGAGATTTAAATGTTTTATTATTCATTTTTCGGCAAACTTTTAATCAAGATTGAACCCCATTCCCTTTAAAATCCATCTAGTGGTACTTTTATCGAAAGATTTTGGCCATCTACTTCTTAAATCGCCAAAAGGGTCAAACTGAAAAGGCTGAATTAGTTTTCTAAGTTCTATTGAGCAGTCAATGA
>DATJPS010000113.1:0-10432 GCA_035506255.1 Candidatus Omnitrophota bacterium | reverse complement strand
AGCGGGTCTCGAACAAGATCGCATAAGCGCTTTCTTCCATCCCGGCGACCATCGTCTCGGCGCGGCCGATCAGCAGCTTGGCCGTTTCTCTTGAGTCAGCCGATAACGTGAGGCTGCCGTCCGAGATCCCTTGCCGGGTCTGAGGATCAAGAGAAAGGGAGGTCAATACTTCCAAAAGACTGGTCAACCGGGTTTCGGTGTTCCTTATTTCCAGATTCTTTGTGATAACGCCGGTCCGGGCGCACCAAAGGCTTGCCTTGGATAGCGCTTCCCTGGCGCTCCAGACGACATCGGTCACGCTGGCGGTAAGGCTGGCACTGGCGGGGGTTAGGTTTCCGGCGGCGTTAAGCGCGTCCATGCTCAGCCCGATCGGCCGGGAAAGATTGTCATCGATCTCTTTAAGTACACGGCCCAAACGGCGTTGAGTTACGCTTGATCGGATATGGTATTCCTTAAGGTCAGTCAGGGAGGTGACGTCATCCTGGAAGCGGGTCTTGATGATGTTCTCCAGTTTAAGGGTTTCGATCACTTGCGATCCTGCGGCCGAGCTGAGATTGAGGCCTTGCAAATAAGTGATCAATCCTGACCGGCTGGTGTTCCAGATCGAGGTGGAAACGCGCGAAACAACCGGCGTAAGATTGTTCCTTACGGAATTCTGTATCGCAAGGCTTCCTTTTTCCAAGACGCTCATTTTTACTCCCATCTAGGGACTGGTGTTGATCTAGGTCAACTTGTCCCACGTATATATCGGCAAAAACGTACCGATATTTCACTCGATTATATGCGGCCGAGGGAGAAGATATAAATGCCGGTCAGTTATATCTGAAATCGCAACCCGGATTTGACGATATATATGCGGGAAGAACGGAGATTCTTATGGCAAACAGCTCAAAAATAGCGGATGCAATAGTTTTCGGCCCCCGATACTGGAGCCGGATGTGGTATTCCACCAAATCCCTGGCGTTCCAAATGGTCCGGACAATGCCCGGCGACCCGCTTGCCGACAGCCTGCGAAAAAATTTCGGAATTATTTTAACCAACCAGAGCCCGCTGAAAGGATTCAGCGATTCGGATGCCGCCTCTATTTTGGACTCTCTACAGCGATTGAACCTGCAGTTCAAGCCGGGCCGCGAACTGGTAATAAGGAACGCGGACGACACGACCCCGCAGGCGCTTTCGGCGGCGCTGGAGGTCATTGCCCAGCAAAGGGCGGCGCTGGAGCCGGAAGGATTGCCAAGCCCGGTCACCGTCAACCGCCGCCATATAATTTCCGATTCCGGCGTTTTTCTTTCGATACCGACGGTCGAGACCGAGAGCGAAGGGGTAAAAGAGATCAAGGAAAAGCTGGGCCGTTCCGGCTACGGTTTGGTTCACAAGCTCCCCGATGAAGCCAAGAGATTTATCTATCCAAACATCGTCGAAGGGTATTCTCCTGAGGTGGCGGCGATCGATTATAAGGCTTCGGATGTGGCGGTTTATGCGGAATTTGACGTATATCGAAAGAACAAATATTCCTCTGCCATAGAGGTGGTCGTCAACGACGTGGTCGGCAACGGCCGGAAGATAGAGATCCACCGCGGCTACGGCCTTGAAGCTTTAAGGTTCCTTAACCTGGAGGGGTATGTAACTTACGAGGTTAAGATAGCGGGGGATAATTTTTATAAACTATATTTGGCGACCAGGGGAACGGAGAGGAAATGGGCCATGTGCATTGCGGACGAAGGCCGGATTGCGCATTGCCAGAGAATGCTTAAATTGAGCGGCGTTCCCGGGAATGCGGTCTCGTTGGTCGATCACTTCCGTGATCCGTACGAAGAGTTCAAAAAGGTGATGCAAACCTTGATCCCGGTAAAACCGGAAAACGTTATCATCGGTAACCGGGGATCGTTCCGGCGCCTGCAAAAACGCCGCAAGATAGCGATAACCAGGATGAGGCATGTTTCAGACTCTGTGAACGCGCTGATCTTGCGGTTGGGAGCCCAACGCAGCCGCCCTCAACTTTTCAAAAAACTTGTCGGATTGACAGAAAAGTATCCTCGCTTGTTCAATACCAACGTGGCTAAAGACCGCCTCCTGAAAAGCGAAGAGGCGTTCGTTGAATATACGCAGCTGGAAAGGGAGCTGGAAGAGATAAGAAAAAGCCACCCTGAGGAATTAAAGGAGATCAGGACCATTACTTCAATATTCAGTGATTTTAAAAAACTGGTCGACGGTCTGTCTCGCGGAAGTGATGCGCCTACCCATAAAAAGATCATAGGAATATTCAAGGATTCGGCCGAAAGGTATTCGGGTGGCGACCGGGACGCCTGCTTGTATATTGGCAGGAGAATGCAGGAATTGTTGGAACAGGAAAAGAAGGGGATTGCCGAGGTACTGGACATGGACCCGGAAGGTCTTTTCAATGACCCCAAGTATTTCATCAATTTATTGAGGTTTGACGAGGTTTTGGCTTCGATCCACAGCGAATATCCGTTCTCGGTGGAATTGTTCGGGCTCAAGGAAGCCCTTTTCGAGAACATCAAAGTCGGAGAAAAAGTGATAACCCCTTATTTCCGGGCCCAAGTGCTCAAGTCGAGGGATATCAACGGCCGGGATCGGGTGCTGCTGCTAGTGGACGTTCCGTACGGTGACCAAGCCAGGTATCTGGCAAGGTACCTGGACGAGATCGGGGTCAAGAATGTGCTGTTCTCCGGTATCTGTGGCGGGATCGCGGGGGTGGCGGTCAGGGACATGCTGGTCCCAGTGTACTGTGCGGAAAACGGCGAAACGCTTGATGGCATCCGCAACCGAATGCTTCCGGTATTCTCTTCCGGTGATTCAAAACGGATAAAGGTGGGCGGCCACCATATAAGGGTAAAGACGCCGTTCGATGAGACCAATGAATGGCTTGCGCTCCAGCGCAAAGAGACGATGCGGATCGGCGAAGAAGGCCCCCGGGTAGGGATGAAATCCGTGGATGTAGAGGTGACGGCGATCGCTGAAACGCTGAGGGACCTTAAGTCAAGCATTGATTTTGGCAGCATCCTGATCGTGTCCGATGTTTTTGGCGGCCAGACCCTGGAAAAGACTAAAGAGAAGGATTTTGTTAGCGAAAAAGAGACGATCATGGACCGCTTCAACGATTTCCTGGGGATCAACTATATTTGTGAAACGGAAGAGGAGAAGATGATCACCAATCAGATCAAACCGAACGAGCGCGGCGGTCTGATCGAGAACATGGCCGGGACTTTTAATGTGAAATTCGACCATTTCCGGAAAGATAAAGTATTGAGGCTGAAACGGATGGCCGAAGCGATCGCGCGGGTCGAAAGCGTGGACGAGCTGAATGCGCTGATCGACGACCTTAGGCACTGGTTCTCGGCCTCCATAGAGATCGTGAAAATAAATACGGAAAAGATAGAAAGCGGGAAGAAGTTCAGTGGGAAATAATGTAAAGATATCTGATCATATCGGGCCCTCCCCCGTGTATCAAAGAACGGTCGCGAATGAAACCGGAAGGATTTCCACTGAGCCATTGAGTGGTCTATCCGCGCCCGGCGCGATCTCTCCGATCGGGGAAAACGGGAGCGCTATAAAGCCGATTCCGGTCATTTTGACCGTTTCAGGTTATACCGGATGCGGGAAGACCTCGATTGCAAAAATGCTAGTAAAAAGAATGGGTTTTGAACTCTCTCTTTTATCCACTACCCGTCCTCCGGCGGCTAACGAAGCAGACGGCGTGGATTACCATTTTACCGGTGAAACAGAATTTCTAGAAGCGGTCAGACATGGGGAGATTATTGCTTGTGAAGGGGGCTATGGGACATTTTATGGGGTTCGCAAAGAACAAATAGAACAACTTATAGCTGCGGGTAAAAGCGGCATAGTAGTGGCCGGAGCATCGATCATGGATAGTTTGCGTGATTATTTTTCCGGCCGGACCGATGTGATCTATCGCTCTATATATGTAAAAATGGCGGGTACACCGCGGGAGCAATACGACGCTATTGCCGGCCGCATACATAAACGGGCAAGGGAAGAAGGTAGGGATGCTTCCGACCGACTGGCAAAAATATCGGCGGATGCGATCGAAGCATACGATGCCCGCGCCCAATATTACGATTTTGAGATCGTGAACGATGACTTCACCGCCGCCGGCCGTGCGATAAGGGATTATGTGGCATCGGTCCGGCAAGGAGAGACGATCGAAAAAACTAAAAGGATCCCAATCCAAAACACTCCTGCGGTCATTTTAGCAAGATATTTATTTAAAAGGATAGCGGGAAGAATTGCCGCCGCGGCCCCAGGGATAGACTTTTCTAGCTATGACTCCGTCAGGCGGGACATTAATAAACTATTGGCGGAGGACCTTTATGAATTTGCCGGCGTCATCTATCGTGAATACCATGGCACGATCGACGAGAAGAACTTAAAAACAATCCATGGTCATATTTTAGATGTAGCAGCAGGGATAATACAGACTAAAGTGGCCGTTGGCCAATTGGAAAAAGAACAAAAAGGGGTTGGAAAGCTTGCGACGATTGACGATAAGGAACGTGCACATCGCAACCTGGAAACAATAACCGCAATATCAAGTAAATACTCGGTGGAGCACCTTCTTTATTTGGCATTAATGCACGATTTGACCAAGCTGGTGGAATGGTATGTTCATCCCGAAAGAAGCTATGACACTTTGGGCCGGCTATCTCTTCTGAGCGACTTAAAAATGCCGGAAGCAGACCAGGCGGTTTATCATTTGGCGACCAGGTACCATGTTCTTTTAACCAGCTGCATCATGCCGGACCTTTCAGCCCGGTCATTCGTTAGTTTTTTAAAGGATCCCCAGGTGCAGAAATATATCGCCCCAGAAGGGGGCTTTGATGCGGGCCGGGCAGCCAAGCTACTGGATAGTATTTTCTTGCTGACGATCGCGGATATTTCTCCTTACGGAGCCGCATTGACAAACCTGAAATATGAACAGATTTTAGCGCACCGGGAGATGCTGCTTTCTGCGATTGGGGATAACCGTAATTGGCAGGCGGCGATCACGGCAATTGGAAACAGGGTGCCAGCATTAAATAAGCAATACCTGGGGATGGTGATCGGGATTTCCGACCCGGCGATGGACTCCAAACAGAGCGTCAATCAATATTGGAAAATTATTGAACATAGAATGAACGAACTTGTTGCGTCAGGGGAATTGACTGAAGCGGAAAAAGAATTGATCATAAATCATGTGGATTTAATCGAAAGTTCTCCTTACCCGCCTTATAATTATCTGGCCAGGGTAATGGGGAGCGATCGGATCGCCAATGGGCTTGCTGAAAACCCGAATCTCGGGTTCTTTAAATATTTGCTGTTTAGCATAAGGCTTGCCACTTCACTTCACCGGTCTGGACAGACTTTGCGGTTCTGCTTTTTGAATTCAGACGGAAAATATATTGCTGAAAAAGAGGAATTGCAGGCCGCCGCACTCGAACTTGCCAAACTGATGGCGCAGACGGACATTAAAATAGAAACCTCAGGAAAATCGGTTGAGTTAACCGACCTTGCCGGAAAACCAATCAATGGTCTTGAAGTCACGGTTGAAGAAAATGGGGTGGAGGGGGCGATGGAAGTTAATTTTAAATTAACCGAGGTAAAACCGAAACGTTGAACTAGATCGATCTGCTCCCTCTGGCCACATCCCCCATATATTTATCGAAATCTTTCTGCCATCTGGAAAGCGTCTGGATGCTGTCGTAACCGGCGATCCCGCTGTCCAACGCCGCCAGCTTTGCCGCAGCTTCCCGGTCCCCCTCCAGCATGTCCGCGAGCCTTTCTTCCAGCCGCTCCAGTTCGGCTCTGATGGTATAACGGTGTTTGGTATGGTTAGGGACCCGTTCTTCCTTGACCACGATCTCCGCAATTTTACCGGCCAGCCGGGCCATGGGATCGGAACGCTCCGCCTGACGTTCGCGCAGCAGCATCTTCAGCACTTCTTTGGCGTGGCGGCTGTTGACATGTTCTATCCCTTTGAGCAGAAGATCCAGGCCGGGCCGTAAGAATTCTGCCACCGCAGCATTGTACTCGGCCATTTTTTCCTTATAAGAAATACCCCGATCAAGATGCGCGGACAGCTCTGCCCGGGCTTCCCGGTAAGTGAATCGAACGCCGTCCACGAATATCATGTCGTAGAGCTTTGGCTGATTCTCTTCCGGCTTGAACTTTATCCCGCAATCGCCGTCGTATATTTCGTGCTCGTCCTTGGTCGGCTGGATGGTATAGAACTTCCAGTCCGCCGCCTGGTTAAAAGAGCGGACCAGCAGTTCGGCGGAGGCCACGGTGCTGCCGGTCGAACCGGCCTCATCGATAAAAAGCAGCCGATTGGCCGCGACGTATTTCCCGAATTCGGTGCTGGCTAGCAAAGAGTTCAGTAGCGGGCGTACGGTGTGGGACGAATCGCGCTTCAAGCTCCCATAGATGGCCTTAATACGCGTCCTTATTTCCGGGTCTCGGTCCTGGGGGCGCTTTCCCTTTTCCGCTTCAAGCTGACGGAAAAGCTCCATCGCCCGCTCATAGCGGGGGTCCAGCCCGATACTGGCCAGGGCATCCACGGCCTCTTTCAATGTCTTGCCTTTGATCCCGGCGAATCCATGACCCAGTTTTGCCTCGACCTCCGTGCGGACGGTAGCTGGCAGGCAGTTGAAAACCGTTGCCAACTGTGAGTACAACTCCTCGGAAATCCGTCGCTCCGCTTCTGCCGGTGTCAGCATCTGCAGTATCAGGTTGGACGGTGAGTGCTTGGGAACTACGCTAATCTTGGGCATGAAGGGGTAGCTCTGGGACGCTCCCGTCATTCTTTGAGCGATCGTATCCCAGGCGGTTTTGAAAGGCATGCTCCCCCGTGCGATGAATACCGGAACATACCCCTTGACCTTTGGATCTTCGATGATCGGAAGTATATAAGTCGCGGCTTTATTGCCGTAGAGCATTGGTTCGCTTGAAGTGTAATTGTTGACCGCATCAACGAACAGTTCGCCGGTCTCCCGCATCCTTTCCCTTATTTTATCTAAAGAGACTAGCGCCGCGAACCGTTCGCTTTGCACTGCGGCCAGGACATCGGCAAGGTTCTGCCTTATTTCTTCTGCCATTCCCACCACGCCCCGGATTCCGGCCGGAACAAAAGCGGCGACCAGCCCGTTCAAGCTGACGCCGGCAGCCATTGCGGCATCGCGGTTCTTTGCCATATAAACCAGGAACGAATCGATCTCGATCCCGGAAAGCGTATGCATGTTGGCTTCGCCTTTGGCGATGACTACGCCATTGGCCCGCTGCACTTCGGACAGGAAATCGCCGACTTCCTGCGACAGATGGGGAAGGTTCACCCCTTGGGTCCGCGATCCACCCTCAAGAACTTTGACCTTTCCGGCGGCTATGAACCTTTGCAGTTCGACGACGGGGGAATCGCTTTCGGTGATGCAAGCCATGATCGAATCATAGGTCGCATCGGTACCGACAGGGGTCGCCTTTGGAATAATCCCGATCTGCCATTCTCCGTTTCCTTCCATCGATTCGTAGCGGCGGGCAAGTTCCAGGATGAACTTCAAGTCGACATCCGCTTCGCCATGGTTATCGGTGATATAGGCGATACTGGTAGGTTTCGACATTACCCTGGATTCGAAGATCGCGCTGGCGTCAAGCGCCAGGGGATAGCTTTTAGGATCCTGCGATACCTTCTCGAAATGTTTTACCCGTTCCTCATACTTCGGCTTAAAGCTGTACGCCTCTATTGCGTTCGCCCCCGCCAGCGTGACCAGCCAGTCCCGGGCGGAAAGCGTTCCGGTCATTTTCTTCACGGCATCCTTTGCTTTAAGATGCACCCATTCGTTCTCGGCGGAAAAAGTATCGAGCCGATCGCCGGGGTGGAGCATGCGGCCGAGTACAAAAACCCCTTCCGTTAGGGAGAAATACGAGAACCGCGAAGGATCAAGGTTCGCGATCTCCTCGCCGTATTTCCTGGTCAGGACGGAAGAATCGGCTTCCGCCCGCTTATCCCTCAGTACGGCCTGGAGCTTTTGTTCTAGGCACATGTCCAGGCCGGTGAATTCCAGGCTTCCGGTGGCCTTGTCGAACGAGTACGATCCCGGAAAATATTCAGGGGAGATCAGCTTCTGCGCGGTCTGCTCGGACATGACGTCGGGATGGTTGTAAAGGTTGACCAGGACGCCTCCATTCAATCTTCCCCGTTCCTCCAACTTTAGCTGGGACATCAGCGATGCCCGGGAGCTCATGAACCGGGAGAACAACTCCTGCGGAGTGAGGGAGATCAGCCTTTCCGACCCGAAACCTTCCACTTTGAAAGACGCCATCACCGACGCCATCAGGAATGCTTCGCCGAAGACCAGGTTGTCCAGCACGCGGTGCCTTGCTATTTCACGGGCCACATATCCGGTGAACGCCCCGCCAAATGAATCGCCGGCCCCGGTCGTGTCAACCGGCGCCTGGTTCATGGCCGGTACCCTGAAGATAAGGTTGCCGGAAGCCATGACCGCGCCGTCGGAGCCGAGCTTGATGATGGCTACTTTCGGTCCCAGGGCGAGCAATGTATCCAATGCGATGTATTCGTCGGTGGTGCCGGCAAAAAGTTCGGCCTCTTCCCGGTTCACCACGACTACATCAGCTTTTGAAAAAGCTTCGCTTACCAGTTGCGGTTCCCTTTTTATCAGCTGGCGGATAGTGTCGATCATAACCAGGGAAGGGGTCTGAAGCTGGGACAGGATCTCAAGTTGCAGGCTGGGGTGCATGGCGCCGATGAAAACGCAGGCTGATTTCTGTAAATCTTCGGGGATCGAAATGGACGATTCCGGTATGTTATGGGCATAGCTTGAAGTTTTTGCCTGGTCGAGGGAAGGATAATATCCGACCCATTGGTTGCAGTCCCTGGTGGGGTCAACTGTTATACCCGAAACATCGATCCTGTTTTTTAGTATTTCTAAAGTGGCAGAGGGAAAATCCTTTCCGGTCAGGCTTACCAGCGCGGTCGGTGCGAGCAGTGAAGCGGCCAGCGCGGCGTGAAGGCCGGACCCCCCGGCCATGCGGACATTGGCGCGTGTTGAGTTGGACACTATATCAATGCCCATCCGACCGGCGATCAATGCTTTTGGGTTGAATTCTATACTTCCGGCCATATTATGTCTCCTTGGCTCTCTTTCCCGTATATATATCGTTAAATTTATGCAGATATTTCAATAAATCTGGAGGGGGTAATGTTAATGCAAACAACCAGGCAGTATAGATCTCTGCACATGGTCCGGATTGAAGCGTCCAAACGAAGAATTATAACCCCCTGGAAGAGGGGGTATGCTGTTAAATTATATCCCTACTACGCAGTTCTTCTTCTATTTCCCGCTTTAAACCTTCGGCCGCTTTGTCGGACCGGCTTAAACTGTTGACCCGTTTAAGGTTCTTGACCGACGGTTTAGCGGCGGAATCGGCCGGAGTCCCCAGATGAACCAGCTGGGCGATCAGGCTCGAATCGGTAATAGCCCCGATCCCGGAGATCGATTGTTCGACCATTTTCCCATCCATCGCGTAATGGTTCAAATAGGGTTCAATGGCGGACCTTCCGGTCCCTTGATTGCGCTTTGTTTCTTTCCCGGTGAGCGGGATGGGGAATCCTCCCAGAAGGGTCTGGCCGTTCATTAAATATATACTTGAATAAGCGGTATTCCCTTGGATGGTCAGGCTGGCTTCCTCCGAATCCTGATTAACAAAGTAGATCAATTTGGGCGACTTGCTGTTCTGGTCGAAGTTGACATGATGGATCCGGCTTCCGATAATAATGGTGTTGTCGGGGATATCGACATAACTCTCAAAAATGGAGCCGATAACGATCACATTATTTCCGATCTTCCCGCCTCTTTTGAAAACCGACCGGCCGATATAATGGCTTTCACCGGTAAAGGTAACGTCATCGACCGCGGCGCGATGGACCGCTTTGGCCCCGGGGATGCCCATCATTTCGCGGCTCTTCCTCCGTATTTGCGCGTCCGGCGACAGGATGCCCTTTAACCGGGAGAAATATTCCCCAATCGTGCCGATGTCCGACCAGGTCTCGTCCCCGCTCCCGATATCGGCGCCGCCCAATCCGTCCGCCATTTTCTTGATATCCTGAGCATGGTCCCAGAGGAATTCCCAGTCCGACTTTGCAAAACCCTTACCTTTGTCGGCATAAGTGGCCATCCACTGCTCTTTAGTAGAGGTTAGGCAGGCGGCCGTGAAGTGGTTCGAAAAATCCAAATCATAGGTCTCATGGAGCGGTCGGCCGTCAAGCGCGCTGGGCCTGTCGTATCCTTTTGCCCAGGCTTCGGCCACGTCGCGCCGGAAGGCAAAAAAGAAGGTGTTCTTATAAACACTGTCGCCGCCGAAGTTGCCCAGGAGCCGATGGGCAAATTCAAGGTCAAAATTTCCG
>DATJPS010000112.1:0-3923 GCA_035506255.1 Candidatus Omnitrophota bacterium | reverse complement strand
CCCCATCGCCAACATGCCACAGTTCATCCAGGCGGTCACGCTCCTGATCCCTCTCCGTTACTTTCTAGAGATCGTGAGGGGGATATTCCTGAAGGGGATCGGGATAAAATATTTGTGGAAAGAAACTTGGCCTCTTATAATCTTCGGCGTGGCGATCTTGACCCTCAGTGTCCTGCGGTTCAGGAAAAAGATCGAATAAAAGCATAAATTTGACAGATATCCGGAATCAATATATAATAGAAAATAATCCACGGGAAATGGAAAAGGAAGGGGTTTGAGGTTTATGGCAAAGGTAAAAGTAGGTATCAACGGTTTCGGACGCATCGGCAGACAGGTTTTGAGCGCTATGGCGGCAAAAGGTGTACTGGGCAAGGAGCTGGAGGTCGTGGCGGTCGTTGACGTCAGCACCGACGCCAAGTATTTCGCGTACCAGATGAAGTACGATTCGATCCACGGCAGGTTCAAGGGAACGCTGGAAACCGAAGGCGAGGATGTTCTCGTCGTCAACGGCAACAAGATCAAATGCATCATGGCCACCAAGGAACCGAGCGGGCTTCCCTGGAAGGATCTCGGTGTCGATATCGTGATCGAATCGACCGGTCTTTTCACCGATTCCGAAAAGGCCAAGGGGCATCTAGCGGCGGGCGCCAAGAAGGTCATCATTTCCGCACCGGGCAAAGGCGAAGTTAAGACCATCGTGCTCGGCGTCAACGACGGCGAATACGATCCGGCTAAGCACAACATCGTTTCCAACGCATCCTGCACCACCAACTGCCTGGCCCCGGTGGTCCACGTTATCGTTAAAGAGGGGATCGGCATCGAGACCGGACTGATGACCACCATCCATTCCTATACCGCGACCCAGAAGACCGTTGACGGCCCGTCCAAAAAGGACTGGAGAGGCGGCCGGGCGGCGGCGATCAACATCATCCCGTCCACCACCGGCGCGGCCAAAGCGGTGGGCGAAGTGCTCCCCGTCACCAAGGGAAAGCTCACCGGCATGTCGTTCCGCATTCCCACCGCCGACGTTTCGGTCATCGATCTGACCTTCCGCGCGGTAAAAGACACCTCCATCGAAGAGATCGACGCGCTGATGAAGAAGGCTTCGGAAACCTATCTTAAGGGGATCCTCGGTTATGCGAACGAAGAGGTCGTGTCGACCGACTTCATCCACGACGAGCGCTCTTCGATCTATGATTCGCTGGCCACTCTGCAGAACAATCTGAAGGGTGAGAAGCGGTTCTTCAAGGTCGTATCCTGGTACGACAACGAATGGGGCTATTCCAACCGTACGGTCGACCTGGCAAAACTTATCGCTTCCAAGATGTAATTTGAAATGGCCAAGAAAACGATAGAGGACATCAAGGAATTAAAAGGTAAGAAGGTCCTGGTCAGGGTCGATTTTAACGTCCCCCAGGATGACAAGCTCAATATTACCGACGATACGCGCATCCGCGCCGCTATTCCGACGATAAAGTACCTTTCGGATAAAGGCGCCCGCGTAATCCTTGTTTCCCATCTTGGCCGCCCCAAATCCGGTCCTGACGACAAACTCAGCCTGGCGCCCATCGCAAAGAAGCTGGGAGAATTGATGTCAAAACCGATCGCATTCGTGAAAGATTGCATCGGGCCGGAAGTGGAAAAAGCGGTCGCGGCACTCAAGGACGGGGATATCATTCTCCTCGAAAATGTCCGTTTTTATAAAGAAGAGGAAGCGAACGACCCCGCTTTCGCCAAAAAGCTTGCCTCTCTGGCGGATATCTACGTCAATGACGCTTTTGGCACCGCGCACCGCGCCCACGCTTCGACCGAAGGGGTGACCAAATACCTCAAAGGCTATGCCGGTTTTCTGATGGAAAAAGAGATCAGGTTCCTCGGACAACTGATAGAGAACCCGGCCAAACCGTTCGTGGCGATCCTGGGCGGTGCCAAGATATCCAGCAAGATCGATGTGTTGCAGAATCTCTTGCCCAAGGTCGACACACTTATCATCGGCGGCGGCATGGCTTACACATTCTTCAAGGCGCGCAACGTTTCGGTCGGCAATTCGCTGGTGGAAGAGGATAAGATCCCGGTCGCCAAGGAAATATTGAAAAAGGCGATCGACCTTAACAAGACCATCATGCTGCCGATCGACCACGTGGTGGCCGATAAATTCGACGCCAATGCCAATTCGCAGGTGGTGACCCGCGCCGGGATACCCGACGGCTGGCAGGGAATGGACATCGGGCCGGGTACCATCACAAAGTTCAGTCACGCAATTAAAAAGGCCAAAACCATATTCTGGAACGGGCCAATGGGCGTTTTTGAGTTCGACAAATTCGCCAAGGGTACGATCGAGATCGCCAAACTGGTGGCTGCGGCCACGCAGAAGGGCGCTATCTCCGTCGTTGGCGGCGGCGATTCAGTCGCAGCCATAGAAAAAGCCGGTCTAGCCGATAAATTTTCCCACATTTCGACCGGCGGAGGAGCATCGCTTGAATTCGTGGAAGGAAAAATTCTTCCGGGTATTGCAGCCCTCCAAGACAAATAAGACGCCCGCCGTGCCGGTAATAAACGCCGCACCGCCACCGCCCAAGGCCGCCAACCCGACCTTTTACGGTTTGGGGATCGCGCCGAAGATACTGGAACTAATCGAACGGATGAAGTTCACCGTGCCGACACCCATCCAACACAAGGCGATCCCGATCGCAATAGATGGAAAGGACATGATCGGCATCGCGCAGACCGGCACCGGTAAGACGTTGGCATTTGCCATTCCCATGATACAGCGACTGGCTCAGCAGCAGAGGACACGCGGTCTGGTCCTGGTACCTACGCGCGAACTGGCGCTGCAGGTGGATGAAACCTTCCAGAAGCTCGCTCCCGCGTTCGGTATGAGGACCGTGGTCCTTATCGGCGGAGCCTCCATGTTCAATCAGATAAAATCTCTGCGCCGCAATCCCGATGTGATCATCGCCACACCCGGGCGCCTGATCGACCATCTGGAACAGAAAACGGTACTCCTTGGGAATGTAAGCATCTTGGTGCTGGATGAGGCCGACCGGATGCTCGACATGGGATTTGCTCCTCAGATAGAAAAGATACTGCGGACGGTGCCGCGTGAAAGGCAAACCATGCTTTTTTCCGCCACCATGCCAGAAGAAATCGTCAAAGTGGCGTCCAATCATATGAAGCTGCCAGTAAGCGTGGAGATCGCTAGGTCAGGTACCGCCGCCGAAAAAGTTACGCAGGAAGTGTATATCGTCAGCAAAGAAGACAAACCAAAGCTTCTCCAGAAGCTTCTGGAACAATACCGCGGATCGGTATTGCTTTTCTCGCGTACAAAGCACGGCGCCCGGAAGATCGCTCGCGGCCTCACCTCTCTGGGGCATCGCGCGGCAGATATCCACTCGGACCGGTCGCTGGCGCAGAGAAAAGAGGCACTGGATGGTTTTAAAAAGGGCAAATACCGGGTCCTGGTAGCGACCGATATCGCGGCGCGCGGGATCGACGTGACCGGGATCGAGCTGGTGATCAATTACGACCTTCCTGATGACATCGAGAATTACGTTCATCGGATCGGGCGGACGGGAAGGGCGGGGCAGGAAGGACGCGCCATTTCCCTGGCCACTCCAGACCAGGGCGCCGACCTCAGGAACATAGAAAAGCTGATCCGCACCACCATTCCGATCGCCGAGCATCCGGAAGTCCCGGCGGCCAAGTTCTTCAATAACGCCGCCTCCAAGCCGTCCGGCCGTTCGTTCGGCGGATCACGCCGTCGCCGCCGTCCCGGTGGTTTCGCGCCGGGCAAGAAAAAACCGCGCTGGCAGTCGTACTAACCCGTTTGTGGTATAATATCCCTCGAAAATCCTAATGGGGCAGTAGTTCAGCTGGGAGAACGCGGCGTTCGCAACGCCGAGGTCAGGGGTTCGATCCCCCTC
>DATJPS010000111.1:0-9073 GCA_035506255.1 Candidatus Omnitrophota bacterium | reverse complement strand
TTACCGGTTCGCTGCATAACCTCGCGCATCACGAAGGCGATGACAAACTCAAGTTCATCGAGCATGACATTTCCACTTACCTAGAATATAAGGACAAGATCGACTTCGTTCTCCATTTCGCGTCTCCCGCCAGCCCGGTCGATTACCTTGAACTGCCGATCGAAACGTTGGAGGTCGGATCGCTCGGCACTTTCAACGCGCTCGAGCTGGCGCTGAAGCACGGGGCCGGGTTCATGCTCGCTTCCACTTCCGAAGTATACGGCGATCCCGAGGTCTCGCCGCAGAAAGAAGATTACTGGGGGCGCGTCAATCCGGTAGGGCCGCGCAGCGTTTATGACGAGGCCAAGCGCTTCGCCGAGGCGGCGGCATCGGCCTATAAAAGGCATAAAGGTCTGGATGTTAAGATCATCAGGATATTCAACACCTACGGCCCGCGCATGCGCAAGAACGACGGGCGCGTGGTCCCCAACTTCATCAACCAGGCGCTAAAGGGCGAGCCGCTCACGATCTACGGCAACGGGAAACAGACCCGGAGCTTTTGCTATGTTTCGGACCTAGTGGACGGCATATATAAAGTAATGAATTCCAATATTAAAACGCCGGTCAATCTGGGCAACCCTTCGGAGTTCACTATGCTCCAGCTGGCGGAGATCGTTTCTAAACTGAGCGGCTTACCGCTCAAGACCGTTGCCAAACCTTTGCCGGAGGACGATCCAAAGCAGAGGAAGCCCGATATCTCGAAAGCGGTGGTGGAATTGGGGTGGGTGCCCAAGGTAACGCTCGAAGAAGGGATCGCGAAGACAATGGAGTGGTTCAAAAATGGTGGCCAGTAAGCCGAGAATGAATTCTTGCTTAAGATTTAACCGCGAATTTATTCGCGAGTTGAAAAGGGAAAAAGATGTCTAAGAAAGTATTTATCACCGGCGGGGCCGGGTTCATCGGCAGCCATCTGGCGGACCGGATGGCGAAAGAAGGATGGGAGATCGTCGTTTATGACAACCTTTCTTCCGGTCGTGAGGAATTCCTTTCAACGCACAAGGGGAAACACTACTTCACTTTTATCAAGGGGGACCTGCTGGACCTTCCCGCTGTCGAAAAGGCGCTCAAGGGATGCGATCTGGTCTTCCATCTGGCCGCTAATCCCGATATCCGCTACGGTATCAAGGTGACCGATACCGACCTCAAGCAGAACACCATCGTCACATATAATATATTGGAGGCAATGCGCCGGAACGGCGTTAAAGAGATCTGCCTGGCGTCGACTTCTACTATCTACGGAGAACCGAAAGTGATGCCGACCCCGGAGGATTACGGCCCGCTTTTCCCCATTTCCCTATACGGCGCGAGCAAGCTCGCCTGTGAGGCGCTCTGCACCGCGTTCGCCCATACCTTTGGCATGAAATGCTGGCTCTTCCGTTTCGCCAATATCGTCGGCGGCAGGGGGACGCACGGCATCATTTTCGATTTTATTGCCAAGCTGAAAGCGGACCCGAAGGAGCTGGAGATCCTTGGCAACGGCAAGCAGACCAAATCATATCTTCTGGTGGATGATTGCGTCGACGCCATGCTGTTCGCCCACGCCAAAAGTTCGGAGACGCATAATGTCTTCAACCTGGGGGGAGAGGACCGGATCGACATCACTTCGATCGCGAAACTGTTGATCGAAAAAATGGGGCTTAAGGACGCGAAACTGAAATTCACCGGGGGTGAGCGGGGCTGGCCCGGCGACGTGCCGCAAATGCACCTTTCGGTTAAAAAACTGGCAAAGCTGGGATGGAAGTGCGAGCGTTCTTCCCGCGAATCGGTATCGACCGCGATCGACAGGATGCTCAAGCCATGAAGCAGGCGGTGATACTGGCGGGAGGGGTGGGAACACGGCTGCGGCCGCTGACCTACGAGATCCCCAAGCCGATGATCCTGGTCAACGGCAAACCGTTCATCGAATACATCGTCGAATGGCTGGCGAAACACGGCGTCAAAGAGATCGTGCTCTGCGTCGGCTACCTGGCCGACCGGTTCAAGGAATACTTCGGCGACGGGAGTTGGCTGGGCGTTAAGATCGTATATTCGGTGGAGAAGGATTTTCTCGGCACCGCCGGCGCGATCAAAATGGCGGAAGAACATCTGCAAGATGAGTTCTTCGTGCTCAATGGTGATACTTTCCTGCCGGTGGACCTTAACGATGTTTACCGGACTTTCCGTGAGTCGGGTAAATCTGGGCTAATGGTGGTGTACGACAATTCGGAAAAGGCGGCGGAGGGGAACATCGAGATCGACGGGGAGGGGAAGGTCACCGCTTATTCCAAGAAAGAAGCCCTCAAAAAGGGGGATAAGAAGATCGCGGTCAAGACCGTGGATCGGGAGCTGTCTTACGTTGACGCTGGCGTGTATCTGTTCAAGAAAGCGGTCTTTTCCGGCCTCAAACCGGGAGAGTTCGTTTCGCTCGAGGCCGATATCTACCCGGAACTGATACGGAATGGCGAACTGCAGGCGTATCCGACTAATATTCGCTACTACGACCTGGGGACTCCGGAACGATTGGAACTGATAAGGAAGGTGTTTAAATGATAATATCGCGGACCCCGCTTCGGATCAGCTTTGCCGGCGGCGGCACCGACCTGGCAGCGTTTTATGAGCTCGAGGGGGGAGCGGTCATCTCGACCGCGATCAACAAATATATTTTCGCGACCGTTAACTGTAAGTTCGACGACCACATCCGGGTCTCATATTCCAGGACGGAGATCGTGGAGAAAGTGGCCGACCTCCAGCACGAGCTGGTGCGAGAGGCGATGAAGCTGACCGGGGTCGACCGCGGGATCGAGATCACCACTATCGCTGACATCCCTTCATCGGGGACCGGGCTCGGATCGTCGAGCACCTTTACCGTCGGCCTTTTGAACGCTCTCCACGCGTATAAGGGGGAGAACGTTTCGGCCGAGGCGCTGGCGCGGGAAGCGTGCCGGATCGAGATCGAGATCGTAGGGGAGCCGATTGGAAAGCAGGACCAGTACATTTCCGCTTACGGCGGCCTCCAGTTCATCGAGTTCAACCGTGACGGCAGCGTGTTCATTAACCCGGTCATCGTCGACCGCGACCAAAAACAAGCGCTAGAAGGTAACCTGCTGCTTTTTTATACCGGCATTACCCGCCGCGCCAATTCGATCCTGGCCAAGCAAAAGGAAAACTCCGCCTCCAAGCTGAAGGAACTTAAGTCGCTCAAGCAGCTGGCGTACGACCTTCGCGACACGCTGCAGAAGAAGGGCCCGGTCGACGATTTTGGGCGGGCTCTCAACGAAGGGTGGAAGATCAAGAAGTCGCTGGCCGAAGGGATCAGCAATCCGGAGATCGACGGACTGTACGAAAAGGCGATGAGAGCGGGAGCGCTGGGAGGAAAGATATTGGGAGCGGGTGGAGGAGGGTTTCTTCTGCTTTACGTTCCGGAAGCGGCGCAAAAAAAAGTGAGGGAAGCGCTCTCCTCGTTCCGGGAAACGAAGTTCAATCTGGAGCCGCAGGGGAGCAAGATCATTTATGTCAGCGATTAAGGGAGGGTAACATGCCAAAGAAATACGCCCGCAAGTACCTGGACGATCTGATAAAGAGCCTCGATAGTCTGCCGCTGGAGAAAGTGGAGGAGGTTGCCGAAGTGATGAAGGATGCGTACCGGAAGGGGCGCCGGATCTTCGCAATGGGGAACGGCGGGAGCGCGGCCACCGCGTCACATTTTGTCTGCGACTTTGCCAAGGGGAGCGGGCTCCCCGGCAAAAAGAAGTTCAAGGCGGTGAGCCTCACCGACAACGTGGCGCTTTTGACCGCCTGGGGGAACGACGTTTCCTACGACGATATCTTCAGCGCGCAACTGGAGCCGCTGCTCGAAAAGGACGATGTGGTAGTGGTTTTCAGCGGCAGCGGGAATTCCAAGAACATTCTCAAGGCGGTGGAGTTCGCCAACGGCGCGGGGGCAAAGACCGTCGCTTTTACCGGTTTCAAGGGAGGGAAAGTCGCGGGACTGGCAAAGTTGTCGATCGTGGTGCCGTCGGACAACATGGAAAGGATCGAGGATATCCATCTGATACTCGAGCATCTTTTGCATCTTTACCTGCTCGAGGAGATAAGGGAGGGCCGTCTTTGACGAAGATCGGGATACTGGGCGGTGGGCTGGCGGGCCTGTCGCTGGCATACTTTTTGGAAAAGAAAGGCTTCGCGACCGAGGTCCTGGAAACGGAAACGGTCTGTGGCGGGCTTTGCCGTTCTTTCAATAAAGACGGGTTCACCTACGACCTGGGCGGCCATATCGTCTTCTCGAAGGACGAGAGTACGCTTTCGCTGATGGTAAAGATGCTGGGAAGCAATAAAAAGAAACTTTACCGCAATAACAAGGTCTGGTTCAAGCGGAGGTTCGTCAAATATCCGTTCGAGAACGGATTGTCGGCGCTCGATAAAGAGGATATCGCGGATTGCCTGCTCGGTTTTATCGATAACCGGCATGCAGGGAAGCCGCATAATTTCCGCGAATGGCTATACCACACCTTTGGCGACGGGCTGGCGGACAAATACCTGATACCGTACAACGAAAAGATCTGGAACTGCCCGACCAATAAAATGGGGTTGGAATGGGTGGAGCGAGTGCCGAAACCTCCGGTCGCCGATATCGTCCGCTCCGCGCTCGGTATCGAGACCGAAGGCTATACCCATCAGCTTTACTTTTATTATCCCAAAAGAGGCGGCATCCAGGCGCTGACCGACGCTTTCCGGTCAAAACTTTCAAGCGTGATGACCGGCTTCGGCGTCCGTTCGGTGAGGAAGGCCGGCAGGAAGTGGATCGTTTCGGACGGTAACAACGATCGCGAATACGACCGGATCGTATCGTGCCTGCCGCTGGTCGATCTGGTCCCAATGCTGGATGGCGTTCCCTCGAGCATCAGAAGCGAAGCGAGGGGATTGAAGTACAATTCGCTTTCGGTCGTGATGCTAGGGATCGACCGGAAAAATTTAACCGATAAGTTCGCGGTCTATTTCCCGCAGCAGGAGTTTCCTTTCCACCGTGTCTGCTTCCATTCTTATATGGGCGAGTCCTACGCTCCGCGCGGGATGTCGATGGCGGTGGCGGAGATCACTACCAATCCGGGCGACGGCGTGCACGAGCTGTCCGATCGACAATTGGTAGAAAAAGTATCATCTGGTCTGGCGCGCGAAGGTTTTATCCGCAAAGGCGAGGTCTGCGCGTCGGACGTTAAGCGGATGAAATACGCTTATGTGGTCACTGACCTTAAATACTCAAAACGCCTTAAGCGGCTGCGTTTGTATTTCCGCTCCAT
The DNA here is from genome assembly GCA_035506255.1 of Candidatus Omnitrophota bacterium. Lineage (GTDB taxonomy): Bacteria > Margulisbacteria > WOR-1 > XYC2-FULL-46-14 > WPAF01 > CAIYXV01. Next base: position 3,758 of record DATJPS010000111.1, on the reverse strand, counting down.
CGGCCTGCTGCTCTGCGGCCGGTTCGCGGAACACGAATACCTTAACATGGACGCGGTGATCGGGCGGGCGCGCCGCCTGGCGGGGGAGATCGGATGAAGATCAACCTGAACATCCTGAAGACAAAACTGTTCGAGAACCTGGTCAGCTTGTCGATATTGCAGGGCGCCAACTATGTTCTTCCTCTCATCACCGTTCCGTACCTGGTAAGGGTGCTGGGGCCGGAAAAGTTCGGTTTGGTGGCGTTCGCGCAGGCGTTCGTGCAGTACTTCACCTATTTCACCGATTACGGGTTCAATTTTTCCGCCACGCGGGAAATATCGATCAACCGCCACGACCGGAAAAGAGTGGCCGAGATTTTTTCCTGCGTGATGCTGATCAAGGTCGTCTTTGCCCTGATCTCGCTGCTGGTGTTCGCCGCGATTGTGTTGTCTTTCGCCAAATTCCGTGATGAATGGCCGCTCTACGCTTTCGCGTTCTTGGCGCTGGGCGGCAATGTGCTGTTCCCTCAGTGGTTTTTCCAGGGGATGGAACGGATGAAGTATATAACCGTGCTCAACCTTTCCGCCCGGCTGCTCTTCATCGTCCTGATATTCGTTTTCGTCCACAGCGAACAGGGATACTTTCTGGTGGCGCTCTTTCAGTCGCTGGGACTGGTCCTGGCGGCGTTGACGGGGCTGCTGGTAGTGTTCGGGTACTTTAAGGTCGGGTTCAAACTGCCGAAGTTCGCTTCGGTAAGGAGGGAACTGAGGAACGGCTACAGCATATTCATCACCCAGATCGCGCCCAGCCTCTACACCACAAGCAACGTTTTCCTGCTCGGCCTGCTCACCAACAACCTGATCGTGGGATACTACAGCGCGGGGGAGAAGATCGTCAAAGCGGTGCAGGCGATGTTCAGCCCGGTCTCGCAGGCGATCTTCCCGCACATGAGCTACCTGGTGGAGACCTCGAAAGCGTCGGCGCTCAACTTTATCCGCAAGGTCACCGTTCTGTCCGCGGCCGCGACCTTCATAATTTCCGTACTGATCTTCATATTCGCCCCGCAAATCGTGCTGCTGGTACTGGGGGAAAAGTACCTGGCTACGATCGCGGTGATAAGGATCCTGGCGTTCCTGCCGTTCGTCTGCAGCCTGGGGGCAATAATGGGGACGCATATTATGATCAATTTCGGACTTGCCCATTATTTCGCCGGCATCGTCTCGGCCGCCGGGTTATTCAACATCCTGCTGGCGGTGCTGCTGATCGTGTTCTTCAAGCAGAACGGGATGGCCGCGGCGGTTATGACCACCGAATCGCTGATCACGCTGACTATGTTCATCATATTGGAAAGGAAGAGTTTGAGCCCAAGACGCAAATGGGTAGACCGGGTATAAAGGGTAAATGAAAGGAGAAAGGGAAATGGGAAAGTTCAAGCCGATAAGATGGTCGAAGAGGTTCGCGTCGCTGCTGGCCCCGTACCTGCACAATAAATGGCTGAGGCTGACCGGAAGATTGCCGAAGGTGAAATGGGTCACCTGGGAGATCACCGACGCCTGTAATTCGAGGTGCCAGCTCTGCGACATCTGGAAGCAAAAGCCGAGCGCGGACATGCTGACGCTGGATGAGGTAAAGAAGGTCTTCAGCGACCCGCTGCTCAAAGACCTGGAGATGGTACTGATCACCGGCGGCGAGGCGGCGATGCGGCAGGACCTGCTGGACATCATATTATTCATCCATAACAAGGCGCCCAAGGCCAAGTTCACCATTAGCACTAACGCGTTGCTTCCGGACCGCGTGCTCAAGGTGACGGAAGCCGCGCTGGACGCGGGTGCCGATATCTTTGTCGGTATATCGCTGGACGGGATCGGCGCCCATCACGACGAGATCCGGGGAGTGAAAGGGAACTACGAAAAGGCCGATTACCTGTTAAACAAACTGCTGGAGATGAAGAAGAGATACTGCGAGCGGCTGGGGATCACCATCGGCCAGACCATTCATCCGCTTACGCTGAACTATATCGAGGAAGTTGAAAAGTACGCCAAGGACAAGGGAGTTGAATACCTTGCGCAGCTTTACGACGAAGCGCCGTATTACCACAATATCGGCAAGTCGAACATAAAGGACGCGGAGACGGAGCGGATGATCGCGCTGATCGGGAAGATGGAGCCGTCGTTCCACAACGAAGTGGTGATGAAGATCCTGCGGGAAAAGATGATCCGGTTCGAATGTTATTCGATGAGGTCGTTCTTCATCCTCAAGGCCAACGGCGACGTCATGCCTTGCCTGCGGTTGTGCGGGATCAAGATCGGCAACGTGAGGGAGCATTCGCCGTCCGCGATCTGGACCGGCCCGGAGGCGGAAAAGGCGCGTAAGCTGATCGCAGACTGCAAAGGCTGTTCCAATACCTGGGCGACCGACTGGAGCATGCAATCTTCGTTCCTTTCGTTCTTCCCTCAACTCTGGTCGTCGTTCATTAAGGCCAGAACCGGCAGGAAATGAAGATCACTTTCGTCCTGCCTGGAATATTCATTGCCGGAGGAGTAAGGGCGGTATTCGAATGCTCCAACCGGCTGATAGAGCGGGGGCACGAGGTCAGCATTGTCCATCCCGCAGCGCCGCTTGAGACCCACGCCCGGTATTCGTTCAAGCGTACGCTCAGGCAGGCTTCCAAGTTCGCGTCCAATTCCATCAATCCCAACCGGGCCGATTGGTTCGATCTGAAGGCGCGCCTGTTCCGCGTTCCCTGCCTGTACGCCGAACTGGTCCCGCTGTTCGCGCGGATGATCCCCGACGCCGACCTGGTCGTTGCCACTACCTGGGAGTCGTCGCTGGCGGTGGCGCGTCTATCCGAGAGTAAAGGGAAAAAAGCTTACTTTATACAGCATTACGAGGTGACGGATATCTGGGACAGCGACGAATGCTGGAAGCAGGCGGAAGCGCAGGACCCGGACCTGAGCCGGATATTCATCACCATGGCGGGGATCGAGCCGAAAAACGCGGGCCTCGCCGCTCTAAAGGCGAAGGTGGACCGATCGTTCTCGCTTCCGCAGGCGAAGTTCACCACTTCCACCGTGCTGTCGGACATGGTGACGGTGGCGTTCAAACAAAAAATATTCGGTAAAGTGCCGATCGGCAATAACTTTGACCTGTTCTATCCAGAGGGAAAAAAAGCGGAAGAGAACCTGATCCTGATGCCGTTCCGGGGGTTGGGATGGAAAGGCGGTCTGGACGGGCTACAGGCGCTGGAAGCGGTGAGGAAAGAAAGAAGTGATATCAAAGTGATCATGTTCGGCCCGGATTATTACGGGAAGTATATTCCCTCCTGGGTCGATTTTCGCAGCCGGGTATCCGACGCGGAACTGAGGCGGCTTTATTCGACCGCCGATATTTTCGTTTCCCCGACCTGGGTGGAGGGATGGGGTTCTCCTCCGATGGAGGCGATGGCGTGCCGCACCGCCTGCATCACCACCAATGTTGGGGCGGTCCCGGATTACGCGGATAACGGGCGGACCGCGCTGGTCGTTCCGCCAAAGGACCCGCCCAAAATGGCGGCGGCGATACTCGAGCTTTTGAACGATCGGTCTAAAAGAGAAAAGATGACGCTCGCCGGGTTTGAGAGCATAAAAAAGTTCACCTGGGACCGCACGGTCGACGAGATGGAGGCGATATTTAAAAGGATCATGAGCGACTGATATGCTGAAAAAGATCGTTTTAAAGCTCAGGGAGATCGGACTCAGGAACTTTATCCCGTTCATCCGGTCCAAGCTGCCGTACCTGC
>DATJPS010000110.1:0-5305 GCA_035506255.1 Candidatus Omnitrophota bacterium | reverse complement strand
TTCTAAATAATGCCACCAACTATCTGCTGTTTTTAGGGTGTTATAAAGGCCATCGTAATTCCTTCCAGGTATTTTTAAGTCGTAACTAATGAGTAGTATCATGATGCTTTTTTCTGTTCCTGTTGGGCGTGTTGTGGGGGTGGGATTTGGCTTAGTTTTACATTATACCCTTTTTCAAATGATACGCTTTCTTCGCGTTCCTCTCTGGATTCTATGCAGGAACGAATTCTTTCAAGAGAAGATGCGAAATCACTTAATTTGTCGAATTGGATTATTCTAGTTTTATTGGTTATCCCTTTAGAAAGGATTTTCCTTGTTCTATGGCGAGCTTCTTTGTCTGGGTTGACTATAATCAATCTGTCAATATTATTTGCGGCAATTTGAAATAGCGATGCGGCATGAAGATCTGTCGGCGTAAAAGAAAATCCAATAAATATAAGTGTTTTCGATTTTTTTATCATTTTGGCACTTTCAGTCCATATACGATTAAAGATTGAGCCTTCGGACGCAATATCCTTATTCCATTCTGGTGGAATAATGGTGAATTGCGCTTTGCCGTGTTGCTCCCACAGTCTTTTGCGCAATTTAATATTCCCCAAAGATCTTCTTTGCCCATCCTTATAATAGGTTGGGCTCGTTATGTGCCAATTAATTGAGCCATGTGGCTTGAGCAATTTTATGGTGTTGTCTTTGAGCTGTGGCCTTGTGTGTGAGTGGCTAGATTTCCAATCATCAAAGCCAAGTCTACGATAATTTCGTGATGGGAAGGCGTAGCCGTAATCAGGATTCCAATTATACCCCCCAAATTGTTTTAGTGTTAAATCAATTAGGCAATCATAGTTAAAGGAGATGATCGCGTCATTTATGCTTAATGCATTTACTATGTTTTTATGGTACTCACAGAAGTTCCCATCTTTAAAACTGTCATGGATTGATTTTTCCATAATAGCGAAAATGGATTGTAAAAGATGTGATTTTAACTCATCAATTTTATTTAGCATATCGAGTTTTGCGCCGGATTCCGTCTTGATGAATCTAAAAGCTTTCCGCATAAATTCAATTTGAGTAAATAGTTCCTCCATGCTTAGATTGAAGTTATTCCCAAATATCTCGTATATGTATTTAATGGTTGAATTGATGTCTTTTTTAAATTTATAATCAAATATTCTTTGGATTTGTGTAAAGAAATCGGTGTTTAATGGTGGCTGCCAAGGTAATTTGCTATCTTCGACAAACTTTGCGCCTCTTGATGCTCCAGCACCTAATACCACGAGAATCATATGAATATATTATATAAGAATTATATTGAAATATCCATTTTAAAAGTCGATATATTTTATATGGCCAGCGATTTTCAGTATTTAATAGAATAAGACCCGGCGTTAGTATCCCCCTCGGGCCGATGAAGACGGTTCCGATTAAATACTGCCAGGCGGGCGGCATTTCCCGGAACATCGTCGACCTGGCGCGCGTTATGTGTATGGCCGAAATACCGGCCCGGACCGTTACGCTTCTGCGCGAAGACCCATACTTCAAGTACTGCTTTGCCATTTTGCCCGAATGCAAGCTCTACCGCTCCAACGACCCAAGCGATCAGGCCCTGATCGACCGGCTCAAAGACTTCTATCCCGACCAGTTCGCGGTCGCCAAAAGGGAACGGCTGGCCCAACTCCTCAAAGACCCCGCTTCCATGACCGATCGCGATCTTTACTTCGGCATCAGCAAATATACCAATAACTTCTTTCTCCGCCTTCCCGGCGATCACAGCTATCGCGGCATGAAGGGGATCGAAACGGTCTACGGCCGGCAGTTCCGCGATATCGACCGGGCCATGGAACGGCTCGGCATCACGCCGGAACAGGTGACAAATGCCCATGCCGCTTCCCGGAGCGAAAAAGGGGACGAGTGTTATTCCCTTAGACTGGAGTTCGAAAAGCTCTGCCTGCGTATATTCAACGAAATGCTCTCCGCGTTCGATCATAAGCCCGGCGAACTCAGGGCTTGAAGCGTCCGGCCCCCGAAGACTGAAATACTTATTTTCTCCACACGATAAAAATTCATGAGGATCTACGACTACTCCGTGCTGAACAATATAAAGCCCGGCATGCCCGCCCTGCGGCTGGCCGCCAGCGACCGCAAGCCGCCGCTCCCGTGCGGGAAGTCCGATAACATCTACCGCGGCATCGTCGACCTGGCGCGCGTGATGGGCCTGCCCGTTATCCCCGCGCGGACGCTCGCGCTCCTGCGCGACGATAAATACTTCCGCTATTGTTTTTCGCTCGTGAGCGACACCCACCTTTACTATCCCCGCGATCCGGTCTCACGCAATATGATCAATAACGGGGATGAGTATTACAACTACGAATTCTCGGGCAAAGTGCGCAAGCGGCTGGCGGAACTTATCCGCGATCCCGGCCTTTGCACTGAACAGGACCTTTTCCGCGGACTGGTCTGCCACCTGAACAATTTCCACGCCAACCTTCCGGGCGGGCTTTATCGCGACCCGAAAATGATGCTTTACTGCGAACATAAACTTGGTTACATGCGCCAGATCGATCTTGCCATGCTTTCCCTGGGGATAACCGCATCGCAGGTGCTCGGATCGCGCGCGGAGTGCGAAGAAGAAATTGGGCTGGGAGAAAGCTTTGCCAAACGGGTGGAATTCCATAAGCTTTGCCTCCGCATTTTCGACGAGGTCGTCGGCCGCTACCGCGTCGATCCGTACGCGCTCATTAGATAAATGCTTGCCGAACAGCTTTCCCGCAAGATAACCGTCCTTTCCGGCCGCGAACCCGAGGTCAGGCGGCTGCACTTTTTCAACGGCCGCTCGGCCCAACTGTTCTCCCTTGACCCTCTCCTCGGCCAGGTGTGCGATTCCGACCCGATGCGTTTCCGGCGCGCCATCGCCGGGCCGTTGTTCCGCTGTAACGACATACGCTCCGAGTTCACCTGCCTCGAGCCCCCGGCCGAAGTCAACGGGCTGACCGTCCGCCAGCTCCGGTTCAAAGGGGTAAAGCCGGTCGCCTCCGGTACCGAGGTGCTACGCTATCAGTCGGGCGCCGGATTCGTCCCCGTTCTGCTCGAACCGGCGGGCGGCAGTATGATCGCGGGGAGAAGGGAACGCGACGCGTGGGAATACTCGGCCATGGGGACCCTGAGCCTGGTCCGTCTCCGCACCGAGGTCGAGACCGCGCTCAAGCTCGGCCCGCGCCGCACCGATCTCCTGCTCGGCTTCGGGCTTTACGATAAATTGCACTTTAACGGCCAGCCGGTGGGGTTCGCCATTTACGGCATGGACCGTCCCACCGATCAGCGGCTGGTCAACGCCATTCAGCGTTCGATAATGGCGATCCAGCTCGATCTCAGGGAGCGGTTCGGCGCGCAGGCGAGAAAGGCGGGAGAACTTCTCCGCCAGATGCACCAGATGGGACTGGCTCACCGGTACCCACACCTGGGGAATATCGGGATCGGCGGCAACGGAGCGCGCATCGTCGATCTCGATACCGCGGTAAATATTTCCAGCCTTCCGCCCGGGGCCCGCGCCGCTTTCCTATATCTCGACCTGAGCCTCATTATCGGCTATTTCAATCTGATGGTGGCGTGGGGCGGGGGGAACAAGCTGGTGGGGTTCAGCGCCGTGCCATTGCTCCCCGATCTGTTGAACGGCTACTTCGGCGATGACAGCGGGCACGAATTTCTCCGGCGTCTCAACGGCATTTCCGATTTTTACGATACGGAAAAAGTGATCGCCGCCGCCGGTTTCCCGTTCAAACTGGAAGGGCATACCCACGGCGACCTGAACGCAATGCACCGCAATTCCTTCTTCCTCCGTCCGCGGTTCGACGCTTACCGCGGAGCGCCGGTCGACCTGCAAGATCATTGCCGCGCCAACCCCGCTTTCGCCAGCTTCTTCCGTGCCGTCGAACAGGTCGCGGAGAGCATTGAGCTCGCCCCGGCGAATTAAAGGAACGGGCGGCCGCCACGATCGCGTTATGCTATAATCCCCCCATGGCGGAGAACGAGATCATCAGCGATATCGAGGCCGGCAAGGAAATGCAGCAGCTGGCCAGGAATTACGCATATCACAGGGGGAGCGTGGTAAGGATGTTCAACGGGGTCGCGACGCTTATTTTCTTCGGTCTGCTGATCATCGGCACCATTTTTTCATTTTCGGCGTATGCCGCCACCAGCAGCGGCGCGGTCTTTTATTTCCTCGAGGCGCTTTCGTTCATCATCGCCTGGATCGTCTCTTCCGCCGCGCGCATCGCCGCGCAGTGGGAAAAGGGCTTGGTCTTCCGCCTGGGTAAGTTCAGTGGGCTCAAGGGCCCGGGGCTTTTCCTAATCATCCCGATCATCGACAGCGTGGCGATGGTGGACACCCGCATCCAGACGCTCGATATACCCAAACAGCAGGTCATTACCAAGGATAACGTTCCCGTCTCCATCAACGCGGTGCTTTACTTCAAAGTGGTGGCCCCTGACGACGCGGTGATCAAAGTGCAGGACTATTCCTACGCCATTTCCAACTACGCCCAGGCGACATTGCGCGACGTGGTGGGCGGCCTCACGCTGGACGAACTGCTGGCCGAGCGGCAGAAGATCGGAGAGGAGATAGAGAAGATCGTGCTGGCGGAAAGCAAGAACTGGGGTCTGGAGATCACCAACATCAAGATCCAGGACGTTGACATGCCGGAAGAACTGAAGAAGATGATGTCCCGCCAGGCGTCAGCAGAGCGGGAAAAGCGCGCCACTATAACCAAGGCCGAGGGCGATAAGCTGGCCGCCGTCAACCTGGCCGATGCGGCGCACACCATGTCCGCCAGCCCGGGGGCGATGCAGCTGCGCACGCTCCAGACCATTGACGGCCTGGGCCCGACCGCGTCGAACACGGTCGTCATCGCCGTTCCGGTGGACATACTGGAAGCGTTCAAGGCGTTCGTCGGGTCAAAGAAGGAATAAGCTTAGAGGTCTTTGGGGCTGACGATCCGTCCGGCCACGGCGCTTGCTGCCGCTACCGCCACGTTAGATAAATAAACTTCCGACTTCGGATGTCCCATTCTTCCGACAAAGTTCCGGTTGGTGGTCGCGATCGACCGTTCGCCCTCCGCCAGGATCCCCATGTGGCCGCCGAGGCAGGGGCCGCAGGTGGGAGTGGAGACCGCCGCTTCCGCCTTCATGAAAATGTCGATCAATCCTTCCTTCATCGCCTGGCTGTAGATCGCCTGCGTGGCGGGGACGATGATCAGGCGGACGTCCTTATGCCGCTTTTTTCCTTTTAATATCTTTGCCGCTATTCTTAGGTCCT
>DATJPS010000109.1:0-27927 GCA_035506255.1 Candidatus Omnitrophota bacterium | reverse complement strand
TGCGCGATAAAGACCTTTTTCCCTCCGAGATTAAATTAAACAAAGCCTGGCAGATCGCTAATTACGCTTCTTATGCTTTCCGCATCCCGATCCCTGTCAATCAGGTCGGGGTCGGCGCCAACGCTTTCGCGCATGAATCCGGGATCCACGCTGACGGCGCGCTCAAAGACCGCCGCAATTATGAACTTTATGACTACGAGGAGCTGGGCCGCGGCGAACCGGAGCTGGTGGAGACCGGCCGGATGATCACCGTGGGAGAATACTCCGGGATCAAGGGTTTCCGCAACGTTTACGGCAACCTGGAGGTGGAGTTCAAGGATGACAAGGAAGCGTCCCGCATACTAGAACTGGTGCGCTACGCCAACGTCCATACCCAGAAGCCGCTGACAAAAGAGGAGCTTCTGTTCGTGGCCAAATATCCGGACCAGGCCAAAAAGATAATGACCGTCACTCCATAACGGGAGCAGGCAATGACAAAAGGGCCGAAAGTCGGAATCATAATCGGAAGTCAGTCGGACCTTCCGGTGATCGAGAAGGCGACCAAACAGCTGATCGATCTCGGGATCGACTACGAGCTTGAGATCGCCTCCGCCCACCGCACCCCTAAAAAAGTGGAAGCGTTCGCCAAGAACGCGGAAAAAAAGTACGACCTGATCATCGCCGGCGCCGGTATGGCGGCGGCGCTCCCCGGGGTAGTGGCGGCCCACACACACCTGCCGGTTATCGGCTTGCCGATCTCTTCCCCCGCACTGGCCGGGCACGACGCATTGTTCTCGATTGTCCAGATGCCGCCGGGGGTCCCGGTGGCCTGCGTGGCGATCGACGGAGCAAAGAATGCGGCGATCCTGGCCGCGCAGATACTGTCGCTCAAATATCCGGCCCTCAAGACCAGGCTTAAGAAGCTAAAAGGAGGGAAGTGACATGTCGGTCAGCATGATCGATCTATACATTATCGTGGGCGCGCTGGTCTTCTTCGTGATCGGCGTGCGGACCGGTTTCCTGCGCGCGGCGCTTTCGGTCCTGGCCGTATATGCCGCGATCTACGTGGCGCAGGCGTTCGCGCCGGTATTGATCAGATCGTCCGCGTTCATGGGGGTGGAAGAGACCAAGGCGGGACTTCTCACCATGACCTTCATCATTTTCGGCATCTGTTACCTGGCACTGGAGTTCATCCTGGTCATACTTAAAAGCATTATCAGCATCTCAATCCTGGGGCCGATCGATAAACTGCTGGGAGGCCTGGTATCGATCTTCAAGGCGTTCCTGATCGCGGGAATGATCATCAATTCGTTATACATACTCCCGCTGACCGACGAACAACTGCATTACATCAACCAGTCGTTCCTTAAGGATTGGGCGATCCAGTGTTATCTGAAGACGTATCCGCTGGCGACGACCGCCGCGCAGAACACTACCGGATGGATACTTAACAAACTCAATCTCAAAATGGCCGAGCCGCAAAAAGGGGCGGAAGCGGTGGTGACGGCGGTCACCGCGGAAGCGACGAAGCTGAAAAGCACGCTGGACGCTCTCCCCAAGTATTAGTCCCTCTCCCGCGCCCGGGCGGACTGTGTTAAAATAGAAGCATGCCAAAAACAACCGTGATCGGCGCAGGGAATGTCGGCGCGCAATGCGCCTACCGCCTGGCCCAGCGTGATGCCGGAAATATTGTATTGCTGGATATTATCGAAGGGATACCGCAGGGCAAAGCGCTCGACATGATGCAGTCGGGAGCGATCGAAGGCTTCAGTTCCAGCATTACCGGCACCAACGATTATAAAGATTCCAAGGGATCGGACGTGGTGGTGATAACAGCGGGACTGGCCCGGAAGCCGGGGATGTCGCGGGACGATCTGGTGGCGAAGAACGCTCTGATCATGGAATCGATCGTGAAGCCGGTCGTTGAGAACTCCCCAAATGCGGTGCTGATCATCATCACCAACCCGCTCGACATCATGACCTATTACGCGCTGAAGCTGTCCGGCTTCCCGTCCAAAAGAGTGATGGGAATGGCGCCGCTGCTCGACGCCGCCAGGATGAAGTACTTCATCGCCAGAGAACTTGATCGCCCCGCCAAGGAAGTGGACGCGGAACTTCTGGGAAGCCACGGCGACCTGATGGTGCCGCTGCCGCGGCTTTCGACCGCCGGGGGCAAGCCGATCGCCGATAAGCTTTCCAGGGAACGGATCGATCGGATCGTGGAAAAGACCAAGAACGGCGGTGCGGAGATCGTCGCTTATCTTAAGACCGGTTCCGCCTATTACGCGCCCGGCACGGCGGCGGCCAAAATGGCGGAAGCGATCGTGAAAGACACCAAAGAAGTGATCGGGACCTGCTGCTACCTTAACGGCGAATACGGGTTGAAGGACGTTTACGTCGGGGTCCCTGCCAAATTAGGGAAGGGCGGAGTGGAAGAAATAGTGGAGTTGAAATTGAACAACGAGGAGAAGGCCGCGCTGCACGCGTCTGCCGGCGCGGTGATCGATCAATGCCAGAAATTGCTGCTGCAAAGATAACCGAGACCGTCTGCGCGCTCTGCCGCCAGGCTAACTATGAGCTGGGAGACGACGTGCTGGAGGCCCTTGACCACGCCCTCTCGATCGAAGAATCGGAGAACGGGCGCGAGACCATCCGCGAGCTGATCAGCAACGCCGCGATCGCGAAGAAAGAAAAACTCCCGATCTGCCAGGATACCGGCCTGGTGGTGGTGTTCGTCGAACTGGGACAGGAGGTCAAAATAACCGGCGGGACGCTTGATGAAGCGGTGAACGAGGGCGTAAGCCGCGCCTACAAAGACCTCCGGAAATCGGTGGTGAACGACCCGTTCATCAGGGAAAATACCAACGACAACACTCCCGCGATCGTCCATTTGAGCCTGGTCACCGGGGACCGGATCAAGATCGGCGTTCTGCCGAAAGGGGGCGGCGCCGAGAACGCCAGCTCGCTCAAGATGTTCCTGCCGACCGCGTCGAAAGAAGAGGTCATCAAATATGTGGTGGATTGCGTCAGGACTTCCGGCCCCAAGGCCTGCCCGCCGCTGATCGTGGGGATCGGCATCGGCGGGAACTTCGATCATTGCGCTTATCTGGCGAAGAAGGCGCTTACCAGAAGGGTGAAGCAAAACCACAGCAACCACGACATCGCGCAGATGGAAAAGCGTCTGCTGGAAGAGATCAACCGGACCGGCATCGGGCCGATGGGATTGGGGGGAAGGGTGACGGCGTTGGCGGTGCACATCGAGACCCACCCATGCCACATCGCCGCGCTGCCGGTGGCGGTCAACATGGAATGCCACGCCCACCGCCACCGGGAAGCGACAATATGAAAAGCATCTCACTTCCGCTGGACGATAAGACGATCGAAGGACTTAAGGCCGGGGACCGCGTGCTGATATCGGGAACGATGTACGTGGCTCGTGACGCCGCGCATAAAAAAGGAATCCCGGTCGATCTTAAAGGCCAGACCCTTTTTTACGCCGGACCGACGCCGGGACGTCCGATCGGATCGATCGGGCCCACGACCTCGTCCCGGATGGACCCGTTCACGGTCCCGCTTTTGCAAAAAGGGCTCAAAGGGATGATCGGCAAGGGAGCCCGCAGCGCGGAGGTCAAAGCGGCGGTGAAAAAATTCAAGGCGATCTATTTTGCCGCAACCGGCGGGGCGGCGGCGCTGCTGGGGCGGACGGTCAAAAAAGCGGAGACGGTGGCTTACCCCGAACTGGGGCCGGAAGCAGTGCTCAAACTTGAAGTCGCCGATTTCCCGGCGATCGTGGCTTACGATGCCCGCGGCGGCGATGCGTTCGAAGAAGGGATCGGGAAGTATCGGTTAAATGATTGATTTTATTGCCACAAGACCGCAAGACAGCAAGACCACAGGACCAAAAAATAGTCATGAAGTCTTAAGGCCGTGCGGGCTAGCGATAATAACGCTTATCATTTTATTAAGTTGTTCCTTTTGCGGTTCTTCTTATGCCAAAGAATACGACGGGCTTTTCTTCCTCGGCATGAATCTGCAGAAGGACGTTTTTAACGATAAGAACGTCCGCTATGCGATCAACTACGCCATCGATCGCAAATATATCGCCCGGACGATAATGAGCGAAGAAGCGGTGCCGGCCGGCGTGATCCCGCCGGGTTTGGCCGGATATTCATCGAGCCTGGAAGGATTCCCCTACGATCCGGCGAAGGCCCGCAAACTGCTGAAGAAACCGTTGGGGGTGGAACTGTTACTGCTCCATACCGACGGCGTAAGGACGGTAGCGATGGCGCAAAAGATCAAAAAGGACCTGGCGGCGGTGGGAATAAAAGTGAAGACCAGGCAGATCAGTTACAGCGAGCAGGATAAGTGGGAGAGCGAACTCAAAGCGGGACGCCAGCATTTGTTCCTGATGGGATATAAAGCCGACTTTTATAAAATAACGGAGGAAGCGAATTCGGCGGCCGACAGTTACGACCTGGTGGAACCGCTCTTCGGATCGGACGGCCAGGCCAATTTTACCTGCTACCATAACGACCGCGTCGACAATCTGCTCGATCAGGTGTCGGCGCTCGACCGGGCGATCGGGTCGGTGCGGGACGGGAAGCTGGCGGAGATCGACCGGCTGATCATGAAAGACGCTCCCACGGTCAACCTTTTTTATATACCAAAAATATGAACGACAGTATCGATTATTTCGTCAAGGTGAAGGCGAACGAGATCTATTTCTGGTGCCCGTTCTTCGAGGCGTTCGAGGGAATGCTGGCGCTCCGGACCCCCGAGCCGCCGAAAGGGGAATGGGGGACGCTGCATTTTATGGTCGCGCCTGAATACTGGGAAACTTTCGAAAAGGAACTAATAAAGCATGGATTTGAACTTTGAGATCTTTCGTCCGAAAGAATACCTGGAGTCGGTCTACAGTATCGATTTTGACCGCCTGAAAGCGAAAGGGATCAAGGCGGTGATCATGGACATGGACGAAACGCTCCTGCCGCGCGAAATGCTCGACATCACCCCGGTACTATTCAGTTTTATCCAGGACCTGCGCGACCGCGGCTTCAACCTTTGCCTGGTCTCGAACAGCGTGCACCAGGAACGGGTCGATTACGTCTCGCGCACGCTCAAGCTTCCCTCCATCACCATGGCGGCCAAGCCGTTCCCGTTCGCGTTCGATAAAGCGCTCCGCCTGCTGGGGGCGCGCCGGGACCAAGCGGTGATAATCGGCGACCAGCTTTTCATGGACATCTTCGGCGGCAACCTGGCCGGTATTTATACCATATTGGTAAAACCGATGACCCCCGAAAAGTTCTGGCTGAGACAGTGGATGCGTAAGGCGGAAGGGTATGTATTGGAGAAGCTCGGATTGATGCTTTGATTACGACAGGTTCTTAAGCGCGACCTTTATCACATCCTCTACCGTTTTCGCGTCCTCGAGGTCGGCTTTCGAATTCATGATCGCTTCGCGCGCTTCGCGCGGAGAATAACCGAGCGTCACCAGCGCGGAAATGGCGTCGGAAATTACGTTCGATGCGCTCTCTTCCCCTTTGGGCAGGTCGGAAGGCCTTAACCCCTGCGATTTGGCGAGCTTTTCTTTCAGATCGATGATGATCTTTTGGGCGGTCTTGGAGCCGATGCCGGGGACCGAAGTGATAAGCGCCGCGTTACCCTGGACGATGGCGGTGATGAGCTTGTCGAGCGGGAAGCTGGAGATGATCGACATCGCGCTTTTGGGCCCGACCCCGCTGACCGTCAGCAGGCTGTTGAAAAGATTCCGTTCTTCTTTGGCGATAAAACCGTAGAGCGTGATCGAATCCTCGCGGACCACCTGCTCGGTGAATAATTTTACTTTGCTCCCGGCGGCGGGAAGATTGTTCAAAGTGGAACCTGGCGCGTAAACCTTGTAGCCGATGCCGCTGACGTCGATCACCGCAAAATCCTTGTCCTTGAGCTCCAGCACTCCCGATATATGGGCGATCATTTTGAAAGCTCCTTCATTTTATAGGAATTCAAATGGCAAACGGCGATCGCCAAAGCGTCGGCGGCGTCGTCCGGTTTGGGGATCTCGTTCAGTTTAAGGAGCGCCTTTACCATCTGCTGGACCTGATGCTTGTCGGCGCGGCCGTAGCCGGTGATGGCGAGCTTTACCTCGATCGGCGTGTACTCGAACAGCGGGATGCCGGACTGTTCGACGCAGAAAAGGATCACTCCTCTCGCTTCGCCCACGCGGAGCGCGGTGGTAACGTTCTTGGAAAAGAAAAGCTTTTCCACCGCGATCGCGTCCGGCGCGTGCTTCTTGATGAGCTTTTCCATTTCAGCTTTGAGGGTCTTTAGCTGGTTCTTGGGACGGATGCAGCCATATCCCACGACCTTATCGTCCTCGATCACCCCGAAACCGGTGATGGACGAGCCGGGATCGATCCCCAGGGTTTTCATGATGGACAATTATAGCAGTTTACAGGTTAATCTCAATATAACCGGAGATGTCGGTGGTCCGGTAATCGGGATTGGAGCTGACCTCGCGGTCGTAACGCAGCGAAGTATGGATAAAGTCAGAAAGATCGTATTTACCCCTCAAACTGATGATCGATCTTTCGGCGGCAGCGCCGGAGACCGACCGGGAAAGAGTGTAATCGCCCTCGATCCGTAGGCGGTCGTAATAGCGGAAAACGAATCCCGCCCCGGGCGCGATCGAATCGGTGACCTGCGCGGGAGAACAATTGAACGCGAAACTACGGGTGAAAGCATAGGAAAGGGAAAATGACCAGATGTCGTTCGGGTTGAATATCCCTTTTAAAGAACCGATCACCGTTTGCAAGCTATCCTGGTCGTTGCCCGAATCGGTGGTCCCGGACCTGGTTATTTTATTCGAGTATGTAACATCGACCGCGAACCTTTCCGAAAGCGAGGTCCGGAGCGCGGCATTGAATTCTCGTCCCAGCCCGTTGTCGCCCTGATAGGTTTCGGGCGTGGCGGAGGTGACCAGCTCCGAACCGTGGAAATCGTCGAATGTTTGGTTAAGTTCGACCGACATGAAGTTGAACGGCGCCGCTTTTACGGTGTAGGTCGAAGTGATGTCGTCGCGCGACTGGCCGGCTCGCCGGTAATCGGGAAGATCGTTCTTGTCGGCGGCAAAGGTAAGGTTCCTGATGGTCGAAGCCCCCAGTACCAGGTAACTGGCCGGCGACAGGCTTAAATCGTACTGGTGGGTCTCGTTATTGTAAGTGATCGCCTGCGTGCGGGACAACCAGGTATAGTTCGGCTTGAAATAATACCGGGCCCGCAGGGCGGGGTGGGGGCGGAACTCGAACTTGAACGAACCGGAGTTCTTGATGACCTCTTCGTCGGTCGGCCCGAATGATTCCTTAAGCGATTGAATGGTCAACTTGCCATCGGTGTTGAATAACCTGGAAGGCGCCGCTTTGTAAGAAAGGTCGGTCACATTGGTGACGCCGTCGCGGGAATCGTCGGAGTAATCGAACGACCCGAAGGCGGAATATTGCGGCGATGGTGTAGCGGATACGCTTAAATTGGCGGAGCGGGTCTTTGATCTCTGATCTCCCGGGAATTCGGAGTCCTTCAATTCCACGCCGACCGAAGAGGCGAAGTTTTCCAGTCCGGAGGTCGAAAGGCCGAAGTTGGTAGTGTGGTAAACGGTGCTTTCGCGGCTCGGGTACCGGTCGAGCCAGCTCTCCTGCCCGGTCCGGGCCGAAAGGATCAGTTTACCGAGCGAATGATCGAGGGAATAATAGTTCTTGGTCACCAGCCGGTCGACGGTCGAATTGGGAGGGACCGGGTCGTTGCTCTGTTCATATTCGTCGAACAGATATCCCAGGGAAGGGAGGCGGGAAGGAGTGACCGCGATCCGGGCATTGCGGGCGCCATTGCTGAACCGCGTGCCGGATTGCGTATATTTCGAATCAGAAAGATTTCCCGAAGCGGAAAATGTATCGTTCGGTAAAAAGGAAAGGCTCAAACCCTGATCAAGGAGGTCTTGTTGCGGCTGCGCGGTCGCCGCGGTCTCGAACGCCGGGCCGATCCGCTTATACCGGGTGCCGAGCATAAGCGGGCCCAGGTTCGAAGTGAGGTCCAATTTCCCCGCCTTCCCGATCACGCGGGGAGCGTTCGCCGAAAGCAGGTCGGGGTTGATTTCCGAATACGCGAGTTCCCCATTCCCTTTAAGGGTCTCGCCAAGATCGATGCGGCCGTCCGCGCCGAGCAGGTAATGGCTTCGCGGAGCTTCCCCGGAAGAAACGGCGAAGATGTCTTGCGCGCCGGCCATACTGTCCGAATCGTCGATCGCCGAAAAACCGAGCGTCAGGCCGGGCCGGACCTCCGCCTCCGTGCGCAGCGCGTAGGTGGAATGCTGATAGGTAGTGTTCCGATAATCGAAAAAGACGTCTATCAGTTCGGTCTTTAGTATGGTGCGGTTCTTGAACGTTACCGTCCCCGAATTGTAATCGATCTCGTAATCGCTTCCCCGCTTCATCGATACGCCGTCAAGATAGACCCGCTCGCTGTCGACCACCGTCTGATAACCGAGGGAATAGGGGCCCTGGGAGCCGTTGCCGTACATTTTGATCTCTTTCGATTCCCCCTGCGGGGTGGAGGCGATCGCTTCGAATTTCAATTTCCCCAGATCGCTTTTCAGCTTGATCCCCGACAGGACCTTGTCCAGCCGCGCGAACTCGGTATCGGTCAGATCGGCGGTAAAATCGCCGAAATAAGCTTCATTCGCGCCTCTTTTTAATAATATCGATATTTTCTGCTCGGTGGAGGCGGTCTGGGTGGTGCCGACGGTGGAGGTCTCGAAGAAGTTGGCGTTGATATCGGTATCATTGACGCTTCCGGCAATGGTCAATCGCAGCGACTCGTCCCGGAACGCCCCGGGGTAATATCCCTCCTTGGTCCCCTCCAGACTGCGGCTGGTAAAGGCGAAGATCCGTGTTCCTTTGATCGTGAGCGGGTTCGCCGGTCGCGCTTCAAATGTCGGATTAATGGAGGTCGTCTCGGAAGTGAATGCCCAGGCGAACGACGGGCCGAAGAGGATCAGGAGCGATAATATCAGACCGGTCCTAGCGGCTGATGACAACTTTGAATTTCTGGATGCGGTGATTGCCGGTATCTGCCACATACAGTTCCCCGGTCCTCCCGGCGGAGATGCCGACCGGATTATTAAGATCTCCCGGCGCGACACCTTTCTTTCCGTAAGTCGCTAGGAATTTGCCCTGCCGGCTGAAGATCTGGATCCGGTTGTTGCCGGTGTCGGAAACATAAACGAAGCGGTCGTCGACCGCGATCCCGCACGGCTTCATGAATTGGCCGTCCTGGTCGCCGGTGGAGCCGAAAGAGAGGAGCGGGCGCCCCATTTCGTCCAGCTTCTGCACCATGTTATTGTTGGTATCGGCCACATAGATGTTCTTGTCCCGGTCGACCGCCACGTCCTGCGGCCCGTCGAAGAATCCCATACCCCGCCCGAAACCGCCGAACGACTTGAGCGGGAAGCCGGAGCTGTCCAGCTTCTGGATCCGGTCGTTACCGGTATCGGCCACATAGATATTGCCGAAGGTATCGAGCGCGATTCCCCTCGGATTGATGAACTGGCCGCTACCGTTGCCGTAAGAGCCCCAGGCGGCGACCGGGTTGCCGCGCACATCGAGCTTCTGGACGCGGCTGTTCTCCTGGTCGACCACATAGACGTAGTAGTTGAAGTCGACGGCGATGCCGACCGGGGAGTTGAACCGACCCCGGTCGGTACCGAACCTTCCGAACTGGTAGGAGAACGAGCCGTCGTCGTCGAACCTCTCGATACGGTTGTTGCCGGTGTCGCAGACAAATAGGTTTCCCAGGCCGGTGGAAATGTCGCCCATCACCGAAACGTACACGTCCTGCGGCTGGTAAAGCTGGCCGTCGCCGTTCCCCGGAAAACCGTATTCCCTGACGAATACCAGCGACGGGACGATGGTCTCTTCGGTGGTCACGGGTGGGACGGCGCCCATGGCAAAAGCGGGGATCGTAAAAAGCGCAAGCAGGAATATAACGAGCGGAATGCGCATCGACCAATTATAGCAGAAATCAAAACCGCGGGATAAAGGTTTTTATCAGAGGCAGAAGAGCGCGGCGGAGGTGGCCCCCTCGATCGAGTTCTGGAAGCTCCGAAGGATCGGTTTCACGTGCGGCTCGGAATCGATCTCTTCCATTATTTGCCGTTTGATCTTCATGATCTTGGCGCGGGCGGCGTCCTTTTCGTCATTACGCATGATCGTGGCGATCTCGTCGATGATCTTGTCCTCGAGGTCAAAGAGGTATTCGGGCTTGTTTATCCTTCCCAGCTCCGCGATCAGCGACCTGAAGTTCTCGATCGAAAATTTTACCAAGGGATTCATAGATCCTCCCGGAGATCATGTCTCTCACATATATATCGTCAAAAACGGGGGAGGATTTCAGAGGCCGAGTTCTTTGATCTTTTTGGCGGGGTCGGGGCTCTTGAGGAGGGCTTCGCCAATGAGCACGGCGTTATAGCCGGCGGAGCGCAGTTCGTCGATCTGCGAACGGGAGCCGATGCCGCTCTCGGAGACCAGCACCTTCTTCTTCAATTCGGGGAATTTGCTCACCATCTTGAGCGAAAGGTTAAAGTCGACCTTCAGGGAATCGAGGTCGCGGTTGTTGATGCCGATGATCTCCGCGCCGGCGGAGAGGGCCCGCTCCACTTCCGCTTCGTTGTGGGCCTCTGCCATGACCGCCAGATTCACCTTTTTCGCTTCCTCCAGCAATTTCTTCAGTTTTTCATCGTCGAGGATCCTCAGTATCACTAGAATGGCATCGGCCCCGGCCAGGCGCGATTCGAAGACCTGGATCTCGTCGATGATGAAGTCCTTCCGCAAGACAGGGAGATCGGTCGCCTGCTTAGCGACCTTCAGATGTCCCAGCAATCCTTTAAAGAACGGGCCGTCGGTCAGGACGGAGAGGGCGGCGGCGCCGGAGCTTTCGTACTTCTTCGCGATCGGTTCAGGGATGTAATCGGCGACGATGGTCCCGGCCGAAGGTGAGGCCTGCTTCATCTCCGCGATCAGGTTGACGCGTCCGGCCCGGCCGATGGCGGCCTTAAAGTCGCGCGCCGGCGGGAAAGCGTCCGCCAGGTTAGAAAGCGTAATGAACTGGAACTGCTTTTTGATGTTAACGACTTCGGTCTTTTTGCTGGAAACGATATCGTCGAGCAACATGTTATAATCATTATATCATGCACACTCCGGTAATGCTCGAGCAAACGATCGAGCTGCTGCGCCCGTCGCAGGGAAAGACCATTGTGGACTGCACGCTCGGCTTTGGCGGGCACAGCGCCGCATTGCTCGCAAAAGGGGCGGCGGTGATCGGGATCGACCGGGACGACGACGCTCTGCAGGCGGCAGGGGAAAAACTGTCAAAGTATCCCGGATTCCGCGCGCTGAAAGGTAATTTCAAGGATATCGGCGCTTTGATAGAGGACAAGGTTGACGGGTTCCTGTTCGACCTGGGCGTTTCATCGTACCAGATCGACCGCCCCGAGCGCGGCTTTTCTTCCCGCTACGACGGTCCGCTGGACATGCGAATGGACCGGAGCCGCCCGCTTTCGGCGCTCGAAGTGGTGAACGATTACCCGCAGGAGGACCTGGAGCGGATCTTCTTCGATTACGGGGAGGAACGGTTCGGACGGAGGATCGCGCGCGCGGTCGTCAACGCGAGGCAGGTCAAGGAGATCGGGACTACCGGGGAACTGAAGGCGATCGTGGAGCGCGCCATTCCCACCTGGAAAAAACGCGAATCAGTGGCGCGCATTTTCCAGGCGATCAGGATCGAAGTGAACGATGAGCTGAACAGCCTCTCCTCCGCGCTTAACTCCGCCATCGACCGGCTCGATCCCGGCGGGCGGATCGTCGTTATCTCGTACCACTCCCTTGAGGACCGCATAGCCAAGAAGCTTTTTGTCGAAGGGAAAAAGAATGGTATACTTGAACTGGTAACGAGAAAGCCTTTGACCGCGGGAGAAGCAGAGATCTTAGCCAATCCCCGGGCCAAGAGCGCAAAGCTGCGCTGCGCGGAGAAAAAATGAGAAGATACTCCTTCCTGATCGCAATCGTAATACTGCTGGCCCTGACCCATCTTTTCATCTTTACCGGGAGCGTGGGATTAAAGTACGATTCGGCAAAATTGAAGATCGAGTTCGACAAGGATTATCAGGAGAACAGAATGTTAAGATATCTTGAATCAAAAGGAGAATCACTCGGGCATGTGGAGCAGGTCTCCGCTTCAAAGCTCGGCATGGTCTATCCGGAAAAAGTTGAATACATCCTTGACGGATCGGTGGAGGCGCGGCCGTGACGGTGCGCGTAAGATTCGCTCCTAGCCCCACCGGCGCCCTCCACCTGGGATCGGCGCGGACCGCGCTCTTTAACTGGCTGTTCGCCCGGCACAATCGCGGGAAGTTCATCCTCCGCATCGAGGATACCGACCGTACCCGCTCAACCAAGGAAGCGGTCAAGACCATCTTCCACGGGCTCGACTGGCTGGGTCTCGATTGGGACGAAGGTCCCAATGTCGACGGCCCGTTCGGCCCTTACTTTCAGACCGAACGCATGGACATTTACAAAAAGTTCGCGGAACAACTGATCGCCGAAGGAAAAGCGTATTACTGCTTTTGCACTCCAGAAGAGCTGGAGATAAAACGGAAACAGGCGGCGGAGCGGAAGGAAGCGCCGCGCTACGATAATACCTGCCGTAAGGTCTCGTCGGAAGAATCAAAGAAAAAAAAAGAAGCGGGCACATCGTGCGTGATAAGGTTCATGATGCCGCCGGGAGAGATCACGGAGGTGGACGACCTGATCCGCGGCAAAGTGAAGTTCGATAACGACCTGCTCGACGACTTCGTGATCATGAAATCGGACGGTTTCCCGACCTACAATTTTGCCGCGGTGATCGATGACCACCTGATGGAGATCTCGCACGTCATCCGCGGGGACGATCATCTTTCCAACACTCCCCGCCAGATCGTTCTGTACCAGGCGTTGGGCTGGGGCTTGCCAAAGTTCGCCCATATCCCGATGATCCTCGGGTCGGACAAGGCGCGTCTCAGTAAACGCCACGGGGCGACCTCGGTGATCGAATATAAGGACCAGGGATATCTACCCGAAGCGATGGTCAACTATATCGCCAAACTGGGGTGGGGGCATAAGGACCAGGAAATATTCTCTCGCCAGGAACTGATCGACCTTTTCACGCTCGAAGGATGCGGGAAGAACCCGGCGATATTCAACTTCGAAAAGCTGACCTGGCTCAACGGCCAGCATATAAAGACCGCGCTGCCGGAGCGGATAATCGATTTGTGCGAGCCGCTCTTGATCAATGCCTACGGCAACCACGATCCAGCCTATATTTCCCGTGTGGTCCGGCTTTTCCTTGACCGGATGAAGCTGATCCCCGAGATCGTTCCGCTCACCGCCTATTTCTTCAAGGACGGCCTGGAGTTCGAAGAGAAAGCGCTCAAGCACCTGAACGATCCGGCCGCACCGGAAATGCTTAAGCTCATCGCGGAAAGGTTAAGATCGGTAGAACCGTTCGTAAAAGAGGAGATCGAAAAAGAGTTCAAGGCGATCGCCGCCGAAAAGAATTTAAAGTTAGGCATGGTCATCCATCCCTGCCGCGCCGCCGTTTCCGGACGCGCCGAGACCCCTCCCATGTACGATGTGCTTGAGGTGTTGGGGAAAGACAAAGTCATCGCCCGCCTGACGGCGGTCGTAAAATAATATCTTTTCACTGAAACATCGCCCCGAAAATGCCGATATATATGTAGCATGGCTATTTTCGGCGATAAAAGTGCCAGGATCTTTGGAGCACTGGGCATAGGCGGAAATCCCGCTACCCCGGCCGTCCCCCCTTCGATCGGCAACTCCGGTTCGTTGCGTCCTAAATGGGTGGTAATGGACCAGACGCAGTTCACCGATTCAATGTGGCAGGCGTTCTGCCACCTTAAAGCCTGTTCCACTGGAAGCATAGAACTGGGACGGGACCCGGAAAGGGACATCTGCGTCAAGAACAGCTTTGTTTCCGGCAACCACACCAAGATACTGTACAATGGGCATGATTTTCTGATAAAGGACCGGGGGAGCAGCAACGGGACCTTTATCAACGGAAAGCGGTTGCCGCTGGACCGTTACCAGCGGTTCCATGTCGGCGATATGCTGGAGATCGGCAAATTCCATTATGTACTGCCTCAGGAACCGATCCCGATCCGGATGGTCGGCGTATGCGAGGCTGAGCCCGATCCGCCCGCCGCTCCGGTGATCGCGCCGCCGCCTGCTCCAGCCCCTCCTGTCCCTCCCGCTAATAAAGTGATAGACAAGGTCGAGGTCGAACCGGAGGTGGCTGAAATAAGGGATAGGATCAGGAACGGCGGCGGCCTGCTGTTTTTTACGCGCAACATCGACCTTAAAGAGTTCGACGACATCGCGGCGCAAAGCAAAATGAGGACAAATGGTGGCGGGGTGAAATTCTTTCGCTATGGCCTGGGACATGAATATGGAGAAGAGGGAGCGGTCCTTTCGGTAGTGATGAAGCGTTCGTTCTGGGAAATGGAAAAGGACAGCAGTTCTTTGAGGAATATGTTCCTCGATGAAGTTGATGGAAAGCCGGCCACCGGCCATATCGGGGTCGGGACGAATGGCGGCGGTTTTTTTAGGGCCGGATATATCGGCAGTAACGAGGACCGGGAGGGACTGTTAAAATACTTGGCGACCCAGGCGGAATACAACCGCTGCCTGGTAAAGAGCAGTAATAACCTGCCGATGGGCCTGTCCGTTGATGAGAACGTGGGGATGTCGGTGATAGGCAAAGATAACGAAAAGTACATGGGATATTATCCCCAGCTCGAGGTCGGGCATGATATCGAGCTTAACGACATAGAGTGCATACTGGTCCCCGAGCATATGTGGGACGAGATCGCGGCGCGCGCGCAGAAAAACCCGGAGCTGCTCGGATTGCTGAGGAAGGTCGAAGGAACGGGAAAAGACGAGGCGTCCTTCCTTGAAGGGAGAGAGAAACTGGGAAGAAGGACGCGGTATTTAGGCGGCAGCTTCCAACCTAATTTCGGTTACGATTCCTTCTTTAAGTTCGAACAGGAATATTTCAGGATCGTTGGGGGAGCGGTTCCGGCCGCCGTACCTGATTTCGCTTCGGAAACGATAGCGCTGATGACGCGGTATGGTTATAAGGGATTTTTAGCTGGTTGGTTGTGGGCGGGTCCGGAAGGACCGGACAGGCTTAAAAGGAAAGAGAACGACTGGAAAATCTTCGTCAATCCGCGGCTGGAGAATTTTAACGCCGTGCTAGAAGAAGTGCTGAAGGAGCTTTCCGCGCGTAAAGAGTCAGGGATAATGTTCAAGACGATGCCCGACCCGGAAAAGGAATGGCGGCCGGGGAGGAAGTTCGGCATCGCTCCCAATACGCCGAAGATCGTGATCTATGTTAACCGGGACGTACTGCCTCTGGTGTTGAAAGGACTGGAAGAAAGGCTGAAAGGAGCAGTGAAAGGTGCCGGCTTCGGCGCGGAGCCGGGGCCTTCGTTCTCACGCCGATACGGTTCGACCGACCTGCTCTTCTATAAAATGGAATATGGGGAAGGTCACGAAGAACGTGCCGCGATCGCGCAAAAAGCGGAAGCGGATGCCAGAGCGGCGGGAATATCCGATGAGGCCGGCCTCATGGCGAAAAAGAAGGAAATGCTCGAAGCGGCGGGATTTAAAGGCGATAATTATTACCTCAGGGAAGGCGACGACGACCCGATGGTGGAGAAAAGGAACGATCCGGCGGGCGACCTGATCAGGGAAGCCGGGATCCTGATCGGCGGGGACAGCGCCGACGCGTTCGCAAAGGTACCGGCGAACGTGATAAGAATGATACTGCCGTTCCTCAAGGCGAACCGGGTAGAGGGCATTATCATTGAAGAGGGCGCCTGGACGACAAAGGAACATTTTTCGAAACTGGTGCGTCAGCTCTCCGGGAATGCCGAAAGAAAGCTCATCATCTTTAAAAATGCAGGGGTGTGGGTCGATGCCGGCGGAAACGCCGAACTTAAGATCTTAACGCTTAAGGACGGTGAAATGCTCGTCGACTCAGATGGGGAGTTGTTCGTCCTAACGGAAGACGGTCAAACGCGGAAGGCGGGCTTGGAGTAGGCCGTAATGTAGCCCATTACCCGGTGGATCAATTTCGCCACGGTAAAATCGGGCGCGAACAGTCCCTTGATCGGCATCAGCTCCACAAAATCGGTACCCACCACTTTTTTCTGCCGGCAAACTTCGCGCAGAATATCGAGCGCTTCATACCAGAAGAACCCTCCCGGTTCCGGGGTCCCGGTCGACGGCATCACCGAAGAATCAAAAGCGTCGACGTCGAAAGTGATATAAACGTGTTCGCTCAACTGGGAAACGATCTTCTCCGCCACGTCGATATGTTCCGCAAAATGGATCTTATTTATCTGTCCGCTTTTATTGGCGAACTCGTATTCCTCCGGCGAAAGGTTCCGGATGCCGGTCTGCACTACCGGACAGATCTCCAGCGTCCTCCGCATCGCGCAGGCGTGACTGTTCTTATCCCCGTGGTACTGGTCGCGCAGGTCGGCGTGGGCGTCGAACTGCAGGACGGAGAGCCGCGGATATCGGTTAAAGACCGCTTTGACCGCTTCAGGCGTAAGGGAATGCTCGCCGCCGAGGATGACCGGCACCTTTCCGTCCTTGATCACTTTATTTACGGTTGCCGTCAATTTGCCGGCGGGGCACGGTTTCATAGTGTGGATCCCGGCCTTTTTATAGGTCTCGACCTTCAGCTCCTCGTCAAAGTTTTCCACATTGAACGAGGCATCGAGGATCGCCTGCGGGCCGAACCTGGTGCCGGTCCCATAGCTTACGGAAACTTCGTGAGGGCAGGGGATGACGACAAAGCGGGAGGTCTTGTATTGCGAATATTCCGGCTCGAGCTCGAGAAAGGTCTTGCTATGCTTCATTCAGTGGGTATAGACGCGGGGGAGTTCCCCGTGCTTTACCGTTCTTTTGATTTTTTTGAACTCGGTGCCGCGCGAGGAGAGGGAAACCTCGTGCTCCTTGGATTCAAAAAGGTTGATCATGTAGTTGGCCGCGAAATCAGTGTCAAAGTCCTTGCATGAAAAAACATCGATGAAAGCGTGATCTTTATCGGGGAAAGTGTGGATAGTGATATGCGATTCGGCAATCAGTACCACGCCTGAAACTCCCCAATCTTCCGGCACCGCGCCGCGGTATTTAAACACGTACGGCGGCATGATCTTGGTCATGCCGATCTTTTCCGGAAATTTATCGAGCGTGTCGAAGATGAGGTCCATGTCGGACAACTTCTCTTTATTGCAGCCGTAACAATCGAGCATCAAGTGCGGTCCGAAGCCGTAGGTGACTTTTTCTTTCACTAAATTTAACCTCTTTATGCTAAATTCTAATTCGTCCTGCGGATTTGTCAAGAGTTTTTTATGTCCCGCAAAACTTGGCGGCAAATTCACTACGCACATTTCTTATTTCTTCTCAATTCTGTTATAATTTCACTATGTTCGCTGATCTTCCAGACAAGAACGGGCATTTCGGGCAATTCGGCGGGAGGCACGTGCCGGAAACGCTGATCGCCGTCCACGAAGCGGTGACCGACGCGTATTTTAAATACCGCAACGACCAGGATTTTAAAAGCGAACTGGCTTTTTACCTGGAGCATTTTATCGGCCGGCCGACGCCGCTTTATTTCGCAGGCAACCTGACCGGACATTTCGGCGGAGCGAAGATCTATCTTAAAAGGGAAGACCTCTGCCATACCGGTTCCCACAAGCTGAACAACGTGATCGGTCAATTGCTGTTGGCGAAAAGAATGGGTAAGAAGCGGATCATTGCCGAGACCGGCGCCGGCCAGCACGGAGTGGCCACCGCCACCGGCTGTGCATTATTCGGGCTTGAATGCATCGTCTACATGGGAGCGGTGGACGTTAAACGCCAGGCGCTCAACGTTTACCGCATGCAGCTGCTCGGAGCGAAAGTCGTGAGCGTGACCTCCGGCAGCCAAACCTTAAAGGACGCGATCAACGAGGCGATGCGCGACTGGATGGCGCATCCGGACGGCACTTTCTACTGTCTTGGCTCCTGCGTCGGCGCGCATCCGTACCCGATGATGGTGCGCGATTTCCAATCGGTGATCGGCAACGAGGCCAAGGCGCAGCACCTGGCAGCGGAA
Organism: Candidatus Omnitrophota bacterium; assembly: GCA_035506255.1. Lineage (GTDB taxonomy): Bacteria > Margulisbacteria > WOR-1 > XYC2-FULL-46-14 > WPAF01 > CAIYXV01. The sequence continues at coordinate 9,681 of DATJPS010000109.1, read as the reverse complement.
GGCAAAGAGCCGGACTATCTGGTGGCCTGCACCGGCGGAGGCAGCAATTCGATCGGGCTGTTCGCGCCTTTCCTGGACGAACCGAACGTTAAGATCATCGGAGTGGAGGCGGAGGGTGCGGCCTCGCTCTGCAAAGGTTCGATCGGCGTGCTGCACGGCGCGCGCACCTATGTTCTGCAGACCAGGAGCGGGCAGATACTCAATACGCATTCGATCTCGGCCGGGCTCGATTATTCGGGGGTCGGGCCGGAACACAGCTATTTGAAAGAAACCGGCCGCGTACAGTACTTTACCGCCAACGACAAGGACGCACTTTACGGATTTAAACTTCTTTCCGAAAAAGAGGGGATCATCCCTGCGCTTGAATCGTCGCACGCGGTGGCGCATTTAAAGAAACTGGCACCTAAGCTCAATAAGGAGCAGACGGTCATCGTTTGCCTTTCCGGCCGCGGCGACAAGGACGCGGATGAGGTAAGGCGCTATGTCTAATATCTTCGAAGCCTTCAAGAACAAGAAAGCGCTGATCCCGTTCATCGTTGCCGGGGACCCGTCGCTGGCGGTCACCGAAAAGCTGGTCTCCGATTTCGAAAAGGCGGGGGCAGATATAATTGAGCTCGGCGTCCCGTTCTCCGACCCGCTGGCTGACGGCCCGGTGATCCAGGCGGCGCACCAGCGGGCGCTCAAAAATGACATTTCGCTTAAAGATGTGTTCGCTCTGGTCAAAAAGCTCAGGAAAACGACCTCCATTCCGATCGTATTCATGCTGGCGGAGAACCTGATCGAAAAGTACGGCCCCCGCAAGTTTTACGCCGACTGCGCCATGATCGGAGTGGACGGCGTGATCGTCCCAGACATGCCGGCGGAGGAGTGGTCGATCGCAAAAGGGGAAAGGAAAAAAGTGGACGAGATCTTCCTGGCGGCACCGACATCGGAAGATGAGAGGATTAAATGCATCGCCAGCGCGTCGAGCGGTTTTATTTACCTGGTGTCCACCACTGGCATCACCGGAAAACGAGCAAAATTATCGGGCGCGATCGCCGGCATGGTAGCGAAGATCAGAAAATACAGCCAGAAACCGGTAGCGGTCGGGTTCGGCATTTCCAGCCCGGCGCAGGCGAAAGAAGCGGTCAAGTATGCCGACGGAGTGATCGTCGGCTCGGCGATCGTCGATCTGGTAGCGAAACGGAATTACAAGAAAGCGGTCTCGCTGGTCGCGTCGCTTAAAAGGGCGATCAATGTTTGAACGGACCGCTTACCGGATAAAGCAGTTCTGGTTCGCCATCAGCTCCAAAATGAGCGAAACCGATCGGGCTTTCGCATATCAGCATCTTAATATAAAAGAAGCGGCGCTTTTCTTCTCTCTCCCCGACTTTGAACAGAAACATGGTGTGGTGGTGGCCCAAAAGATGTTGGCGGCGGCCGTCGGCAAACGGGAGATCGATCAGAGAAAGCTGGTGAGACTGGGGTTGCTGCATGATGTGGGCAAGTCGGCCGCCCGGCTCACCATTTTCGATAAATCGATCCTGGTAATATTCCATAAGCTCTTATGGCCGGTATACGATCTGTTCGCCGGATGGGGAAAGAAAGAGCGGTCGCCCATGCTCTTCCGCAAGTTCTATGTGCACAAGCATCACGGGCTGATCGGTTCCGATATCTTATCGAAGATCGCGGAGGAAAAAGACATCGTCAACGAGGTCCGCAGCCATGATTATCCGCGCACTTCACACGATGTTTATATGCGGTTACTGGACGAGGCGGATAGCACATATTGATCCGTAATTCGTGATGCGTAATCCGTAATGCGTATGGGAGGGAACGAGAAATGAAGGAATACACAGAAAAACACGCACGGTCGGGGTTGAACGAGAAGCTGCCCGCGATCGAGGTGTTCGATAACCACTACCGAAAGTATGAAGTGACGATCGAGGTCCCGGAATTCACTTCCATCTGCCCCAGATCCGGGCTCCCGGATTTCGGCAAGATCATCATCCATTATATGCCGAAAAAGAGTTGCCTGGAGCTCAAGTCGCTCAAGATGTACCTGCTGGCTTACCGCAACCTCGGCATTTTCAACGAGAACGCGGTCAACCGGATCCTGGATGATATGGTCGCGGCGTGCAAGCCGGAGTGGGCAGTGGTGACCGGTGACTTCATGCCGAGGGGCGGGATCAGCACGACCATTTCAGCCCGCTATCCGCGGCGCTAGATCGATCGCTGCGAGCAGTTCATCGCGATCCTTCGCTTTTGAAAGATGCGAACGCATCTCCGCCGCGTTCGGCACCGAGCTCAAGTACAGTATGGCGATCTTCCGCATGATGCCGATGTTCTGGTGATGCCCGGTGAAACGGTATTTTTTCATATAAAACAAATGTCTTTTAAGGACCGATATCCTTTCGGATAATTCGACCTCAGCCGGGTCGACCCCTTTGAATATCCACGGATTCCCCATCGCGCCGCGCGCGACCGCGATCCCGTCGCAACCCGCCAAATTGAACATCTTTTCGATAGAAGCTTTATCCAAAAGATCGCCGGAACCGAGAACGGGAATGCCTACTGCTTCTTTCGCTTCCCGGATGGCGCCGTAATTGATCTCGCCCGAATAACCCTGCTTGCGCGTGCGGCCGTGGATAAAGAGCGCGGAAGCGCCCGCGATTTCGCATCCTTTTACCGATTCGATGAACTCATGGCGGTCGTAACGGTCATAGCCGATCCTCAGTTTCACCGTCACCGGCAGGTCGAGCTCGGAAGAGAGGCGGCGAATGATCGCGGATAAAGTATCCGGGTCCTTTAATAGATACGCGCCCGCTTTCTTTTTCGACACTTTCTTGGCGGGGCAGGCGGCGTTGACCTCCAGATATTTTATCTTTTTGGCTTTTTCGATCAATACCTGTGCCGCTTTCAGCATCTGGTCCGGGGTCGAACCAAGAAGCTGGGCCGCGATCGGCGAATCATCGTCGTTCGTGCTGAGGATCTCTTTTACTTTCGGCGAATTCGGCCCGTGCAGCAGCGCGTTGCAGTCGATCATTTCGAAATAACAGAACGCCGCGCCGAATTCCCGGCAGATCAGCCGGAACGAAAGGTCGGAAATGCCAGAAAGCGGGGAGAGCAGTACATTGGACGGCAGGCGGTAAGGGCCGATCTTTAGCATCAGTTGAGCTTGGAGAAGCTGTTGATCTCGTCGCGGAGCTTTTGCGCTTCGGCCCGCGGGTCGGGGGCATAGATGATGCTGCGGCTGGCGTTGATGATCCCCCTCCTGCCGCCGTATTGCGCCGATCCCTTGAGGTCTCCTCCCTGCGCCCCCACGCCCGGGATCAGGATCGGCATGTCGCCGACGATCCCCTTGATCTGCTTGAGCTCGTTGGACGAGGTCGCTCCCACTACCACGCCGCAATTGCCGAAGTGGTTCCATTCCTTGACGTGGCGCGCGACCGAAAGGTAGAGCGGCTCCCGGCCGTCGGCCGCCTGAAAATCCTTGAAGCCGATGTTCGAAGTGAGACAAAGGACGAAGATCCCTTTACTGTGGTAATTGATGAACGGCTCGACCGAATCGTGCCCCATGTACGGGTTGACGGTGGTGGCGTCGGCCTTGTAGATCTCGAAGATCGCCTTGGCATAAGCGGCGGCGGTGTGGCCCACATCCCCGCGCTTTGCATCCAGTATCACCGGCACGCCGGAGCTCTGATTGATGTATTCGATCGTCCGGACCAGGGCCTGCAATCCATAGATCCCGTAAGCTTCGTAAAAAGCGATGTTAGGTTTATAGGCACAGACCAGATCGATCGTACGATCGATTATTTCTTTGTTGAAGTTGAAGATCGGGTCGGAAGAGTCGAGGATGGTTCGGGGTAATTTTTTTAGATCGATATCGAGTCCGATACAAAGGCGGCTCTGGTTCTTTTCGGCGGCCGCATCCAGCTTGCCGACGAAGCTCATGTCAATCCCTGGTCCTGCTGCGTTCCTTCCGCTACTTCTTCTTTTTCCTCTTCGACGTTCTCGCTCTCTTCGGCCAGCTCCGCTTCCCGTTCCGCTTTTTGTTTTTCTTTGACCGCGATGATGTCGCCGATGGTGATCTTGTTCTCTTCCTGCTTGATCGCTTCCTTCTCCGCCTTTTGCTTCGAGAATTGCGCCTCACGGATGGAAAGGCCGATCCTCTGCTCTTCCGGGAGGATCCTCAATATTTTCGCCTCCACCATATCGCCGGGTTTTACCGCTTCCTCCGGGCTGTTGACCTTGTTGGACGAGAGCTCGGAGATGTGGATCAGGCCCTCCAGCCCTTCCTCGATCTCGGCAAAGGCGCCGAACTTCACCAGCCGGAGGATCTTAACCTTCACGACCTGGCCGACGCGGTACTTGGCCGATACTTGGGCCCAGGGATCGGGCTGCAGCTCTTTTAATCCGAGCGAAAGTTTGCGGTTGACCTTGTCTACGCCGAGAATAAAAACGTCGATCTCCTGGCCGGACTTCAACACTTCGGACGGATGCTTGACCCTTTTCCAGGAAAGTTCGGTCAGGTGGATGAGCCCTTCGACGCCGTTGATGTCCACGAACGCGCCGAAGCTCTTCAGGCTGGTCACTTTACCGTGGCGGACCTGCCCGACTTCCAGCTCGTCGAAGATTTTGCTCGCCTGCATTCGGTCGCTCTCGATCGAACCGAGCTTATGGGAGAGGATGATCTTCCCCTGGCGGCGGTTGGCCTCGATAACCTTAACCGGCAGGGTCTTGCCCACGAAATCCTTCAGCTGCAGGTCGGGGGAGGAGCGGTTGACCTGGGAGGCGGGTATGAAACCGCGGATCCCTTCGCATTCGGCCACCAGGCCTCCATTGACGGCGTTGATCACCTTGGCCTGCATCACTTTTTTCGATTTAAGCGCTTCCTGCGCGCTCTTCCAGCGGATCTCGTAATCGGCTTTTTCTTTTGAAAGCAGGACGTACCCTTCCTTGCTCTCCAACTTTTCGATGACCGCTTCCACCTTGTCGCCGATCTTGAGCCCGGTGCCGAGCTCCTGCGGGGCGATGAAGCCGTCCGATTTGTAGCCGATGTCTACCAGCGCGCCGGAAGGATCGATCTTGACGATGGTGCCGACGATCAGCGCGCCGGTGGAGAACCGTTTGAGCTCGTCCTCCAGCGACGGTTCTTTCTTTTCAATTACCGGGGGTTCCTTTATCGGCGCTTCCGCGGCCGGTTTAGGTTCCGGTTTTACGCGGACCGCAGAGATCGGTATCGGCGTCGCTTTAAGCTCTTTTCCGGTCTTTTCTTCTTCTTTCGGCTTGGAGCCGAGTTCCGCCAGCGCGCCCGCGATCAGGGCGTCGACTTCGGAGGATTCGGATTTGCCTTTGGTAGATTCTATTTTTGTGGCTTCGAATGCTTCTTCAGACATGACCTATGGATTTTACCATATAAAAGACGGGGGCGCAATATCAATCGGGAAAGCCGTACTTGCCGATCAGCGGGACGAAGACGCAGCCGAACGAACCTTCGACCGATATTTTCCCCGTCTTTTTCCGGACGAGGGTGAGGGTCTGGATGAACCGGTCGCCGACCGGTAGTACCAGTCTCCCCCCTTCTTTCAACTGTTCGACCAGGGGCGGCGGGATATCGGGGCAGGCGGCGGTAACGATGATCGCGTCATACGGCGCTTCCGCCCGCCAGCCTTCGGTCCCGTCGCCGACCGCAAAGATTATGTTTTCGTAGCCCAGCCATTTCAGCCGCTTTTCTGCGGCAGAAGATAAAGCGGTAAGCCGTTCGACCGTTACCACTTTTTTGGATAATTCCGCCAGCAATGCCGCCTGGTAGCCGGAGCCGGTCCCGATCTCAAGCGATCTCTCTCCGGCTTTGAGCTCCAGCTTTTCGGTCATTGCCGCTACCATGTACGGCTGGGAAATGGTCTGTCCATCACCGATCGGCAGAGCTGAGTCATCGTAAGCGGAAGTGCGGAGGGGCGGAGGAATGAACAGGTGGCGGGGTATTTCCCCCATAGCAGAAAGGACGCGGGGATCAGCGATCCCGCGTCCTTTCAATTGATGCTCTACCATTTCTGCCCGAAGACGGGCGAATTCGTCCTCCAAGCGGGCCCTCCCGGGAGCCGGTCATTCTTCCCCGGTAATGCTCCCTCTTTTGTTCAACCAGGTCGCCGTGATGATAAGGATGACGCAGACCGCGACGATCGGCGCCTTTACCTCGATCGGGAAATCCCTGAGGATGAGCGGCGTAATAATGATCGCGACCAGGTTCATGACCTTGATCAGCGGGTTGATCGCCGGGCCGGCGGTATCCTTGAAAGGATCGCCTACCGTATCACCGATCACCGAAGCTTTGTGCGATTCGCTTCCCTTGCCGCCATGCAGCCCGAGCTCGATCGCTTTCTTGGCGTTATCCCAGATCGCGCCGGAGTTGGCGAGCAGTACCGCTAGCAGCTGGCCGACCAGGATCGTTCCCACCAGGTATCCGCCCAGCGCCGCGATGCCGAACGAAAATCCGACCGCGACCGGGGTAAAGACCGCTAGGATCGCGGGGCCGATCAGTTCTTTCTGGGCGGCGGTGGTGACGATGTCGACGCACTTGAAGTATTCGGGCTTGTTCTTTTTCTCCATGATGCCGGGGATCTCGCGGAACTGCCGGCGCACTTCCTCCACCACGAAGAACGCGGCCTTGCTGACCGCTTTGATCAGGAACGAGGAGAAGAGGAACGGCACCGCGCCGCCGATCAGCAGGCCGATGAAGACGTTGGTCTCGTTGATCTGGATGCCGGTGGCGACCAATCCGCCCTCGGTGATGAACGAACGGAACAGGGCGATCGCCGCGATCACCGCAGTGGCGATGGCGAAGCCTTTGGTGAGCGCCTTGGTGGTGTTGCCGACCGCGTCAAGGCGGCTGACGATCTCTTCCGCGCGGCTCCCTTTGCCCTTGAGCGCTCCGGACATCTCGAACACGCCGTTGGCGTTGTCAGAGATCGGGCCGAAGGTGTCCATCGCAAGGATAAAGCCGGTGGTGGTCAAAAGACCGAGGCCGGCCAGCGCAACACCGTACGCGGAAAGCGCGATGTTGCCGCCGAAGATCGTATAAGATGCGAAGATCGTGGCCGCGATCGCGAGGATCGACCAGACCGACGATTCCTGCGCCAGGCCGAAACCGGTCAGGATGATGGTGGCGGGCCCGGTCTTGGAAGCGTACGAAGTCTCTTTTACCGGCGCGTGTTCGGTATGGGTGTAGTAATTGGTTATCTGTTCGATCACCACCGCCAGCACGATGCCGACGAAGGTGGCGAGAGAGAAGCGCCAGTCGGGCGCGCCGGTCTTGGGATCCTTAAGATAATAGAAGTTCACGGTCATGAAGCCGATGATGGAAACGATCGCTGCGATCCAGAAACCGAAGTTGATCGGCTTCATCGGGTCGCCGATCTCTTGCGAATCCTTCCCTCTTACCGAGAGCGTGCCGATGATGGAGGCGAAAACGCCGACCGACCGGACGAGCAGGGGATAAATGATGAGCTTGAGCGCCATCAGGCCCGCCGCCGCGCCGTAAATGGCCGCGAATCCTTTGTCGGCCATGGTCGCCGCTCCCAGGATGATCGCCGCGACCAGCGTCACTTCGTAGCTTTCGAAAACGTCCGCCGCCATACCGGCGCAGTCGCCGACGTTGTCGCCGACGTTGTCCGCGATCACCGCCGCGTTGCGGGGATCGTCCTCGGGAATGTTCTTTTCAACCTTGCCTACCAGGTCCGCGCCGACATCGGCCGCTTTAGTGTAGATACCGCCGCCGATCCTCATGAAGAGCGCGACCAGACATCCGCCGAAGCCGAATCCGACCAGGACCTTCATCGCGTCCTGGCCGAAGATCAGGAAGATGATGGTGGCGCCGAGGAGCCCGAGCCCGACGGTGAACATGCCGGAAACAGAACCGGCCTGGAACGCGATCTCAAGCGCATTCTTGAAGCTGGTCAGAGCGGCGTTGGCGACCCGGACATTGGCCCGGACCGCGAGGCTCATCCCTACATAGCCGGCACCGGCCGAGGCGAAAGAACCGAGCAGAAAGGCGATCGAGATGCCGAGCGGCAGTACCACATTGCCTGGATAAAGCGGCGCATATATTATGTATAGGAGAACGGCAATGATGGCGATGAAGATCCCCATCACTTTGAACTGGCGGGAGAGATAGGCGGCCGACCCCTCCTGGATGGCCTGGGCCACTTCCACCATTTCCTTCGATCCCTGTGGCGCTTTGAGCACCTTCCAGGCGATGTACACGCCATAGGCGAGGGCGATCAGGGCGGAGCCGAGCACGAACCAGAGCAGGTTCATTTCTATGGACCGGAGCGCGGGCAGGATCACATTCGATTCAGACATTGTTTACCCCTTTCCGACATCTTTTGTTTTCGGCCAGTTCATTCTAGCAAATCGCGAAATGAATTACAAATAAAAATTCCGCTTGACAGGATGCAAGAGTGTAAGTTATAATTCCTTTGTCTGGTCTGCCTGGGGCTGCAATTAAGGTCTGCATCCTCGGTTACATCGACAAAATAACCAAAAAGTAGCGATTTTGGAAGAGGGGGAGATATTGTGCCTCCTCACTTTTATTTTTTATGAGAGAAATTATAACTTTGGCGTGTACAAAATGCAAAAGGCGCAATTACACGACCATGAAAAACAAGAAGAAGACGACCGGGCGCCTGGAGCTCAACAAATACTGCAAGTTTTGTCGGGCCACAACGCCCCATAAGGAGGAAAAGTAGTTCTCCTTCGAGCGTCTTTGGCTCCGCGGGAGAGCTGCTGAACTGACGATGCGGCATAGGCCAGTAGCTCAATTGGCAGAGCACCGGTCTCCAAAACCGGGGGTTGCAGGTTCGACTCCTGTCTGGCCTGCCACTTTTGGTCGGGTTGACAGATGAAAGATATTAAGAACAAGATCATTGACTATATAAAGGAAACAAGAGCGGAGGTCAGGAAGGTTACCTGGCCGGGCCGCCAGTATGTTACCGCCGCGACCGTGATCGTTCTGCTGATCGTGATCGTATTGGCGGTAGCGGTAATGCTTCTGGATTGGGGGCTGGCGAAAATGTTCCTATTTTTGTCCAGGTCAGCTTAATGGTTGAAGAAGAAAACAAAGAAAACATGAATATTGATCCGGCCGGGGAAGATCCTAAGCCGGAAGAAGTTCCGGCAATCGAGGCGGCGGAAAGCCAGCCCGCGGAAGCCGCACAACCGGAAGCGATCGAATCGGTGGAAGAGGTTCCGGTCGTAGATGAGGCGAAGGAAGAAAACCTTTCTCCGGCGCCAAAAAAAGCCGAAAAAAGATGGTACGTGATCCAGACCTATTCCGGGCAGGAAGACCAGGTCAAAGAAGCGGTGGAGCGTAATATCGACCAGATCGGGATGCGCAGCAAGATCCACCAGATCCTGGTGCCGGAAGAAGAGACGGTCGAGGTCAGAGGGGCCCGGAAGATCGAGAAAAAGAAAAAGATGTTCCCGGGCTATGTTTTCATCGAGATGGAACTGGACGACGAATCGTGGTACGCGATCCGGCAATCGCCGGGGGTAGCACGCTTCATCGGCACCAAAGTAAAGCCGACGCCGGTATCGGACCGCGAAATGCAGCGGGTGCTCAAGCAGATCGGCATGAAGAAAGAAAAGCTCGAGGTCGCGTTCGAGAAGGGCGAAACGGTGCGCGTGATCTCCGGACCGTTC
>DATJPS010000108.1:0-9302 GCA_035506255.1 Candidatus Omnitrophota bacterium | reverse complement strand
CCGTTGATGTTCATGCAGTACGGCATCCAGATGTTCGGGTTCAACTATCTCGGCTGGCGATTCTTTTCGGCGCTGTTCGGGGCGCTGTCGGTGGCCGTGTTCTATCTGCTGGTAAATAAACTTTTCTCCTCCAGAGCGGCGCTGATCGCGTCGCTTCTGCTTTCGATCGACTTCCTGCACCTCGCGCTTTCGCGGGTGGCGCTGGTGGATATCTACCTTTTCTTTTTCCTGATCACCGCGTTCTATTTTCTGGCCCAAAGTCTGGAACATGAGATCTCGGAGGGGCTGTTGCTGTCCGGGACTTTCTTCGGTCTGGCGCTGTCGACCCAATGGACGGCGGCTTTCAGCATACTGGCGGGGCTGGTCATTTACCTGTCCTGCAGTAAGGACCCTAAAAGGATCTCAAAAGGGATGATCCGGCTGGTCGTTTATCCGGCGCTGCTGTGCGTCGCCGCGCTGCTTTACCTTGACCTTTCGGCCGGGCTCAACGCATTTTCGTGGATAAAATACGGCGCCAACGACCTCGTTTATCGCGGGATACTGGCGTACCACAAAATGAGCGGCGCTTCACCGTTGGGGTGGCCGCTCCTGTTGAGATCGACCCCTCTGTTCTTTACGCAAATGGGGGCGGGGCTGGTCCAGGCGGTGATCGCGATCGGCAACCCGGCCGTATACTGGCCGATCATTCCGGTTATGCTGTTCCTAATTAACCGCTTTGCCAACGGGAAAGATCTCACCCTCCCATACCTGTTCGTGATGATCGGGTTTTTCGGGTCGTATCTCCCCTGGGCGATATACGAGGCGCTGGGGAAGCTGTACGTGGTCAACGCCGGCAATATGCTGTTCTATTATTTCCTCCCCTCGGTACCGTTCTTCCTTGCCGGTTTGGCGGCGCTGCTCGACCGCTGGCTGGACGACCGCTACGGTAAGATACTGGTCCCAGTATATCTGGTGCTGGTATTCGTCCTGTTCCTGGCTTTTTCCCCCGTCATTTACGGATTCGCGATACCACCGGTATACCTTAACTGTCTTAATTGGCTGCCCGGCTGGATCCCGTGACCGCGGTTGATTTGAACCTGTTTTTTTGATAAAATAAGTCAAGGAAATAACCCATATGAAAGTACTTGCCTCTGACAAGATCGCCGAAGTCGGTTTAAAGATGCTCCGCGACGCTGGATTCGAGGCCGACATGAAGACCGGCCTGCCGGAAGACGAACTGATAAAGATCATACCCCAATACGACGCGCTCATCGTGAGGTCCGAGACAAAGGTAACCCCCAAGATCATTGAAGCCGGGAAAAATCTTAAGATCATCGGCCGCGCCGGAGTTGGAGTCGACAATGTGGATCTTCCCACCGCGTCAAAGAACGGCGTGATCGTGGTCAATTCACCCGAAGGGAACACCGTGGCCGCCGCCGAACATACCTGGGCAATGCTTCTTTCCATGGCGCGCATGATCCCGCAGGCGCACGGCAAGCTCAAGACCGGCGTGTGGGATAAGAAATCTTTCAAAGGAGTGGAAGTCCTCAATAAAACGCTCGGCGTGGTGGGGTTGGGAAAGATCGGACGCCGGGTCGCATCGTACGCGATAGGCATGGGAATGAACGTACTCGGCTACGACCCGTTCGTTACCGAAGAATACGCCAAGAGCCTGGGAGTAAAGCTGACCGACATTGCCACTATTTTCAAGAACGCCGACTTCATCACTTTTCATGTCCCCAAGACAAAGGAAACGCTCAACCTGGTCAACGCCGAAAGCATCAAGACGATGAAGAAAGGCGTGCGGCTGGTCAACGTGGCGCGCGGCGGGATCGTTAACGAGAAGGACCTGTGCGACGCGCTGAAGAGCGGGCAGGTCGCAGGCGCCGCGCTCGACGTCTTCGAGAAGGAGCCGACCGAATCGTCGCCGCTGTTCGAACTGGACAATATCGTGGTCACGCCGCACCTGGGAGCCTCGACGGTGGAGGCGCAGGTCAATGTGGCGATCGACGTAGTGGAACAGATCATCGAGGTGCTCAAGGGCGGGGCGGCCCGCTCCGCGGTCAACATCCCGAGCATGAAGCCGGAACTGATCGCGCCGGTGCGCCCGTACATGAGCATTGCCGAAAAGCTGGGCAAGCTGGCGGCGCAGGTGGTAAAAGGCGCGGTCAGCAAGGTAACGGTCGAATATTCCGGCGAAGTGGCGGAGTTTAACATCTCCCCGCTCACTACGGTAGTGATGAAGGGGCTGCTGGAGCCGATCATGGACGTGAAAGTGAATTTCGTCAATGCGCCGCTGATCGCCAAGGAGCGCGGGATCGACATCGTGGAAGCCAAGAACAACGAAGCCCGGGACTTCGCTTCCCTGATCTCGGTAAAGATCGCGACCGAAAAGGGCGAGCGCGAAGTGGGCGGCACGATCTTCGAGAAGCTGGGCGACCGGCTGGTCTCGATAGACGGTTTTCGCATCGACGCCAACCCCACCGGCTACATGCTCATCATCAATAATATCGACAAACCCGGCATGATCGGCAAGGTCGGGACCTTCCTCGGGCAGAGCAATATCAACATCGCCAGTATGGACGTGGGCAGGATAAAAGTGGATGAGGCGGCGGTGATGGTACTCAATGTCGACGGCGATGTTCCGGACGCGTCCCTCAAGGGATTGCTCAAGATCGAAGGGATCTCCGGGGCGACCGTCGTAAAATTGTAGTGTCCCTCCTAGATATATTCCAGAGATTTTTTAAAAAGAAGGTCGGGCTCGCACTTTCGGGCGGGGCGGCGCGCGGCATCGCCCACATCGGCGTCCTCAAAGTACTAAAAAAACATAATATACCGGTAGATTATATAGCAGGCGTCAGTTCGGGCGCATTGGTCGGCAGCCTGTTCGCGGCCGGAATGGGACCGGAGATCATGGAAGTGAATTCGCTTAAAATGAGCTGGTTCACGTTCATGCGCATCGCTTTTGGCAAGCACGGACCCCTTGCCAACGACGAGATCAAGAAATTCGTGGTGCAGAATATCGGCGACAAGAAGTTCAACGAGCTTGCCATTCCTTTTGCCGTTGCCTGTACCGATATTTTCACCGGCGACGAAGTGGTGATAGACGAGGGGAAAGTGGCGCCGGCGGTGGCGACCTCTTGCGCGTTCCCGGGATTTTTCCAGCCGACGCCCGTGGGCGGCAAGCTTTTATTCGACGGCGGGATCGTGCATAACCTCCCGACCTCGATCGTTAAGGGAATGGGGGCCGATTTTGTGATCGCGGTCGACGTGGTACCTGGAGGCAAGAGAAAAAGCGAACCGGACAACCCGTTCCAGGTCATCGGCCGGGCTTATGACATAATGGTAAGGAAAATGTCGGAAGCGGACCGGAAGGCGGCGAACGTCCTGATAGAACCCGAGATACCGGAGGACATCTGGCATATCGATGTCGACAAGTCGAAACGGTTGATAAAAGCAGGGGAGGAAGCGGCCGAAAAGAAGATCCCTGAGATCAAGGCCAAGCTCCTTCTTAATTAGATGCCTCAATTCCTCCCTACCACCAAGGCCGATCTCGACAGACGCAATATCGAGCAGCTGGATATAATCATCGTTTCCGGCGACGCTTACATCGATCACCCCAGCTTCGGTCCGGTACTGATCGCGCGCTACCTGGAGTCCCACGGCTTCGCCGTCGGCATCATTGCCCAACCGGACATTAAAAAGGACGATGACTTCCTGCGCCTGGGAAGACCGCGGCTTTTCTTCGGCGTGACCGCCGGGAACCTCGATTCGATGGTCGCCAACTATACCGCCGACAAAAAAATAAGACGGGACGACATGTATTCCCCGGATGGCGAGGCCGGACACCGCCCCGACCGGGCGACGATCGTTTATACCAACCGGATCAAACAGCTTTTCCCCGGGGTTCCGGTGGTGCTGGGAGGGGTGGAGGCGAGCTTGCGACGGTTCGCGCATTATGATTACTGGGACGACAAGGTCCGCCGCGCCCTAATATTTGACGCCAAGGCAGATTATCTGGTATACGGGATGGCAGAGAAAGGGATATTAAAGTTGGCGGAAAGCTTAGAACAAAAAGCAGCAAACGGAGTCCCTAACCTGGCGATCATCGAAAAGGACATCTCAAAATACAAGGACGCTCTCATCCTGCCGGGCTATGAAGATGTTGCGGCGGACAAGAAGAAATACGCGGAAGCGTTCAAACTTTATTATCTTGAAGGGCGGAAGAAAGACCCTCGGACCATCATCCAGCCGTGCCAGGGACGCTATCTGGTCGTTTCCCCGCCGGAGAACCTGACCGGGAAAGAGCTCGATTCCATTTTTACTCTCCCGTTCATGCGCGCACCCCATCCGATGTATAAAGGAAAGAAGCTTCCGGCCTGGGGATTCGTCAAGTTCTCGACCGTTTCCCACCGCGGCTGCTTCGGCGGCTGCTCGTTCTGCGCCATATCGCAGCATCAGGGAAAATATATCGCCAGCCGCAGCCTTGATTCGATCAAGAAAGAGATCAAGGAGGTCATCGTTAAACAGCCGGACTTCAAGGGGAGCATCCTCGATGTCGGCGGACCGACCGCGAACATGTTCGGAATGAGCTGTTCCCGAGAAGGGGGGTGCACGCGCGCCAGCTGTATCCATCCCACGGTCTGCCCCGACCTTAACTCTTCGCTCAAGCCTTCGCTCGAGCTGTTAAGGCAGGTACGCGGCATTCCCGGCGTTAAGCATCTGTTCATCGGATCGGGTATCCGCTACGACCTGGCGCTGCGCGACGAGGAATACCTGGACGAGCTGGTGCGCTACCATGTGGGCGGCCAGCTGAGCGTTGCCCCCGAGCATATTTGCGAGGAAGTCCTGTTGATGATGGGTAAGCCAAAAATCGAAAAGTTCCTGGAATTCAAGGATAAGTTCGAAAAACTCTTAAAAAAACACGACCGGAAGTATTTCCTGGTCCCGTATTTCATCGCTTCCCATCCTGGCAGCACGCTTAACCATGCGCTGGAACTGGCGCTCTTTATGAAGAAGAACGGCATCCGGATAGAACAGGTGCAAAATTTTACCCCCACGCCGATGACCGTCTCCACCTGCATGTATTATACCGGCCTCGATCCGTTCACCGGCAAGCCGGTCCATGTGCCGAAAGGGGAGGAGCGGGCGTTCCAGAAAGCGCTGCTCCAACCGTACCTGGAAAAGAACCGACGGCAGGTGATAAAAGCGCTCAAGCAGTTGAAGAAAGAAAGTCTTATAAAGGAATTAACGGGCCAGGCGCAGAAGTAATTTTCCCAACCAGCCCCGCCTCACCTCGATCGCCTTGGACGGGCACATTTCCGCGCAGCAAAAACAACGAATGCACTTGCCGTAATCGAAACAAGGGATATCTGAAGGGAAGAAAATGGCTTTTGAGTGGCAGACCCGGCCGCACGCCCGGCAATGGGTGCATTTGGACCTTACCAGCACCGGCTTTTCGGCCAGCAGGTCCTTCGCGAGCTTTTGGACAAAGACCGGACCGGGAAATGCCGAGCGGTTTGGCAGGACGATCTTATCAAAGTCCGTGCAAACATGGGCTTCGACCTTTTCGCCGACCACGTTTATCCGGGCAGGATCGAATTCCGGATCGTTCGAAATGGTCGGGATGGTCGCGGGATCGATGTTCAGCACGCGGAAGAGGGTATGGTCCAGCGCCTGCGTATCGGTGGAAGCGGCGATCAGTCCGATGTTCCGCAGAGGTCCCGCCGCCGGCCCGCCCGGCCCTTCCATTGCCATCACCGCGTCCACGATCGAAAGCGCCGGTTTAAGGGCCGTTCTCAATTCCAGCAGCATTTTCGAAAAAGAATCACGATCGGACAATTTTACGTGCCATTCGCTCTTTAAAAGACCGGGGATACAGCCGAACATGTTCTTGGTGGCGGCGGTGACGCCGGTAAGCGTATGGGTCTTCAGTTTGGGAAGATTGATGATGACATCGGCTTCGAGCGCCGCCCTGGCGACGGTGAATGAACCGAGCATTCCGCCTTCGGCAAGTTTTAATTTGGCTTGTTCCTTGAAGGCGTCGGTCGCGGCCCCGGCGCGGTCGCAAACCGCCTTGAAGCCGCAAACCTCAAAAGCTTTTTGGGGATTACCGTACCCGGGGCTGTCGCCGACGACCGGTATCCCGCCCGCCTGCTTTACCAGCTCGATCACCGCTTTCAATATCGAAGGATGGGTAGTGACCCCTTTTTCGGGAGGATTGGCGCCCAGCATATTGACCTTGAGCAGTACCTTTTGCCCCGGCTTCACGAAATATTTCATGCCGCCGAGCAGGTCGACCGACCTTGTTATAGCTTCGAGTACGCGGGATTCATCGTAATCCCGGCAGGCTGAAAGAGAGACATCAATCATTTGCCGGGCCGATCCCCAGCGCTTTTATTTTCGAGGTGAGCGTGGTGCGGGCGACATTGAGCTTCTGGGCGGTGCGGGTCTGGCTGCCGCCGTTCTTCTGCAGCGCTTCCAGAATGAACTTTTTCTCGAAATCATCGCAGGCGTCCTTGAGGCTTACATCGCCTGACGGCAGCGCGGCTTCGGGCGCGGCGCTGAGGCCGATCAAGACTTCGGTCCCGATCTGGCTGCCGGGCGTGAGCGCGACCGCTCGCTCGATGATGTTCTTCAGTTCCCGGACATTCCCGGGATAATCATAATTCAGGAGCAAGTCCTGCGCTGTTTTGCTCAGCCCCTTTATTTCCCGGTTCATGTCCTGATTGTACTTTTCGATAAAATAAGAAATGAATAGCGGGATATCTTCCCGGCGTTCGCGCAGGGCGGGCATCTCGATCGGGATCACGTTGAGCCGGTAATAGAGGTCTTCCCGGAACTTCCCTTCCGCGATCGCTTTCTTGAAATTGATGTTGGTGGCGGAGATTATCCTTACGTCGACCGGGATCGTAGCAGTCCCGCCAACGCGATCGATCTTCCGGTCTTCCAGTACGCGGAGCAGTTTGGCCTGCATTGGCATGCTCATGCAGCCGATCTCGTCCAAAAAGATGGTCCCGCCGTCGGCCAGCTCGAATTTTCCGATCCTTCGCTCCAGCGCTCCGGTGAACGCTCCCCGTTCGTGCCCGAACAGTTCGGACTCGATCAGGTTCTCGGGAATGGCGGCGCAATTGAGCGCGATGAACGCCCGATCGGCCCGCCCGCTCAGTTTATGGAGCGCTTTGGCCGCCACCTCTTTACCGGTCCCCGATTCGCCGGTGGTCAACACGGTGCTGTCGGTCTTGGCGGCGGTAGAGATGAGCGACATCGTTCTTTTGATCCGGTCGCTGCGTCCGATCAGGTCGCCGAACTTTTCCCCGTCGCTGATGATCTCCCGCAAGGCGCGGTTCTCCATCCGGAGCGATCTTTTCTCGAGCGACTTGTCGACGACGGCCAGCAACTCATCGACCTCGAACGGCTTAGTGATAAAGTCTTCCGCCCCTGCCTTCATTGCCTCCACCGCCGGTTTTAATTCTTTGCTGGCGGTAACGATTATCACCGGCAGCAGCGGATCGATCTCTTTGATCTCCTTTAACGCGGCGATGCCGTCGAGGTCAGGCATCCTTAGGTCGAGCAGAACAAGGTCGAAGTTCCCTTTCTTTACCGCCGCCACGCCGGCACGACCGGATTCGGCCATAGAAGGGGAATAGCTTTTCTTGAGTATCGAGCGGAGGGTCTCCCGCATGTCGGGTTCATCGTCCACTATGAGTATGCCCGGTTTTTCTTTTACAGCCACGCCCGTAATTATAGCATCACCTGTGCTAAAATTAACCGATGTCTTTTTATGTCTGGTCGCTTATCGCCACCGGATCAGCGAGCATCGTCCTGGGGGCCGTCGTTTACCTGCAGGGGAGGAGCAAAGCGGCGAACGGGTCGCTGGCGCTTTTTACGCTGGCGGTGGGTACCTGGTGCCTGGCCCAGGCGGCAGGAGAGCTGGTCCCCGACAAAGCCTCGGTTATATTCTGGACCCGGATCAATCTGGCGGGAGCGATCCTCATTCCCGCGTTCTACTTACTTTTTGTTTCCTCTTTCCTGGACGATCTGAAGAACGATGTGAAACTACTGACCACCGATCTTACGATCGCCGCTATTTTACTGGCCGCCGATCTTTTTACTCCTTTAATGGTAGCGGACGTGGCGGCGAAGGGAGCGTACAGATATTATCCGGTCCCCGGCCCGGTTTACATTCCCTTCGCGCTATTCCTGATCGGCTGCGTGGCGGTCGGGATCCGCAAGTTGATCGCCGGAGCGGGCAGTTCTTTCGGCGAACGGCGCAACCAGATACTTTATATCATTCTGGCGGCGGCGGTTGGGTTCGGCGGCGGCGCGACCGCGTTCTTCCCGGTGTTCAACCTCGGGTTCCCTTCGCTCGCCCATTTCTTTGTCCCGGCGTATATTGTGATCGCGGTCTATGCCATCCTCAAGCATCATCTGCTCGATATCCGGCTGGTGATCCGGGGAAGCATCGTTTATTCGGCCTTAACGCTCCTGTTCACCGGGCTTTATACTTTTCTGGTATTCCTGTTCAAGGAAGCGTTCCAGTCGATCACCGGCTGGAATTCGATCCTGGCTACGGTTGTTTTGATCTTTGCCGGGGTGGTAACGATCGAACCGGCCCGGCGTTATATCCAATCGCTGGTCGACCGGATCTTTTTTCGCGGCAGTTATTACTATCAGCGGACGATCGATAACCTTTCGGCCGAAAATCTAAAGCTGTACCGCGACCTGCTGCAATCGGAAAAGCTCGCTTCGCTCGGCACCATGTCGGCCGGGCTGGCGCACGAGATCAAGAACCCTCTCGCCTCGATCAAGGGGATGACGCAGATACTTCCGGATAACCTGGACGACCCGGAATTCCTCGCCAAATACACGGAGATCGTTCCCCGCCAGCTCGATCGGATCAACTCGATCATCGAGTCGCTCCTGCGGATCGGCCGGCCGGCCAGGTTCGCGACGGTCGCGGTCGATCTTGGCAAAGTGATCGGCGATATCATCAAACTGGTCGAGGCGGATTGCCGGAAGAAGAACATAAAGATATCGGCCGAGCTTCCGTCGGGAATGGCGACAGAAGGCGACCCCGAGCAGCTGACCCAGGCGTTCATGAACCTGATCCTCAACGCGATCGATGCCATGAGAACGGGAGGGGAGTTGAAGGTTATAAGCGATAGGGCTAAAGGGGAAGCGGGAAAAGATATGATCTGGATAGAGATATCGGATAGCGGGGAGGGGATCGCGGAGGAGGACGTGGGGAAGATATTCGACCCCTTCTTTACCACAAAAGAACGCGGCACCGGTTTGGGATTGGCGCTGACTTATCGTATAAT
>DATJPS010000107.1:0-5220 GCA_035506255.1 Candidatus Omnitrophota bacterium | reverse complement strand
CTCCAGCGTGCGGGCGCGGGAGAACGAATCGACCGCCGCCAGCACCGGCAACCCCTTATACCATCCCATTTTTTTAGAAGGCGCGGCGATATTGTCGCCGTTGATCGCGCTGATGGGTATGAAGGTCCGCGGCTTGACGCCGGTCTTTTCGAGGAATTCCGAGTATTCCTTCCGCACTGCTTCGAAGACCGGCTTTTTATAGCCCACCAGGTCCATCTTGTTCACGCACACTATCACCTGCTTGATGCCGAGCATCGAAAGCATGTAGCCGTGGCGGCGGGAATTTTCCTTTATCCCCTCGTTCGCGTCGATCAGCAGCAGGGCGGCGTCGGCGCGCGAAGCGCCGCTGATCATATTCTTTAGAAACTCGATATGGCCGGGAGCGTCGATGATGGTGTAGTCGCGCTTTTTGGTCTTAAAGAAGCAGCGGGCCGAATCGATCGTGATCCCCTGCTTCTGCTCGTCCTTCAGCGCGTCCAGCAGATATGCGTACTCGAACACTTTTGAATTGCGGCGGCAAGAATCCTTTACCTGCGCCAGCTTGCCTTCCGGGAGCGAACCGGTGTCCGCCAGCAGGCGGCCCACCAGCGTGCTCTTGCCGTGGTCCACGTGCCCCACGATGGCGATGTTCAGCTGTTCCCTACATGTAGCCATCGCGCCTCAATGTCTCCAGCCCGCCGCCGTCGTCCTTGTCCTGCGCGCGGCCGCTCCGCTCGGCGATGTTGGACAACTTGCCGGTCTTAAGTTCGGCGATGATCTCTCCCACGTTCTTCGACCGCGATTCGATCGGCGTGGTGCAGGGATAACAGCCGAGCGAACGGTAGCGCTTCCCTTCCCCCTGGTCGAAGTAAAGCGACACCACCGGGATCTTTTCCCGCTCGATGTATTCCCAGATGTTAAGCTCCGTCCAGTCCAGCAGAGGATGGACGCGCACGTGCGTGCCAGGCTTGAAGTCGGTCTTGAACTGGTTCCACAGCTCCGGCGGCTGGTCGCCGATGTTCCACTCGCTCTTTTCGTCGCGGGCGGAGAAGTAACGCTCCTTTGACCGGCTCCCCTCCTCGTCCGCCCTCACCCCCACGATCACACCGGTGTACGGCTCCCGGTCTTTGTCGGGGCGGTACTTTCCCGCCGCGTGGTCGAACTTGTACCTTGGCCATTCTCCGGAAAGCGTTCTTTTCAACGCTTCGGTCTTGAGAAGAGTACAGCATTTGATCCGATCGACCGTCCCGGCGGCAAAGGTCGTCTTTTTGCTGAGCGCTTCGCGGTTGACCCCGTAGATCATGTTGAGGCGGTACTCTTTCGCCAGCCGGTCGCGGTATTTTATCATCTCTGGTATCTTGTATCCGGTGTCGATGTGGACGATGGGGAACGGCACGTGGCCGAGGAACGCCTTGCACGCCAAGTGGAGCAGAACCGTACTGTCCTTGCCGATGGACCAGAGCATGCAGAGGTTCTTGAACTCGCGGTAAGCGGCGCGGATGATATATACGCTCTGGCTTTCGAGCGCATCCAGATGGTCCACGCTAACGCTTCCCCGCCGCGTATCCATGCCGCTTAAGATAGCGATAGATCACATCGGCGCATTCAATAGGACCGGCCAGAGTGGTGTCGAGCGAAATTTCGGGCTTTAGAGGAGGCTCGTAGCCGGAAGAAATGCCGGTAAAGTTGCCGATCTTCCCGGAGCGGGCCTTACGGTAAAGCCCCTTGGGATCGCGCGCTTCGCAGACCTCCGCGTCGCAGTGAATATGCACTTCGATAAAATCGCCTTTTTTCATGCGGGAGCGGACCCGGTCGCGGTCGCGGCGGAAGGGGGAAATGAGCGAGGCGATGGCGATCTGCCCGTTATCGGCCAGCATTCTGGCGATCTCCCCGGTCCGGCGGACGTTCTCCGCCCGGTCCTTTTTTGAAAAACCGAGGTCGGAATTGATGCCGGTCCGGAGGTTGTCGCCATCAAGAATGATCGTGGAATGTCCGCTTTTATGGAGCATTTTCTCCAGCTTGTTGGCGATGGTCGATTTGCCGGAGCCGGAAAGCCCGGTCAGCCAGATGGCACAGCCTTTGTGCCCGTTCGCTTTTTCCTTGTGCTTTCTGCCGATCGTTCGCTTGTGATAATGTATGTTCTTCATAGGGGCTATTCGGGCATATTTTATCATTTTTTCGCCTGTTTTTCCAACCGCCACACGATATAATGAACGCGGTCCAATTGTGTTATAATTAAAACCTTATGGAAACGTCTCGGAAAAAGCTTTCTGGCATTGTAAATGACCTCGATCCATTCTGGAAGCTGGTCCTTGAGATCACTTTATTCGCGCTGATCGGGATATTTTCTTTCCTGGCGATCTACGGAACGGCCCCGCTCAACCCATTGCATACCGACTGGGCAAAGTCACGGACGGACCTTACACAGCATTATCTGGGATGGAGCTTTTACCGCGCCGATCCCTGGGCTTTCCCCATCGGTAAATTCACCACCTTCGGTTACCCTTACGGCAATACTATAGTTTTTACGGATTCGATACCCCTCTTTGCCATATTGTTCAAGGCGGCAAGACCATTATTACCGCCCGACTTTCAATATTTCGGATTATGGGAATTACTGTGCTTCGCTTTGCAGGGAATATTCGCCGGCTTACTGCTAAAGCGTTTCATAAAGAACCCGTACCTTTTATTGGTATGTGTTCCGTTCTTTACGTTCAGCCCGATATTCATATCCAGGGCTTTCCGGCATTGCGCGCTCAGTGGTCACTGGATAATTTTATTGGCCTTATACCTGTTCTTTGAATCCAAGAACGACCGTTCATCGGCGTTGCCCTGGACGATCGCCTGCCTTCTTGCCCTGCTCGTCCATTCTTATATACTGTTCATGGTGCTGGTCATTTTTCTAGCGTTCGAATTGAACCACCTGATAGCGGACAAAAAGCCCTCTTTAAGTTTATTTAGATTATCGGTCGCGTTCGTTTCGTTGTTGCTGGTCGGATGGATCGTCGGAGTGTTATACATCGGCGGGGACATAGAGACCGGCAGTTTCGGTTATTTCTCGATGAACCTCAACGCC
Source organism: Candidatus Omnitrophota bacterium (assembly GCA_035506255.1). Classification (GTDB taxonomy): domain Bacteria; phylum Margulisbacteria; class WOR-1; order XYC2-FULL-46-14; family WPAF01; genus CAIYXV01. The sequence continues at coordinate 2,165 of DATJPS010000107.1, read as the reverse complement.
TTGTTCAACCCGATGGGTTGGTCGAGGTTCGGCCTCCCCGATCTGCCGGTCGCATCCAAAGGACAGGCCGCGGGCGTGGGATTCGAATACCTCGGGCTGGGAATGATCATCCTGTTGTGCTTGTTAGCAATCTTGGCCTTGTTTTTCCGGCTCAGATCGGATAGGCAGGCAGCAAACCGCGTGTATAAGCAATATTTACCCGGCCTGATCTTCACCTGTGTCATATTGATCGGATTCGCCTTGAGCAATAAAATATATTTCAACGGCCTTGCCCTGCTTAATATCCCTCTTTCTCCAAAGGTAGCCTCCCTGCTTTCGATCCTCCGCGCGTCGGGTCGTCTGTTCTGGCCGGTATATTACCTGATCTACTTATGCGTTCTTTCCGTTCTTTACGGCTTGCTCAAGGGCCAGGTCAGGAACCGGTACATTTTGTTACTGCTCGCGTTCATGCTGGCCGTCCAGATCGGGGACATGTCGGGAGAATTGTCGAAAAGAAGGGCGTTCTTTCCCGGCAAGGTCTATCATAGCCCGCTGACCTCTTCTTTCTGGCGGACCGCCCCCGACCATTACCGGCACATCGTCATCCTGCCCCCACTCCCCCAAGAGGATAAAGTGATGGAAAAGCTTAACATGTACGCGTTATATGCCCTCGAATATAAAATGACGATCAATACCGGTTATTTCGCCCGTTATCCGTTTACGATGATGAACAAATACGCCCGGGAAGTGTCTGCCGACCTAAAGGACGGGAAGATCGATAAAGAATGGATCTTTATCGTCAAGGATCAAGCCCTTATGCAAGACCTGCTGCGTTCCCCGGCGCTAAAGGAAAAGGCACGTTTCTTAAAAGTTGACGGCATGGACATCATAGTAAAGAAGTGAACGGACCGGTCGATGTCAAGCCGCGCCTCCGGCCGTTACCGCACGGGCCGGTTTTTGGTATAATTAACAAGTAATGATCATCACGGACAAATTCGTTTTCCTTCATTTCCCCAAGACCGGCGGGTGCTTTGTGGAAGAGGTACTTAAAAAGCTTCATCGTCAAATGGCATTGCGGGGCCGGCCGGCAGCGTGCGAACAGATCATGCTTCCCAATTCCAAGCGGATCGGCGGCGAGACCGTGATGAACCAGCATGGCACGTACGAACAGATACCGGCCGAACATAAGGGAAAGCCGGTCATGGGCTGCGTTCGCGATCCCTTTGACCACTATATTTCCTTTTATGAATACCGCAATTGGGCCCATCAGACCCCGGATAAAGTGAAAGAGATAAAGGAACGATTCCCCTCTTTCCCCGACCTGAGCTTCAACGAATTCCTCCACTTTTTCAATATTTTCAACATCAGGAGCCGCGTCCACCATGAGCGGCTGCGGGCGGACATCGGCATGATAACCTATTCGTTCATCCAGTTCTTTTTCCGCGACCCTAAAAACGCGATATCCCGGCTGGACGGTTCATATCTTGATTCAGGAAAATTCCGGGAAGATATGGCAGAGGTGCGGTTCTTGCACACGGAAAACCTGAATCGCGAGCTGCACGATGCGCTGGCCGGTTTCGGATATGAGAAGGAAGACATCGCCTTTATATTGAGCGAAGGCAAGATCAACGTCACCCGGGAACGCAAAACGCCCGCCGACCGGGACAAATATTATACCGACGAACTGCTTGAACTCGTCAGGGAAAAGGACCGGATGATGTTCGATCTTTTCCCTGAATATTCCCGATAGCTCGCTATGCTATAATTATCCAATGGCACTATCCATCGGCATCGTAGGTCTGCCCAACGTCGGAAAATCGTCGCTCTTCAACGCGCTTTCGCGCGCCAAAGCGAACGTTTCCAACTACCCTTTCTGCACCATCGACCCCAACGTGGGCGTGGTGGAGGTGCCGGACGAGCGTCTGACCACCCTCACCAAAATGTTCAGCTCAAAAAAAACGGTCCCCACCTTTATCGAGTTCTACGACATCGCCGGGCTGGTCAAAGGAGCTTCCGAGGGCGAAGGACTGGGCAACAAGTTCCTCTCCCACATTCGCGAAGTGGACGCTATCGCCCACGTAGTCCGCTGTTTTGAGAACGCCGACATCGTCCACGTAGCAGGCAGTGTCGACCCGAAGCGCGACATCGACATCATTAACCTCGAGCTTACGCTAGCGGACCTGGCA
>DATJPS010000106.1:0-21167 GCA_035506255.1 Candidatus Omnitrophota bacterium | reverse complement strand
AAAAGGAGCGGCCTGGCCGGGGCATTCAGCTACGGTATCTACGCCAGCAATCCTAACAAGCTGTCGCTGACCATCTCCAACAACGTCGTCATCGACGGTGATTTTTATTACGACGGAGCGGTGACCATGTGCAACAGCGCTACGCTGGTGGACGGAACCCTTTACAGCGATTCGCTGACCTTGCAGAACTCCGCTTCGGTCGATTCGGCGGAGGGCATCTCCACTCCGGTCCCGCCGCCGCAGTTCGACACCTCGTATTACGATTCGCGGCTGGCGCTGACCAACAATTCCGCGAGCTCTTCGCTAAATTTATGGAACCAAAATTTAAATTTAAGCGGGCAGACGCTTTATTATACCAGCGCTACCATTGGGCAAAATTCGACCGTAGTCGGGCCGGGAACTCTAGTGATCACCAACGGGGACTTCAATATCGGCAACAACGGGGCGATCGGTAGCAATGTCGAAGTGATCGTGAAGGGGCAATCGGTCTTCAGCAATTCCGCTTCGGTCGGAACGAACTTCACTTTGATCTCCAAAGGAAGCATATCGTTTTCCAATACTTCGGCCGTTCCTCCCATGGCTACGGTCTTTTCTTACGGTAACATCACTTTCAGCAACACCACCACCTTCGCGGGGACCGTACTGGCGCCGAGCGGGGAGGTCTATTCATCCAATACTACTCAGTTCACCGGCCTTCTATATGCAAACTCTCTCGGTTTTTCTAACACGACCACCTTCACGGGCGCGGCGGCGGTGAACCAGATCGGCTATCTTTCAAATTCGGTTCATATGACCTACGATCCCACCGTGCTCCCGGGGACGATCCCGCAAGGACTGGAAGGGTCGGGGGGGAGCAGCTCGGTGGAGGGAGTGTCCGAGACCAGCTGGGGTGAAAGCTTCTAGGCAGTTGTTAACCTCTCCTTGACATCACATTTTACCTAATATAATATAACCCCAAATGGCTGAAAAAAGCATTCTGGGGATCGACCTCAGGGTCTGCTCGGTCAAAGTGGTTGAGATCAAAAAAGGGACCAAGGGATATATAATCGCGGGATGGGGGATGGAAGAGGTCCCGATCGACCTGGTGGACAAGCATCCCGAAAAAGAGGTCGCCCAGGCCCGCGCCCTGCAAAAAATAATCGCGCAGAACCGCATCAAGACCAAGGAAGCGGTCGTGGTGGTGGGCGGCAGCGACGTGCTGGTCAAAAAATTATCTCTTCCCGCGCTTTCCGCCGGCGAAGCCCACGAAGCGATCAAATGGAAGATCAAGGACGAGATCTCGTACCCGCTGGAGGACGCGGTCGTCGATTTTTTCCCTTTGCGAAAAGTAAAGGGGAAGGACGAAGTGGAATACGTGGCGGCGGTGGCGCATCGCGAGACCGTCACCCGCGTGCTGGACATCATGCGCATGGCGCAGGTGAAGCTGCTTTCAATCGTCCCGGTCCCGCTGGCGATGAAAGAGACCTTCGCCGAGCAGATGAGCTCGGAAGAGGACGTCAACTCCGTCATTTACATCGGGCGCCGCACCACCAACATCAGCTTCTTCAAGGGCCGGTCGTTCCTTTTCAACCGCGAGATCACGCTTGGCGGCGAGGATATCACCAAAGCGATGACCTCGGTGGTGGTGTCGGAAGAGGGGCGGTTGGAGCTGAAGTTCGAGGAAGCGGAAAAGATCAAGACCGAGTACGGCATCCCCATCGACCTCGAGACTTACCCCAAGCTGGGCGAGATCCCGCTGGCGCACCTGCAGGCGGTGGTCCGTCCCGCTCTCGAAAAGGTGGAAGACGAGCTCCTGCGAACGCTCGAATATTTCAAGGGCCAGGAAGGCGAAGTGGAGATCAAGAAAGTGATACTCTGCGGCGGGTCTTCCCGCACGCCGCACCTGCTCGAGTTCTTAAGCTCGGGCCTGGGACTGCCGTTCGAATACATTGATCCGATCAAGGACCTGATCGTCGATACCCGGGTCAAAGAAAAGGCCTCGCTGGCCGCGCATTCGGCGCAACTCGCGGCGGCGCTGGGCGCGGCGCTGTCGCATTACGACAAAGGTCTTAACCTTTTACCGGAAGAGATCCGCGATCGCTGGAAGCTGCTGGTCCGCAAGCATTCCAATCCGCTGGAGCTTTCGATCGCCATCGCCGTGATCATGGTCTGCACCTACGCCTTCATGTTCGCGCGCACCTTTTACCTCAAGGGGCAGATCGACACGGTCAAGGACCAGATCAACCAGCTGGCGCCCAAGCTCAGCCGCCTGGAGGAACTGGAAAAAGCGATGCGGGAGGAAGAAGGGCGGCGCGGAGTGTTCAAGACGATCGAGCTGAACCGCATCAAGATCCCCGAAGTGCTGGAGGACATCAGCCTCAATATTCCCGAATCGATCATCACCAATCAGATCTCGATCGTGGAATCTTCCCGTTCGATGGTGATCAAAGGGACGGTGTTCCAGAAGGGCGATACCGCCGAGAACATCCTGTCCAAGTTCATCATGGAACTTTCGTCCGCTCCCAGTTTCAGCAACGTGGAGCTGATCCAGGCGACCAAGAACGACGGGTACAGTTATCCGGCATTCGATTTTGAGATCGACGGCCAACTGAAGAATAGAACATGAAGCTAAAATTATCGGAAAGGGAACGATGGCTGCTGTTCGCGACCGCGGTGTTCGCGGTTTTCTACCTTTTTATGACCTTTCTCTATGGACCCAAGGCGTCAGAGAACGATTCGCTCAAAGAGAAGCTTAGATCGCAGCAATTGGAGCTTAAGACCTCGCTCGATAAGGCTAAAATATTGCAGAGCATGGAACTGACCCCGCTCGAAAAACTTCGCTCCCAGAAGACCAAAGAAGAACAGGTGATCGACGCCCTGCAGTACATCAGCAAAGAGGTCGGCAAGGTGAAGCTCAACATGAAATACATCCGGCCGCGGCTGGAAGAGCGGGTGGTCGACTCCGCCAAGGCGGTGTTCATAGACCTTACCTTTACCGGCAGGTATAATGAGATCTATAAGTTCATGTCGGCGCTGGAAAAGCTGCCGATCCTGATCCTGGTGGATTCCATGGACATGATACGCGGCGAGGATGCAGACATAACCGTTAATATGGTGCTTTCGGTATATTATTGATGGAGGATAAATGACCGATTCGACGAAGATAATCCTGATCGTGGGGGCGATCCTGATCGCCACCGCCTACGTGCTTTTATACACGCCGCTGGCCGATGTGCTGTTCGTTCCCAAACCCAAGATCCCGCAACCGATCCGTCCGGTCCCGCCGCCGCCGCATCCTTTCATCCTTCCGACCGCCGAAGCGGCCGCGTCGTCGATAACATCGGAAGCGGAAAAGGCGGCGCCAAAGCTGATCCCTTCCGGGGAATCATCCAGCGTGCCGAAGTTCATGGTCCTGCGGGATCCGTTCGCCGTCAATTTTTCTTTCGCGAAAGCGGCGATAAGTACGACCGCGCCGTCCGGCGCGCCGGCGGAAAAACCGGTCCCGAAAAAAGTGCTGCAACTGCAGGGAGTGTTCCTCAGCGGCGGGACCAAATCGGCGATCATTGACGACCGGGTGGTATCGGTGGGATCGATCGTTGCCGGCGGGTACCGGGTCTCCGATATTCGCGACGACCGGGTCTTACTGAAAAAGGACGGAAAGCATAAAGTGCTGAAGATCAAATGAACAAGGAGGAGAAAATGGGAAATCCGAAATCTGAAATCCGAAATCCGAATCTCAAAGGGCTGGCAGCGATCGCGCTGGCGGCGGTCTTTATTACTTCGCTCTGCTTGATGGCGGGTGCGGCGACCGCGGCCAAGGGGGTCGAACCGGTCAAGGTCAGCGGCGGTACGCTCACTTTTAAACTTAAAGACGCGGACATCAAATCGGTGCTTGAGATATTCGCCAAGCAGCTCGGCGTCAACATCGTTTCCGGCGACGACGTCACCGGTAAGGTGTCGTTCTCATTTACCAACGTAAGGCCGCGGGAAGGGCTGGAAGCGGTATTGCGCGCCAAGGGTTTCGACTGGTTCCAGGAAGGAGATACGCTGGTGGTGACCGCCAAGAACACGGTCCGCACCTATCTGCTTGAATACGCCAGCGCCGACGAAGTGAAGGGCGCGCTCGATCTGCTGGCAGAGCCGGGGGACAGCATCTCGGTGAGCAGTTCCTACAACGCGCTGATCGTCAAGGCGTCGACCAAGAACATCGCCCGCATCGAAAAAGCGATCCGCGACCTTGACGTCCCTCCCATCCAGGTGATGGTGGAGGCGAAGATCGTGGAGGTCCGTTATAACGACAACGGGGCGGCCGGTCTCAATTCAAAATACAATTACAAGGGGAGCCTCACCACTTTCGCGGAAACGCTCGGCATGGCCGGCGATCCCACCGCCACCGGTGCGCAGGGCCTTTACGCCCAGATCATATCGGGCAACGCCACCGAATTCCTTTCCGCCATGCTGCAGAAGACCGATTACAACCTGATCGCTTCGCCGCGGATCACCACCATCAACCATAAGCAGGCGGTGATCTTGATCGGTTCCCAGCTCGGCTACCAGTCGGCGGTGATCACCACCACCGGCACGGTGTACCAGGTGAACTTCCTGACCACCGGCACCCAGCTGACCATCACTCCGCACGTGGGCGAGAACGGATTTATCCGGATGAAGATCTATCCCAAGGTCAGCGACGGCAACATCGTTTCCGGCCTGCCGAACGAGAACACCACCGAAACCCAGAACGAAGTGCTGGTGAAGGACGGGCAAACGGTGATCATTGGCGGACTGACCAAAGAGGACGAGACCCAGACCGATACCGGCATCCCGATCCTGATGCAGATCCCGATCCTGGGCGCGTTCTTCCGCCGGACCGAGATCGTCAACGAAAAGAGGGAACTACTGGTGTTCGTTACGCCGCACATCCTGACGCCGCAATATCTTGATCAAATGACGGCAGAAGCCGAGAGCACGACCAAAAGGGCTCACGAGGGATCGGCTACCTTTATCCACTGACCGGGGAGTTCACTCCGAAGTGGGGGTCCGCTGCATGAGGGAAACGATCGCCCGGTAGGGGTCTTTCCCGGCGAAGATCACTTCCTGCACCTGCTGGGTGATGGGAAGTTCGATCTTGTGTTTGGCCGCCAGTTTTGCCGCGGCGCGCGACGTCGGCACGCCTTCCGCTACGTCCTTCATTGACGAAAGTATCTCCTCTATCTTTTTACCTTTGGCCAGCTGGTAGCCCACATAATGGTTGCGGGAAAGGTTTCCGGCGCAGGTGGTGATAAGGTCCCCCATGCCCGAAAGTCCCGCGAAAGTCTGCGGTTTTGCCCCCAGCGCTATTCCCAGCCGGGTGATCTCCGCGATGCCGCGGATCATGATCGCTGCTTTGGCGTTGTTCCCCATCTCGAACCCGTCGACCACCCCCGCGGCGATGGCGATCACGTTCTTCAGCGCTCCTCCCAGCTCCACGCCGATCACATCATCGTTGGTATAGACCCGGAAGCGGTCCGACGATAGTAACTGCTGTATCTTTTTGGCGGAAGATGCATCCTTGGACGCCGCGACCGCGGCCGCCGGAAGGCCGTTGGCGATCTCTTTGGACAGGTTCGGTCCGGAAATGACGCAAACATCTTTCTTGTATATTTCGCCGATGATCTCGTGCGGGAGTTTGAGCGTGTTTTCCTCTATTCCCTTGCTGGCGGACGCGACGATCGGCCCGTGTGCGAGCGATGAAGCGCATTTGTTGATGGTCTGGCGCAGGAACTGGGTCGGCACCGCCAGGACCGCGATCTCGATCCCAGAAAGCGCCTCATCCAGATCGGAGACGGGGGAAATGGAGGCGGGGAGGGGGAAGCCGGGAAGGTATTTGCCGTTCTCCCTCCGTTCTTCCATCTCCGGGACCAACTCCGCTTCATACGACCAGAGCTTTACGTTATGGCCGTTGCCAGCCAGTAGGATCGAGATGGTCGTCCCCCACGCGCCAGCGCCGATCACCGCGCACTCAGACATGATCTTTTTCTCCTATTTTACGTTCGGTCCCCGCCAGCAGCCTTTTAATATTAGGAATATGCTTGATGATCATGAGAATAGCGACCAGCAGGGTTGCGAGCAGGTAGGGGACGGGCCGACCCCAGAGGTACATCAGCACCGTCACCAGCAGCGGACCGGTGATCGAAGCGAGCGAAACATAACGGGTCAATGCGATCACCGCGACCACAAAGACCGCTGCTACCACGAAGATGTCGGGTGCGATCGCCAGCAGCACGCCCAGGCCGACGGCAGCGCCTTTGCCGCCCTTGAACTTTAGATAAATGGAGAACATGTGGCCGAGCACGGCGGCGATACCGCAGGCGATGACCAGCCAGGGATCTTTCAGTAATATCAACGCAATCCCGGTGGCAAAGGTCCCCTTGAGAAGGTCGAGCGCAAGAACGATCGCGCCCGGTACGGGCCCAAGCGTACGTATCACGTTGGTGGCGCCGATGTTCCCCGAACCCCGTTTGGTGATGTCAATGTTAAAGAAGCGGCAGACGATCACTCCGAACGGGATCGAACCGATCAAATAGCTCAGGATGATGAGCGAAATAACGAGCATCGTTCAATTATACAGGAGTTGATTTTTGATGACAACCGTGGTAGAATAAAAAGACTGAACCAGCGTCAAGCTTAGAGGTTACCTTGTGGTGAGAGCCAAAAAGCGTGTCACGACTGGCCCAGTCAATAATATATCGTATCATTCCCCGGAAAATTTCACTGTAAACGTTGGCGACGCGGGGTGGAGCAGCCTGGTAGCTCGCAAGGCTCATAACCTTGAGGTCGCAGGTTCAAATCCTGCCCCCGCTACTTACCTAATAAGCAAATTGATCCTATCGTTAACTAATTCTTATCATCCATCATCAGGAACATCATCCCAACTAAAAGCGGCGGGAGTCCTATCAGCAGGAATAAATCGATCCGCTCGCAGCTCTTGAAGAAAAGTATGGTGAACATAAAGAACAGGATGAATCCGGCGCCGCCGGCTTTTGGATTTATCCAAGCGGTCACCAACAGGGCGATCAGGGTGTAGGTCGGCATAAGATGCGTAATCAAGGCGACGAGCGTGTTCATCCATCCATGCCCGGCGCCGAAGACGTCCAGTGCGAAAAGGCTGATAAAGACGATATAAGCGATCGAGAGTCCGCGGGGCAGCCATAATTTCATGTCGATATTATATCTCCGTGGCGGTCCGGCTGGAAGTGTTTTCGCTCTTGAAATTTCACCGCTCCTTGCCCGAAATACATTCCGATGGAAATACACAGAGGCTCCACCCGCATGGTATTCGTCGGCGAACGGCTCACCGTTAAGGTTGCGCCGGTCAGCCTGAAAAAAGCGATCGGCGAGATCAAGGACCTGGTCGTTTCGTTCGATCCGCACCACGTCCAAAGGACCGTGCACCGGCTCCGCATGACGAGCGAAATGGGGCCGTTGCGCGGGATCTGGGCCAACCTCCACGAATGGCAGGTATCCTCAAAACTGCAGGGGATGGTCGCGCCCACGCATTTTTCCTTCTTTGGTTTGCTTAACGTGATGGACACGGTCGGAAAATTGAAATTGCCGCCGCAAAAATACGCCGATAAATATCCCGGCAAGGGAGCGGGGGACCGGCACACTTTCAAGAATCCCCAGAACTACGGCTGGTACCGCGGCGGATTGGTGCTATCGGACTATGGCAGCCAGCGCGCGATCGATTATCTGATGGCGAACGGGGAGAAATTCCGCCGGGAGCTGGAGCGTTTCGGGAAATGGGCGGAGAAAAAAGAGATCGAGCTGCTGAAGCGCAAAGAAAAGAAAAGTGCTATAATCCCGGAGTGAAAGAAAACGATAATCCAGTTCCAACTTCTCAGATCGCCCTCAAAGCCTCTTCCCATATAACCGGACTGAAGAACATTCACGATGAAAATTAAATGGCTGGCGATCCTTTTATTGCCGCTTCTGATCGTGCCGTTATTTGCCCTTTCAACCAACGAAAAAAGCAAGATCACGGCGGAAGTGCGGCGGCAAATCAACGTATTGAATGAAGGAGCGCAGCTCTCATCTATCGAAGCGCCGGTCGAACTGAATTCACAAGGGAAGGTCCGACCGGACATCGCGGTATTCTATGATATCGCACAGAAAGGAGACAATAATTACTCTACCTGCGTTTCCGTTTTCCGCGACGGTGGAAGCGGTTACCGCCCGCTCTGTTCCTCGATAGTGGGAAGCGCTTCCCAGCGGATCGATGCCAAATTCGCGGAGATCGTGGATGGCGAACTGGTCGTGCGTTCCAGCCGGATGGACGATCTGACGAATTTTATAGCTCATGGCCAGGACAAGCTCTTTTATCGCTTTAAGATCGGGAACAACGGACAGCTTTCTCCGGTGCCTCCGGCCTGGGTCAGGTGCGGAAGGGGATGGATCGAAGCGGACAAGGTTAACCCGGATCCCGGCCGGCTTTTTCCGGACGCCGGCAGCGATGACGAAGGCAAAATAGTGTTAGCCCGCGACCTTAAGCTTCCGGTGACCGGTTCCCGCAAGGTATTTACCACTCTCCCCGCCGGCACCAAACTCGACCATCCGGCAACGCTCGCCGTCAGGTCCGACGGGAAAGCGTATATTCTGCTGCTTTGGGAAGGGATCCGTCCCAAAGTACCGGACGATAACGGCGGATTCGCGGAAGAGGTGGCGATGCTGGCGGTATTTCCCGAAGGCGCAAAGGACCCGACCGACGCGGTCGAGGTCAAGTCGGACCGGTTCACCGGCCTGGGAGATACGCTATCGCTGGGAGAAGAAGACGCTTTTATCGTCACGAACGGCCATGCCAACGCGTCGCAGGATTATACCAGCTATTCGCTTTTTCGCCTTGAGAACGAACGCGTCCAGCCGATCGCCGATCTATTTACACTGGGATGCGTGACCGCTAAGGCGTCCGATTCGTTCGCGGAAACGGTGAGTTGGCGGACCGAGCCGGCGACCGACAGTCCGCGGTTGAAGATCGTGATGAGCGCGGAGCTGGTACATGCGCCGAAAAATTTCAGATATACGGAAAACGCGACCGCGGAAAGCCGCGAGCGCTTCCGGAACGTTTACCGCTGGGACGGCGATGTTAATTGCTATGTGAGGGAAAGCGGGGATATCGACCGGCTGGAAAAATGGAACCTGGACCACGTTTGAATTGTCCGATCATATGTAATTCTTTGAGATATTTTCTTAATTGACTACCATACGGCCGGGGGCTAGAATTGCCATTGAAGGGAGAAAATCATGAGCAATAAATATCTTCTCTGGTTCGAGCAGATCCACGTAAAGGACGTCCCCGTCGTCGGCGGAAAGAACGCCTCGCTGGGCGAGATGATAACCACCCTCAAGGACAAGGGGATCCCGGTGCCGGACGGTTTTGCCACTACCGCCGACGCTTATTTCCGGTTCGTCGAATTTAACCGCATCGGCGAGAAGATGAAAGAGCTGGTCAGCCAGTACCGCAAAGACCCGAAGACGCTGCAAAAAGTGGGCAAGGCGGTCCGACAGCTTTTCCTCGACGCGCATTTTCCCGACGACATGAGCTGGGAGATCGTCGATTCCTATCTTGAACTGAGCAAGCGGCACGGCGTTAAAAGGACTGACGTCGCCGTCCGCAGCAGTGCCACCGCCGAGGACCTTCCCGACGCCAGTTTTGCCGGCCAGCAGGAGACCTACCTTAATATCGAGAACGAAAAAGAATTGCTCGAAGCCTGCCGCAAGTGTTACGCGTCGCTTTTCACCGACCGGGCCATCGCTTACCGCGAGGACAGGAACTTTGACCACCTTAAAGTCGCACTTTCGATCGGGGTGGAAAAGATGGTCCGCTCCGACCTGGCCGGTTCCGGCGTGATGTTCTCTCTAGATACCGATACCGGGTTCCGCAACGCGGTGGTGATCAACGCTTCATGGGGGCTGGGGGAGAACGTGGTGCAGGGAGCGGTCAATCCGGACGAATATATCGTCTTTAAACCGATGCTCAACGATCCCAAGCTTATCCCGATCATCGAGAAACGGCTGGGAGAGAAAGAGAAAAAGATGATCTACGCCCGCACCGGCGGCAAGCTGACCAAAAACATCACGACCACGCCAAAAGAACGGCTGGCGTTCGTATTGAGCGACCAGGAAATTCTTCAGCTGGCCAAATGGGCGGTCATCATCGAGGAGCATTACAAACGGCCGATGGACATGGAATGGGCGAAGGACGGGAAGACCAAAAAGCTTTTCATCGTCCAGGCGCGGCCGGAAACGGTCGAATCGCGTAAGGAAGCGACCGTCTTCAAGGAATACCGCCTGCTCGAAAAAGGGAAAGTTCTCCTTGAAGGGTTGGCGGTGGGGGACGCGGTAGTGGCGGGGAAGGCCCAGGTCATCAAGGACGTTAAGAACATCGACCTGTTCAAGGAAGGTTCGATCCTGGTTACCGGCATGACCGATCCCGACTGGGTGCCGATCATGCGCAAGGCGGCCGGCATAATCACTGACCACGGCGGGCGCACCTCTCATGCCGCCATTGTTTCCCGCGAGCTGGGGATCCCGGCGATCGTCGGGACCGGTACCGCCACCAAGTCGCTCGGGCAGGGGGCGGAGATCACTCTCTCCAACGCCGAAGGCGAGAAGGGCTTCGTTTACGAGGGGAAGCTGAAATACGAAGAAGAAGAGCTGGACCTCAAGAACCTCCCGCAGACCAGGACCCAGATCATGATGAACCTGGGCGAGCCGGCGGCGGCGTTCCGCTGGTGGCGCCTGCCGTGCCGGGGGATCGGCCTGGCGCGGATGGAGTTCATCATCAACAACGAGATCAAGATCCACCCGATGGCGCTGGTGAAGTTCGGCAAGCTGAAGGACGCCAAAGCGCGCCGCACCATCGAAAAACTTACCGCCGGATACAAGGACAAGACCGAATATTTCGTCGACAAGCTGGCCCGCGGGATCGGGATGCTCGGCGCCTGCCAGCACCCGCACCCGGTGATCGTGCGGATGAGCGACTTCAAGACCAACGAATACGCCAACCTGATCGGCGGGGCGCAGTTCGAGTACCACGAAGAGAACCCGATGATCGGCTTCCGCGGCGCGTCGCGGTATTACAGCGACAAGTACCGCGAAGGGTTCGCGCTCGAGTGCCGCGCCATCAAGCGGGTGCGCGACGAGATGGGGCTGACCAACGTGATCGTGATGATCCCGTTCTGCCGCACCATCAAGGAAGCGGAGAGCGTACTTGCGGTAATGGCGGAGAACGGCCTCAAGCGGGGGGAGAACGGGTTGCAGGTCTATGTGATGGCGGAGATCCCTTCCAACGTGATCCTGGCCGACCAGTTCTCGCAAAGGTTCGACGGTTTTTCCATCGGCAGCAACGACCTGACCCAGCTGACGCTCGGCGTTGACCGCGATTCGGAAGAGCTTTCCAAGATATTCGACGAGCGTAACGACGCGGTGAAACGGCTGATCACCTCCCTGATCGAAGTGGCGCACAAGCACAGCGTTAAGGTGGGCATTTGCGGCCAGGCGCCGAGCGATTATCCGGAGTTCGCGCAATTCCTGGTGGAGCTGGGGATCGATTCGATGTCGCTCAATCCCGACAGCGTCATCCCGATCGTGAAAAAGGTGGCGGAGGCGGAGTTAAAGGCGGGGCGTTCCTGAACTGCCGTCAATTGAAATTATCCGGCGGCCGGGCCGATAAAAAATTGGGAGAATAAAGGCAAAATCATGGTCGAGCTGAGCTTTGAGCAGAACATAGAACAGGCCCTGCAGCTGCACCTTTCCCCGAAGATGCTGGCGATGCTGCGCGTGCTGCAGCTTTCTTACTGCGACATGGTGGCCGAGGTGGAAAAAGCCTCGGAAGAGAACCCGTTCGTGGAGCTCGAAAAACCCGAAGCGCTGACCGAATACCTGCGCTACCTGGAATCGGACCGCAAGGCCGCTAAAAAACTGGACAAGAACGAATATCCGGGGATCGACACCTTGAAAGACGTTTCCCGCGACCTGCAGTCGCATCTGACGGAACAGCTAAGACTGGTGGAACTGACGGAGGAAGAGGTGAAGATCGGAGAATACCTGCTTTCGTTCATCGACGGTCGCGGATACCTTAACGATTACGAAAAAGCGAAGGCGGAGATCGCGGAAAAATTCAAGGCTGACGCGGCGGTGGCGGACAAGCTACTGGAAGTGGTCCAGTCCTTCGAACCGGAAGGGGTGGGGGCGAGGGACCTGAAGGAATGCCTGCTGATCCAGCTCCGCGAGATGCAGTTCGACAATTTCGAGCTCGAAGAATTGATCGGGCAGATCATTTCCGATCATCTTGAGGACCTGGGTAACCGGGAGTTCAAGAAGATCGCGGAGGCGGTGGGGATAACGGAAGCGGGCGTGATCGAAGTGGCGGAATTCGTCCGCTCCAATTTAAACCCGCACCCGGCCGCCTCGTTCTCCGGCGAGGAGAGGCACGTGATCCCTTCGTTCGTGGTGGACAAGGGTCAGTTGGTGAACCTGGAAGAGCGTTATGGGCCGAAGATCAAGTTGTCGGCTGAGTACCAGCGGATGCTAAAGGATAAAAAGACCGACGCCGAGACCGTCAGTTTCCTTAAATCAAAATTGACGGCGGCAAAAGACCTGATGGAGAATCTGGAGAAGCGGGGCGCGACGATCTCGCGGATAATGCAAATGATATACGAGGACCAAAAGAATTTCTTCGATAAAGGGGCGTCACATCTGAGACCGCTGCCGCAGAAAGAGATCGCGGCTCGGCTGGGCGTGCATCCTTCCACCATTTCGCGGGCGATCGCGGAAAAGTACATCCAGACACCCAAAGGGATGATGCCGATCAAGTTCCTCTGTTCCCGCGAAGTTTCCGGATTTTCCCCGGCGCAGATCAAGAAGATGATCTCCGACCTGGTGGCGGCCGAAAAGAAGGCGGAACCGATGACCGACGACGACATCAAACGCGAATTGCTGGAGCGGGGCGCCCGGATAGAGCGCCGCACCGTGGCCAGCTACCGCAAAGAGCTGGGTATTCCCTCCTATAGCGAGAGGGCCGCGTCATGATCAACAAAAAAGCGACCATCCTGGTGGCCGACGACGAAGTATCGATCCGCGATTCGATGAGCATCCTGCTCGCCAACCGTTACAATGTGATCTTCGCCCGCGACGGCAAGGAAGCGCTGGCGATGGCGAAGCAGTATTCCCCCGACCTGGTCTTCCTCGATATCCGTATGCCGGAGCTGGACGGCCTGGAAGTCCTCACCGGCATCAAACAGATGGAAGGGGAGACCGACGTCATTATGATCACCGCCATGAACACCGTTTCCTATGCGGTGGAAGCGATCAAGCGTGGCGCATACGATTACATAACCAAGCCGTTCGACATCGACGCCATCCAGGAGATCATCGACAAGGTGCTGGAAAAGCGACGGCTGGCGCAGGAGAACCTTTACCTCAAGGAAGAGATCGAAAAAAAATACCAGTTCGAGAGGATCGTGGGGCGCTCGGAAGGGATCCGTGAAGTGTTCTCGCTCATCACTACCGTCTCGAAAAGCGAGTCGACGGTGCTGATCGAAGGGGAGTCGGGGACGGGAAAGGAACTGGTGGCGCGCGCCATCCATAACCTGAGCCCGCGCAAGAACAAACTGTTCGTGCCGGTAAACTGCGCGGCGATCCCGGAGAACCTGCTCGAATCGGAACTGTTCGGCCACGAGCGCGGCGCATTTACCGGCGCGTTCGAACGCAAGCTGGGCAAGTTCGAGATCGCCGACGAAGGAACGCTTTTTCTCGACGAGGTGAGCAGCCTTCCGCTACCGATGCAGGGAAAATTACTGCGCGCGCTGCAGGAGAAGGTTATCGAAAGAGTGGGCGGGACGGAACAGATCCCGGTCAACGTGCGGATCATCTCCGCCTCCAATATCGATCTAAAAAAGCTCAGTCAGGAAGACAAGTTCCGCAAGGACCTTTTCTTCCGCCTCAACGTGATCCCGATCTTTGTTCCGCCGCTGCGGGAGAGGAGAGAGGACATCCCTCTTCTGGCGGAGCATTTCCTGGACATGTACAATCGCGAGTTCGGCAAAAAGATCAAAGGATTCACGGTCGAAGCGATGGAAGCTCTCAGTAATTACGGTTGGCCGGGGAATGTGCGCGAGCTCCAGAACCTGATAGAGCGGCTGGTGGTGCTGGCCAAGTCCGACCTGATCACCGAAGAGCACATACCCAAGGACATCACCGAACCGGAATCGGCGCTGGGAGGGGATGAGATCCTTGACCTGCCGTTCCGCGAAGCGCAGATCAAATTCGAGTCCGCGTTCATCAAGAAAGCGCTGCAGAAGGCGGGCGGGTCCAAGAGCAAGGCGGCCAAGATGCTCGGCATCCACCGCAATACGCTCCTAAACCTCGAAAAAAAGCTGAAAATGTGATAGACTTGCCTCGTTGGAGAAAGCTGCATGAACTACGACATCAAGGATAAATCCCTTTCAAATAAAGGAAAGCTCCGTATCGAATGGGCCGAGCGCGATATGCCGGTCCTGACGCAGGTGAAGGAAAAATTCGCCCAAAGCCAGGTGCTTAAGGGCAAGAAGATGAGCGCTTGCCTGCACGTTACCGCAGAGACCGCGAACCTGGTAAGGGCGTTAAAGGAAGGCGGCGCCGACATCGTCCTTTGCGCCAGCAACCCGCTTTCCACTCAAGATGACGTCGCCGCTTCACTGGTGACCGATTACGGCATACCGGTCTTTGCCGTCAAGGGCGAGGACAACGATACCTATTACAAGCATCTGGTCGCCGCCATCGAGCATTCGCCGGTGATCACCATGGACGACGGCTGCGACCTGGTGACGGCGATCACCTCCAAATATCCGGAAGTCGGAAAGCAGATCATCGGCAGCATGGAAGAGACCACCACCGGCGTGATCCGCCTGCGGGCGATGGAGAAGGACGGCGCGCTCAAGTTCCCGGTGATCGCGGTCAACGACGCCCACACCAAGAACCTGTTCGACAACCGTTACGGCACCGGACAGAGCACCATCGACGGCATCATCCGCGCCACCGATGTCCTGATCGCGGGTCGGACGGTGGTTACCGCCGGGTATGGCTGGTGCGGCAAAGGGTTCGCGATGAGGATGAAGGGGATGGGGGCTAACGTGATCGTTACCGAGGTCGACCCGGTCCGCGGGATCGAGGCGGCGATGGACGGGTTCCGCGTGATGACGATGGAAGAAGCGGCGCCGCTCGGCGACCTGTTCTGCACCCTGACCGGCAACGTCAACGTGGTCCGGCCCGAGCACTTCGAAAAGATGAAGGACGGAGCGATCGTCTGCAACTCTGGCCATTTTGACGTCGAGATCGACATCAAAGGGCTCCGGAAGATGGCGAAGTCGGAGCGGAAGAACATCCGCAACTTCGTCGACCAGTACGTGCTCCCGAACGGGCGCAGCGTTTACCTGCTGGCGGAAGGGCGGCTGGTGAACCTGGCGGCGGCGGAGGGGCATCCGGCGTCGGTGATGGACATGAGCTTTTCCACCCAGGCGCTGGCTACCGAATATGTGATATTGAACCAGGGAAAACTGGGGCCGAAAGTCTACAACGTTCCCAAGGAGATAGAGGACTGGGTTGCGACCGCCAAGCTCAAATCGATGGGAATAGGGATCGACAAGCTTACCCCGGAGCAGGAAAAATACCTTGCCTCGTGGCAGGAAGGGACATAATGGAAGACCAGCAGATAATCGAAGCGATCGAGAACATAAGGCGCGACAAGCACCAGCCATTGCGCTATCTGTTCTTCACTTTTCTCAACGGGCTGGCACAGGGCCTGGGAATGGCGCTCGGCATGACGCTCTTTTTGGGGATCGTCGTTTATGTCTTGACCGTCATCGTCGCAAATATGATCAATTTCCCGGTGATCGGCCATTACTTTGACGGGATCGGCCAGCTGATCGACGCGTATGCGAAATCGGCGCCGAAGATCCATTGATGTTCTTTGTCACCGCGGCCCTGGTCCTGCTGCTCGACCAGTTCACCAAGTTCCTGACCGCGCGTTTACTTATTCCCGGGCAATCGGTCCCGCTGGTTAACGGGATCCTCAATTTGACTTACGTGCAGAACCGCGGAGCGGCATTCGGCCTGTTCAGCGGCAGCCGCGCTTTTCTCATTTACGCCGGTATCGCGTTGATCGTCCTGGTGCTGTACCTTTATTTCAAAACCGCTACCACGCTACCGATGAAGCTGGGACTGGGAATGGTGATCGGCGGGTCGCTGGGGAATATCATCGACCGTATCTTGCGCCATTATGTGGTGGACTTCATCGATTTTCGGGTCTGGCCGGTATTTAACGTGGCCGATACCATGCTCAATATCGGCGTGGTGTTACTGATCTATATCCTGGTATTCAAACCGGAGAAGAAAAATGCATCCGATCCTGTTTAAGCTGGGCCCTTTTACCGTATATTCCTACGGTTTCATGATCGCGCTCGCTTTTTTGGCCGGGATCGCGCTCGCGTCGTATCTGGCGAAAAGGGACGGCATCGACCCGGATAAAATATTCGACCTGGCGGTCTGGGTGCTGGTCTCCTCGATCATCGGGGCCAGGGTCTTTTATGTGCTCGAGTTCATCGGTGATTTCGCAAAAGACCCGCTCTCCGCGCTTTACCTCTGGCAGGGGGGGATGGTGTTCTTCGGCGGGGTGGCGTTCGCCATCATCGCGGTCGCCATCTGGTCGCGGGTCAATAAAATTAATGTCCTTAAACTGCTAGACGCGATCGCGCCGGCCACCGCGCTCGGTTACGCGATCGGCCGGATCGGTTGCTTTTTGCGCGGCTGCTGCTACGGCACGGAGACCTCTTTGCCCTGGGGCGTACAGTTCCCGGACGCCTGCGGCGTAAGGCACCCGACCCAGATCTACAGCTCGCTTTCGGGCCTGCTGATGATGGCGTTACTGTTGCTTGTGCTTTCTAAAAGGAAATTCGACGGGCAAGTCTTCTCGGCGGGGCTGATGTTATACAGCGTTTACCGTTTCCTGATCGAGTTCATCCGCACCAATCCCAAGTACCTGTTCTCGCTTTCGGAGGGGCAATGGGGTTCGGTGCTGATATTTATTTGCGGCGCCGGCCTATACTATTACTTCCGCAAGCAATCTTGATATCTCCGCCGCTTTTTTTCGCATAAAGACGGTGACCTCTTCACCCGATACCTTTTTCTGCATCCCGGCGGCGTAGTTGGTCACCACCGCGATCGCGGAGTAGGGGATCTTCGCTTCCGTTGCCAGGACCACTTCTGGAACCTGTGTCATTCCCACCACGTCGGCCCCCAGCGACCGGTACGCCCTGATCTCCGCTTTGGTCTCGAAGCGCGGTCCTTCGGTGCAGGCGTAGACCGCTTTCTTATAAAGTTTTATCTTAAGCTTTTTCGCGGCGGCGGTCAGCGCCCGGTTCGTCTTATCGTCGTAGGGCTCGCTCATGTCGAAAAAACCGGTCTTGCCGGCCGGCTCGAACGTTTCTATCCGGTCGCGGGTAAGATCGATAAAATCGGTGATCACCGCCAGCTCCCCCGGTTTGATCTCCTTTCGCAACGATCCGCAGGCGGCGGTGGCGACGATCCGATCGACCTTCTCCTGCAATAGCGCCATCATGTTCGCTCTCCAATTGATCTGGTGCGGCGCGCAGTATCTGGCGCCGTGCCGGAGCATGAAGATCACCGCTCTCCCGCCGAGGTGGCCGTATTTCAGTTTGACGATCCCGTACTTGGTGATCACCGTCCGGACGGTAAAGTTCTTGAACAGCGGCAAGTTATCCATCCCCGTCCCGCCGATCACCGCGATCTTATGATTTGGTTTCATCATTTATCCTCCTTGCGATCCGGTTGGCCTCGTCCATGATGCCGCGCTCGTCCGTGGTCAGTATTTTCTTGTCTTCCATCACCATCCGGCCGTTGATGATGACGGTGGTCACCTCGCTCCCGCCCGCGGAATAGACGAGGTGGGAATATACATTATATAAAGGGGTCAGGTGCGGGCGGTCAAGGTCGAGAATGATGATATCGGCGGTCATTCCCGGCTTGAGCGAGCCGATCTCTTTTTCTTTAAGCATCACTCGGGCGGCGTCGGAGGTCGCCATTTTGAGAACGGTCTTGGCGTCCATCACCGTGGGATCGTTGCGGACCAGTTTGTGGACCTTCGCCACCGCGTCCATCTCGTCGAAAAGGTCCAGGTTATTGTTGCTGGCCGCCCCGTCGGTCCCCAGCCCGACCGTTAGCCCCGCGTACTGCATCTCCACCACCGGCGCCCAGCCGGAAGCGAGCTTCATGTTCGATTCCTGGCAATGGGCCACCTTGACGTCGTATTTCTTGAGGATCTCGATCTCGGCCTTGCTCAAATGGACGCAATGGGCGGCGCTCAACTGCGGGCAAAGGAAGCCGGCCCGTTCCAGATGTTCAACCGGCGAGACTCCGTACTTTAATTTGAGCTGCGCTACTTCACCCGCAGTTTCCGAAAGATGGATGTGCAGCGGCAAACCGAGCTTTTCGGAAAGCTGGCGGCACTTCTTCAAGTTTTCCGGTCCGCAAGTATAAGGGGCGTGGGGGGCGATCAGCGGATGGATCAGTTCGTCCTTTCCCCATTTATCGTTCAGCGCTTCGATCCGTCGGAAAGCGTCATCAGCGTTCGGCGAGTCGGGGGTGGGGAAATCGAGCACCCCTTCTCCCAGAAAAGCGCGGATGCCGATCGGTTTGAGCGCTTCCGCCGCCGCTTCCTCGTAAAAATACATGTCGGTGAACGCGGTGGTACCGGACCGGATCATTTCGATCGCGGCGAGCGAACTGCCGACCCTCAGGAATTCGGGGTCAACGTATTTTTTTTCGAGCGGGAAGATGACGTCATTAAGCCAGGATTCGAGCGGAAGGTCGTCGGCGAGACCGCGGAATAGCGTCATCGCGGCGTGGGTATGGCAGTTGATCAGTCCAGGCATCACCAGTTTGCCGCGCGCATCAATCGTCTTTCTGGCAGCGGCCGGGGAATCTTTTCCGATCCCCACGATCTTCGACCCTTTGATGAGGACATCCGCTTCGGGATAAAGGGTGAGGCTTTCGTCCATCGTCAGGACCATGCCTTTGGTTATTTTAATATCGGCTTCCATAACGCGATTATATCACTATTTGGCGTCCGCCCACGAAGCGCCTACGCCGATGTCGACCTTGATGGGCACGTTGAGCGGGACCGCCTTCACCATCTCTTCCTCGACCATTATTTTGACCGCGGGGACCTCGTCTTCTGGCAGCTCAAACACAAGTTCGTCATGAACCTGGAGGATCATTTGACATTTGTAATTTGATATTCGTAATTTACCGAAAACGTTCACCATCGCGATCTTTATCATGTCGGCGGCGGTTCCCTGGACCGGAGTGTTGATGGCGGTCCGCTCGGCAAAAGAGCGGAGACCGTAATTGGGGGAGTTGATGTCGGGGATCGGCCGGACCCGACCGAGCATCGTTTTTACATAACCGTTGTCGTGCGCTTCCTTTATCGTCCGGTCGATGAATTCCTTTACCCCTTTGTGCCGCGCGAAATATTTTTCGATATAGCTGGCGGCATCGGCCTTTTTGATCTTCAAACTTTTTGCCAGCCCGAAGTCGGAGATGCCGTAGATAATGCCGAAGTTGACGGTCTTGGCGGCGTCGCGGGTGATGCCGAGCTCGTCCGCCGCCGCCTGGTGGACGTCACGGTCGTGTTTGAATGCATCGACCAGCTGTTCGTCACCGCTCAGGTGGGCGAGGATGCGGAGCTCGATCTGCGAGTAGTCGGCCGCCATGATGACGCAACTTTTTTGCTGGGGAACGAACGCGGCGCGGACCTTTTTCCCCAGCTCTCCGCGCGTGGGGATGTTCTGCATGTTCGGTTCGGAGGAAGAGAGCCGCCCGGTGGCGGTGATGGTCTGGTTGAAGCTGGCGTGGATCCGCCCGGTCTTCGGCTCGATCAAGGTGGGGAGGACGTCGATGTAGGTCGATTTCAATTTTGAGATCTGCCGGTACTTGAGCAGTTTTTCCGCGATCTCGAACTTCTCCGCCAGCTCCTCCAGCACTTCCGAATCGGTAGAAGCGCCGGTCTTGGTCTTTTTGACGACCGGTATCATCAGTTTTTCGAACAGAACGTTCGCCAGCTGCTTGGGCGAATTAAGATTAAAGGTCTCCCCGGCGATGGCGAAGATGTTCCGTTCCAGATCTTTCATCTCGTCGTCCAATCCTGTTCCCATTTTCTCCAGCTTTTTCCGGTCGACGTAGACCCCGGTCTCTTCCAGCGCGATCAATACTTCGAGCAGAGGCATTTCGCAGTCGTTAAAAAGCGTCAGCAGTTCCTTCTTTTTCATCCCGGCGGAGAAGATCCCGTATAATCCGATGGTGGCATCGGCGTCGCTGGCGGCATAGTCGACCGCCAGGTCGATCGGCACCTCGCTAAAGTCGGAATATTCGGCGTCCTTGCCGATCAGCTCCATCAGATTTATCATCTCGCGCCCCAGGAACTGCTTGGCGAGCGATTTTAGCGAATATTTCCCCGACACCGGATCGATCAGGTACGCCGCCACCATCGTGTCGAAGTGGGGGCCTTTCACCTCGACGCCGTTCTGGTTGAGCACTTCGATATCGTATTTCAGATTATGCCCGATCTTAAGCTTTCCGGAAGTGAAAAGAGGGCGGAGCCGGTCGAGCGCCGCCTTTTCTTTTAACTGCTCTCCCTGTTTGTGGCCCAGCGGCAGGTAGTAAGCGCTCTTCGCTTCCGTCGAGAACGATATCCCGACGATCTTCGCCTCGAACGGGTTCAGGCTGGTCGTTTCAAGGTCGAACGCGAACGCATCGGACGTTTCGAGCTTCATTATCAGCTGTTCAAGCTCTTTTTCCGTCCGCACGCTTTTAAGGTCGAACTTCGATATTTCGGCCCGTTTCTTTTCCATCACCGTGGCGGCGCTGTATTCCTCAAGCCCTTTGGAATATTTCTTCACCAGGCTGCCGAACTCGAACTTCTCGAATGCCGCCACCGCTTTTTTCCAATCCACCTCGTGCCGCGGCGCGTTCTTGACGTTCAGCTTTACCGGCGCGTCGGTGACGATCGTTCCCAGCCGGCGGCTCATTTCGGCCAGCGGCAGGTTGTTCTTGAGGTTCTCTTTGAGCGCTGGTTTCTTGATCAGGTCGAGGTTGCGGTA
>DATJPS010000105.1:0-23236 GCA_035506255.1 Candidatus Omnitrophota bacterium | reverse complement strand
GGCAGGTGTACCGCTGGGTGCACAAGAAGCTCACGTTCGACTTCGCGCTGATGTCGGACCTGCCGCAGCCGCTGCGCGACAGGCTGAAAGAAGAATTCTCCATCACCGCCCCCGAACAAACTAAAGTCCTCAACTCGCGCGACGGCACCAAAAAATATCTTTTCACGCTGGCGGACGGCAACCGGATCGAAAGCGTACTGCTCAAGGACAAGACCGGGAGGAAAACGATCTGCGTTTCCACCCAGGCGGGATGCCCGCTCGGCTGCGCTTTTTGCGCCACCGGGGAGAGCGGTTTCAGCCGGAGCCTGGAAGTATCGGAGATCCTGGGACAGGTTTACCGGATCGCGCTCAATCATCCGGAAGTTTCCAATCTCGTCTTTATGGGGATGGGGGAACCGTTCCTCAATTACGACAACGTCATTAAAAGCATCCGCATCCTCATATCGGCGGAAGGGGCCAACTTCGGGCAGAGGAAGATAACCGTTTCCACCTGCGGCATCCCGGACGGGATAAAGAAGTTCGCCCGCGAAGGCTTGCAGGTGCGTCTGGCGATATCGTTAAATTCCGCCGACGACCGGATCCGCTCCCAGATCATGCCGATAAACGATACTTTCCCGCTCAGGAGAGTGGCGGAGGCGATCCGTTATTATATCGCCCACACCAAGCGGCGGGTCACGCTTGAGTATATTTTGCTCGAAGGAGTGAACGACCGCCGCTCCGACGCCGAAAAGCTGATCGAGTTCGCTAAACAGTTCGACTCCGAGAACATCAATCTCATCCCGTTCAATCCGACCGGGGGGGCCTTCAAGCCTTCGACGCTCAAGACCGCCAAGTTTTTCTATAACATCCTGACCCAGCACCATATCGTCGCCACTATCCGCCAGAGCAAAGGGGGCGACATCCTTGCCGCTTGCGGTCAACTGGCGGGGAAGAAATAATGAAGGCCTGCTTCGTTTCGCTCGGCTGTCCTAAGAACCTGGCCGACACCGAAGTACTGATGGGGAAACTAGCCTCCGCCGGATACGATATCACCACCAAAGAAAAAGCGGCCGATATCTTTATCGTCAACACCTGCGCGTTCCTCAAGTCGGCGCGGGACGAAGCGTTCGCGACGATCAGGAAGCTGGAGCGGACCGGGAAGCCGGTCTATGTCGCCGGTTGCCTGCCGGAATATATTAGAAAAATGCCGAGCGAAGCGAGGCAGACAAAATTCGGATTTCGGAATTCGGATTTCGGATTTAATACCATTGACTCGATCGGCCTCTTCGATTGCCACACCCCGCGAATAAAGGCCACCCCGCCCTGGACCGCGTACGTTAAAATATCCGAGGGGTGCAACAACCACTGCTCGTATTGCCTGATCCCCAAAATCAGGGGAAAGTTAAGGCACCGGCAACCGGACGACATCCTTGCCGAAGTGAAGATGTTGGCCAAAAGAGGGGTTAAAGAGATCATATTCATCGGGCAGGACACCACCGCCTACCCCGGCTTTGCGTCGCTACTGAAACGCGCCGCCCGGATAAAAGGGGTCAAATGGATACGTATAATGTACGCCAATCCCAAAACGCTCGATAAAAGCACAATAAATGCACTTAAAACTGTGCAAAAGATCGTTAAATACATAGACTTGCCTATTCAGCATATTAATGATAAAATATTAAGGTCAATGAACCGTCCAAAACCGGACGGTAAAGGCATCATTAATCTTATTTCTAGTTTAAGGAGGGGAGTACCGGGTATCGCCGTCAGGTCCAGCCTGATCGTCGGTTTTCCGGGTGAAACAGAAAAGGTTTTCAACCATCTTTTGGAATTCGTACAATGGGCGAAGTTCGAAAGGTTGGGGGTTTTCGAGTACAGCAGGGAAAAAGGGACGCCTGCGGCACAAATGAGGGGGCAGGTTCCCGGCAAGGTTAAAAGGTTAAGATTCCATAAATTGATGTCACTGCAGAACCGTATTTCAAGGGAGATGAATCGAAAGTTGATCGGAAAAACGTTCGAGGTATTATATGAAGGTAACGGCTTCGGCCGCACCGTCTATGATGCTCCCGCTATCGATTGTTCTGTAAGAATAATGCCCAGGTCCGCCTGGGAAAGGTTGAGCCCCGGTGAGTTTGTGAACTGCAAGATCACAGGCTCGGGCGCATATGCCGTCACCGGACGCGTTACTTCTCCCTAACCTAATAACCTACTGCCGGATCATTGCGATACCCCTCTTTATCGGCCTTCTATTGGCCGGATACGCTTTGCCGTCCGCCCTGCTCTTCCTGGCGATCGCGCTTACCGACGCGCTCGACGGTTACCTGGCGCGGAAGCTGGGCCAGGAATCGAACCTGGGAAAGTTCCTCGACCCGATCGCCGACAAGGTCCTGGTCCTTTCGGCGTTGATCGCGCTGGTGGAACGGGGAGCGGTGAGCTCGGTCCCGGTGATCCTGATCCTGGCGCGGGACCTAGTGGTTTCAGGTATCCGTCTTAACGCTGCCAGGGAAGGTCGGGTCATTTCAGCGAGGATGTGGGGAAAGACCAAGACCGTTTTCCAAATGCTCGCGGTATTGATGTTGATACTGGATCTGCCGTTCGCGGCATGGGCGCTGTGGCTGGCGGTGATTTTGACGCTCGTTTCGGGAGTTGATTATATTGTCCGAAAGCAATGAGCCGGGAGTAAGACCGGCCGAGGTCCCGATAGAGGACTTTTTTTCGAAGATGCTGGAGAGCATCGGGAGGATCACCGACGATCAGATCGCCGATATCCTTTCGCACAGCCACAAGACCGTTTCGACCGCCGAATCGGTGACGGGCGGCCTGCTGGCGGCGCGGTTGACGAGCATTTCCGGCAGTTCGAACTATTTTATCGGCGGCATCATCAGTTATCACAACCGGATCAAGGTGGCGGAACTGATGATCCCGGGATCGGTAATTGCTAAGGAAGGTGCGGTCAGCGGCGCGGTGGCGGTGGGGATGGCGGAGGGGATCCGGAAACGGTTCCGCACCGACATTGGCCTGGCGACCACCGGTTCTGCCGGCCCGTTCCCGCTGCCTCCCGCACCGGTCGGATTGGTGTACGTCGCCATCGCGACCGACAAGGGAAGCGAGTTCAAGGAGCTGCGGCTCCAGGGGACGCGGGCGGAGATCCGCGACAAGACGGTCCAGTCGGCGCTGGGGCTTTTATGGCTGACGCTCGGCGGGGAATGAGGGCTTTCATCTCGGTCGAATTGCCGGACGAGGTCAAAGCCCGCATCGGCGAAAGCCTGGCGGGGTTGAAGAAGATCGATTCCGGGATCAAGTGGGTGGAGACGGAAAATCTCCATCTTACGTTAAAGTTCCTGGGATGGGTCGAAGAAAAAGATCTGGACCGCCTGGTTAAAGGGACCGAAGAGGCGGCAAAAGGTTTTCCGGCGTTCAGGATGAGGATCGAGGGGGCGGGAAGTTTTCCGGAAGTTGGGTCGCCCCGGGTCTTCTGGCTCGGCGTGACCGAGGGGAAAGCGGAGCTCGAAAAGATCGCGGCGGAACTCGAGCGCCGGCTTTCCGGTTTCCGTTCCGAGGAGCGCGGGTTCAGCGCGCATTTGACCATAGGAAGAGTAAAGGATAAAAAGGGGGTCGATAAGGTAAAAGAAAAGATGGGAAAGGTCCGTTTCCCGGACCCGGGCGCGATCATGGTCGATCACATCAAGATCATGAAAAGCACGCTCACTCCCAGGGGCCCGATCTATGAAGTTTATAAAAGTATCGAATTAAAGGAGGAAAAGTTATGAAAGACGAAAAGGACAAAGCGCTCTGGGTCGCGATCTCGCAGATAGAGAAAAACTACGGCAAAGGTGCCATCATGAAAATGGGAGAAGCGACCAAGCTTCATGTTGAGACCATCCCGACCGGAAGCATCGGCCTGGACGCGGCACTGGGGATCGGCGGGTTCCCGAGGGGAAGGATAATCGAGATCTACGGTCCGGAAATGGGAGGAAAGACCACCGTTTCCCTGCAGGCGATCGCCGAAACGCAGAAGCGCGGCGGGACCGCGGCGTTCATCGACGCCGAGCACAGCATGGACCCGATCTACGCCAAGAAACTGGGGGTGGACACGACCAATCTGCTCATTTCCCAGCCCGACTTCGGCGAACAGGCACTGGAGATCTGCGAAACGCTGGTCCGTTCCGGCGCGGTCGACATGATCGTGATCGATTCGGTGGCGGCGCTGGTGCCCAAGGCCGAGATCGAAGGGGAAATGGGCGAAGCGCAGGTCGGCCTGCAGGCGCGGCTGATGTCGCAGGCGCTGCGGAAGCTGACGGCGGTCGTCTCCAAGTCCAAGACCGTCCTCATCTTCATCAACCAGCTGAGGGAAAAGATCGGCGTGATGTTCGGCAATCCGGAAACGACCCCGGGCGGCCGCGCGCTCAAGTTCTACTCCTCGGTCCGGCTTGATGTCCGTTCGATGGAAAAGCTCAAGGACGGGGACAAGATCATCGGCAACCGGGTAAAGGTGAAAGTAGTGAAGAACAAGGTCGCCCCGCCCTTCCGCGACACCACCTTCGTCCTGATCCACGGCGAAGGGATATCGCACGAGGCGGAGTTGCTCGACCTGGGATTGAAGTACAATCTGGTCGAAAAGAGCGGCTCCTGGTTCGCGTTCGAAGGGGAACGGCTGGCGCAGGGCTACGAGGCGAGCATGCAGTTCCTCAAAGACCATTCCGCGGTGGCGGGGAAGATCGAGAACCGCATCCGGAAGGCGATCGAATCGGAAAAAGAAGCTCTGGAAGGAAAGAAGCCGGCCAAGGCCGAAGCAAAAAAATCGGCGAAGGTACAGTCGCAGGCGCAAGCTTGATCGGAAGATAAACAGAAAAGGATGTGAGCCAGATGGGTATTGAAGTGTTGATATATTTTGCGATCGCGGCCGTCATCGTGTTCGCGCTCGCCGTCGCTTATCTAGTGATAAGACGGCAGCTGGGCGAACAGAAGGTGAAGATCGCGGAGGAAACAGCGAAACGGATACTGGAGGACGCCAAGCGCGACGCCGAGACCAAGCGCAAGGAAGCGATCCTGGAAGCGAAGGAAGAGGCGGTAAGGCTGAGGAAGGATATCGAGCAGGAGACCCGCGACCGCAAGGCCGAGATCACCGGCCTGGAGCGCCGCCTGCTGCAGCGCGAGGACCATCTAGAAAAGAAGGAGCGCGCGCTCGAATCGACCGAGAAAAAGCTGAAAGAACAGTCCGACGAGCTGGCCACGATAAAGGAAGAATTGGCCCGCGGACGGGAACAGCAGATAAAAGAGTTGGAGAAGGTTTCGGGCCTGCCCAAGGACGAGGCGAAGAAGCTGCTGCTCGACAGTTTGCAGAAAGAGATCGAACGCGATGCCGCGATGATCATCAAGCGGCAGGACGAGGAGATCAAGAAAGAAGCGGAACGGAAAGCGCGCGAGATCCTGGCCACCGCCATCCAGCGCTGCGCCGTGGACCACGTGGTGGAAACGACCACCTCCACCGTCGGCCTCCCCTCTGACGACATGAAGGGAAGGATCATCGGCCGCGAAGGAAGGAACATCCGCGCGTTCGAAACGCTCACCGGCGTCGACCTGATCGTCGACGACACGCCGGAAGCGGTGATCCTCTCCAGTTTCGATCCGCTGCGCCGCGAGACCGCTAAGTTGACGCTGGCAAAATTGATCGTTGATGGCCGTATCCATCCGGCGCGCGTTGAGGAAGCGTACGAAAAGAGCAAGCAGGAATTGAAGGCCGCCATGTGGGAGCACGGGGAATCGGCCACGCTCGAATGCGATGTGCACGGACTGCCGCCGGTGCTGATCCAGCTGCTGGGCCGCCTGCACTACCGCACCAGCTACGGGCAGAACGTACTGCAGCACAGCAAGGAAGTTTCGCATCTGGCCGGAATGCTCGCCGCCGAGCTGGGAGTGAACGTGAAGCTGGCCAAGCGCGCGGGACTGCTGCATGATATCGGCAAGGCGATCGATCAGGAAGTGGAAGGGACGCACACCAAGCTGGGAGCGCTCTTCGCGCAGAAGGCGGGAGAATCGCCCGAAGTGATCCACGCCATCGAAGCGCACCATGAGGACATCCCGGTCCAGTCGATCGAAGCGATCCTGGTGCTGGTGGCCGATGCCATTTCCGCCGCCCGTCCGGGCGCGCGGCGCGATACGCTCGAAGCGTATGTGAAGCGTCTGGAGAAGCTTGAATCCGTCGCCAAAGCGTTCGAAGGGGTGGACAGAGTGTTCGCGATCCAGGCCGGACGCGAAGTGCGCGTCATCGTCGAGCCGGATAAGATCGACGACCTGATGGCCGGCAAGCTGGCGCACGACATCGCCAAGAAGATCGAGACCGACCTTGAGTACCCCGGCGAGATCAAAGTGACCGTCATCCGGGAGACCCGGGCGCAGGACGTGGCAAAGTAGATCTCGGGATGCAAAAAGAACTAAGCGTACTGTTCATCGGCGATATTATCGGTTCGCTCGGCAGGAGCACCGTCAAGGAGCTCCTGCCCGAGATCAAGAAACGGCACAAGATCGACCTTACCATCGCCAACGGAGAGAATTCCGCCCACGGTTACAGCATCACCGAGAACATATACAAAGAGTTCATGGCGATGGGGATCGATGCTCTTACCATGGGCAATCATGTGTGGGAAAAACGCGAAGTGGTCCAGAAGATCGCGCTGTTCGAAAAGATGGCCCGCCCCGCTAACTATCCCAAAGGGGCGCCCGGCAATGAATTTCTCATCGTCGAGGCGGGCGGGGTGAAGGTGGGGATCCTCAACCTTCTGGGAAGGGTCTTCATGCAGTGCGTCGACTGCCCGTTCCAGGCGGCGGAAGCCCTGCTTCCAAAGATCAGGAAAGAAGCGCAGGTGATCATCGTCGACATCCACGGCGAGGCGACCTCGGAAAAGGCGGCGCTCGGTTTCTTCCTCGACGGGAAAGTGTCGGCGGTGTTGGGGACGCACACCCACGTGATGACGGCCGACGACCGGATATTGCCGAGCGGCACCGCTTTCATCTCCGATGTCGGCATGGTAGGGGCGCTCGATTCCATCATCGGCATGAACAAGGAACAGATCATCAAACGGTTCACCACCCAGCTACCGGAAAAGTTCGAGCCGACCGACACCGGGCGGGCGTTGTTCAACGCGGTATTAATGAAGATCGATGCGCAGACCGGTGTGGCGCTTGAAATAAAGAAGATAAAGGAGATTTTGGAACCGGCGGCTTAACCGAGCGCCCCCAGGTACCCTTCCAGCACTTTCACGCTTTTGAGATATTCTTCCAGTTTCACTTTTTCCTTTTCGATCGAGCCTTCGGTGGCGTTCTTAAGGAAGTTCATGTCCCCCAGCCTGCCGCGCACTTTTTCGATCTCAGAGAGGAGCTTTTCGTAATCTTTGGTCAGCCGGGCCTTCACCGCCGCCATATCTATCAATCCCTCCACCGTCATTCCCCATTTGATCTCGCCGGTATCGGTCACTACTGTGTGCGGCGGAAAATCGCCGGATACGATCTCCGACACTTTCGCTAAAGCTTTCACATAGGCCGAGCGTTCGTGATTGAGGTTCTTGCCGCAGATGATCTTGACCTGTGTTCCCGGCGGCACGCCGAGCGTGGCGCGGACGTTGCGGATGGCGCGGATCAGGCCGATCACCTCGTCCATTTCCTTTTCCGCCTTCTCGTCGATCAGTTTGTCGTTAGCCTCCGGCCACTTCTGCACCATGATCGATTCTTTCGGGGTCGGCGCGCTCCGGCCGTTGAGGATCTGGTAGATCTCCTCGGTTTCGAACGGCATGAAAGGATGGAGCACTTTCAAGATCGTTTCCAGCAGGGCGGTGATCGTGGACTGTACGTTCTTCTTCTCTTTTTCGTCCGTTCCGTAAAGCCGGATCTTCGCCAGTTCCACGTACCAGTCGCAGAACTCCGACCAGATAAAGTCGTAAAGGTTGCGGGCGGCGTCGCCGATCTCGAAATTATCGATGTTGCTGGTGAGCTTCTTGACGGTCCGCTGCAGGCGCGACGCAATCCAGCGATCGGCCAGCTCCAACGGCTTGAGGCCGTTCCGCTCCGCCGACGCCCCGCCGCCGGTCATCATCACGAACCGGCTGACGTTCCAAAGTTTGTTGGCGAAGTTGCGCGCTTCGGTTATTTTTTCTTCCGAGATCTTTACGTCCTGCCCCTGCCCCGCGATCAGGGAAAGGAAGGCGAAGCGGAGCGCGTCGGCCCCGGCCTTATTGATCACCTCGAGCGGGTCGATCACGTTCCCCCACGATTTGCTCATCTTTTTGCCGTGGATATCCTTTACCAGCGCATTAAAGTAAACGGTGTGGAACGGCTCCTTGTTCAAGAAGTGAAGCCCGGCCATGATCATCCTCGCCACCCAGAAGAAAATGATATCGTAGCTGGTGACCAGGACGTCGGTCGGGTAAAAGGTCCGGAGGTCTTCGGTATCGTCCGGCCAGCCGAGGGTCGAGAACGGCCAGAGCGCGGAAGAGAACCAGGTATCGAAAACATCCGGGTCCTGCGTCAATTTGGAGCTTCCGCACTTGGGACACTTCGTCGGGGTCTCTTCCGCCACGATGATCTCTCCGCATTCGCAATACCAGGCGGGCACCTGGTGACCCCACCAGAGCTGGCGGGAAATGCACCAGTCGCGCAGGTTGGTCATCCATTGCAAATATACCTTGTGCCAGCGTTCGGGAACAAATTTTATTTTCCCCTCCTCCACCGATTGGACCGCCGCCCTCGCCAGGGAATCGACTTTCACGAACCACTGGTCGGAAAGGTACGGCTCGATCACCGTCTTGCAACGGTAGCAATGGCCGATAGAGTTCTCGTAATCCTCGATCTTTTCGAGATGCCCTTTTTTCTCTAGCAATTCGACGATCTTTTCGCGGGCTTTGAACCGGTCGAGCCCTTCGATCCCGAATTCTTTCAATCTCGCTTTTTCCTCGTCGGTCATATCGTTGAAAGTGACGCGCCCGTCCGGCGTCAATATATTAATGAACGGCAGGTTGTGGCGGATCCCCATATCGTAATCGTTCGGGTCATGAGCCGGCGTCACCTTGACCGCGCCGGTCCCGAAGCTCTTGTCGACGAAGTCGTCCTTGATCACCGGGATGTGGCGGCCGACCAGCGGAAGCTCCAGCGTTTTCCCCCAGACGTGCTTATAGCGCTCATCCTTGGGGTTGACCGCCACCGCGGTATCGCCGAGCATCGTCTCCGGCCGGGTGGTGGCGACGGTGAGCGGGCCGTACTTGATGTGCCAGAGATGGCCTTTGGTGGTCTCGTGCTCCACTTCGATGTCAGAAAGCGCCGTCTGGCAGCGCGGGCACCAGTTGATGATCCTCTTGCCGCGGTAGATCAGCCCTTCATCATATAGCTGGACAAAGTGACGGCGCACCGCGCGCGAAAGACCCTCGTCCATCGTGAACCGCTCGCGCGACCAATCACAGGAGGAGCCGAGCCGCCGCAGCTGCATGGTGATCCGGCCGCCGTATTCCTTCTTCCACTCCCATACCCGCTCCACGAACTTTTCCCTTCCCAGATCCTCTTTCCGGATCCCTTCCTTTTTCAGCTCCCGTTCCACCACGTTCTGAGTGGCGATGCCGGCGTGGTCGGTCCCCGGTACCCAAAGGGCGCGGAAACCCTGCATCCTTTTAAAACGGATCAGCAGGTCCTGGATCGAATTATTAAGAGCATGCCCCATGTGAAGCGAGCCGGTAATGTTGGGGGGCGGGATCACGATGGAGAACGGGACCTTCGCTTCCGGGTCGGGCTTAAAGAGCCCGTTCTCTTCCCAGAATTTGTACCATTTCTGCTCCACGTTCGATGGATCGTACGCTTTGGCCAGTTCTTCGCTCATAAATTGTTTTCCAGTATCATTTTATCCGTGTAATCCTTCAACTTTATCCGTTTCGCGGTCGCTTCGTCGAGCGCGCCTTTCGGCGCCAGCCCCACCAGCTCCGATTCCAATATCGACGTCCCGTACTCTTTTGCCCAATCGGCCACCTGATCGAAAACCTTCAGGACCGGCGTTTCGTTATGGTCGGTGATGTTGACCGAGACCTGCGCGATCCCGCGGCTCTCCAGGAACATCCCCAGCGCCCGCACTCCGGGCAGGCCGCCGTTCTTTTCGCGGACGTTTTTGGCGATCGACCGCGCAATGTCGATATCGCTAGTTTTCAAGTTCACATTGTACGCGATCAAAAAATTCCGCGCCCCCACCGCCGCCGCCCCGCCCGTGGAATGCAACCCCTCGCCGACATCCGGCCGTCGGTGCTTGTCTTTTATCTCCCGTCGCAGCGCCGCGTATCCGCCCTTGCGTACGAACGGGAGATCGCGCCGCTCCGCCACTTTAGCCGCCTGGCCGTAAAAATAGACCGGCAATTTAATCTTTTCCCAGAGCTCTTTACCCAACTCGTGTGCCACGGCCACTGCCTTCTTCATGTCCGACCCGCTGAGCGGGATGAACGGGATCACGTCCATCACCCCGATGAACGGGTGCGTGCCGGCGTGATCCTTAATATCCAGCAGTTGGACGGCGCGCATCGTCAGGTCGAACGCCGCCTGTCTTACTCCGTCATCCTTTCCGGTCATGGTGACCACCGTACGGTTATGGTCGGGATCGGAGTGGACATTGAGCACTTTCGCGGTCCTGACCGCCGACACAATCTCGCCGATCACCGCGTCGTCGCGGCCCTCCGAAAAGTTGGGAACGCACTCTAACATTAGTGAATTATATCATGCCGCAGGCCGGTTTGAAATTACGCCGCCGGGAGGCAGCTGAACGTTTTTTTTCGGCCTGAAAAATGATAGAATGTCCGTTAATTAAGGGCATGAAACGCATTCTCACGATCCTTTTCTTTATAACAATCCTGGCCGGGGCCGCACATCCCCAGATCTACACGCATGGCTTCAATCACCGGCAAGTAGCATTAACGTTCGACGATGGCCCGTCCCCCCTCTATACCGAAATGGTCCTCGATATATTGAAAAAGTACCATGTCCCCGCCACCTTCTTTGTGATCGGATACAAAGTGGCGGAGAACCCGGACCTGATCGTCGAGATCGCTCGCGACGGGCACGAGATCGGCAACCACACCTATTACCATTCCCGCCTAAACTGGGTCAACGGACAAAAGCTCCTGGGAGAACTGAAGATGACCTCCGATCTGATCGCCAACGAGACCGGCCTCGCCGTCAATCTTTTCCGTCCGCCTCACGGCTACCTCAATCCGGAAAAACGGGCGCTCATCGAAAAGGCCGGATACGGCATCGTCCAGTGGTCAGTCAACGCGGACGATTTCTATCACTCCTTATATGGCATGCGCAATCCCTCCTCCATCGCCTCCCGCGTTCTCTCCCGGATCACGGGCGGCGACATCGTCCTTATGCATGACACCAGCGCGCAAACGGTGGTCGCTCTGCCCAAGATCATCCGCGCGCTCAAAGGGCATGGCTATCAGTTCGTTACGGTTTCAAAGCTGGTTGGACTTCATATTTGACGCCTTGACACCGTGAAATCGGGGGGAGTAGAATGTTCCCGGTTGACCCCCGATATGAAAGCTTACGAATGCCAAAATATCCGTAATGTCGGGGTCTTCGGCCATGCGGGGGCGGGCAAGACCAGCCTGGTGGAAGCTCTCCTCTTTAACGCCGGCGTCACCACCCGTCTCGGTTCTGTCGCCGACGGAAACAGCGTGACCGATTACGACCCTGAGGCCATCAAGCGTAAGCATAGCACCCGCGCTACGCTCGCACCGCTCGAACATAACGACTGCAAAATTAATCTCATCGACACTCCCGGTTACATCGATTTTTTCGGCGAGACCGTCTCCGCCCTGCGGGTGGTCGACGGCGCGATCTTTCTTTTTGACGGGGTCAACGGCTACGGCGTCGGTTCCGATATCCTCTGGCAGCTGCTGGAAAAGTACCGTTTGCCGCGCGTTGTCTTTATCAACCGCCTCGACAAGGAGCGCTCCGATTTCCGGACCGCGATGGAAGGATTACGGGCCAAGTTCGGCGCCCGGCTCGCCCCGGTGATGATGCCGCTCGGAGCCGAATCTTCTTTCAGCGGCTATCTCGACCTGACCGACGACAAGGCTTACCGTTTCGAGGGAAAGGGACGGAAAGAAGTCCCGCTCCCGCCGGAGGCGGCGGAGGCGCTCCCGTCATACAAGGAAATGCTGCTCGAATCGCTGGCCGAAGTGGACGACACATTGATGGAGGAATATCTGGAGAACAAGCCGATCTCGAAAGACGAGATACTGGCCGCGCTAAAAAAAGGAACGATCTCGGGGAAGGTGGTCCCGGTGATCGGCGGCTCCGCGACCAAGGACCTCGGGCCGCAGCTGCTGGCGGAAGCGATGGCCAGCTGGCTTCCTGATCCGTGCGCGGGCGAGACGGAAGGGATCGATCCCGCCACCAAGGAGCCGGTCTTGAGGCAACGCTCCGGATCGGAGCCGTTCTCCGCTTACGTTTTCAAGACGGTGAACGAGCCGCACGTCGGCGAGCTGAGCTATGTCCGCGTTTATTCCGGCAAGTTGGCGGTGGGGCAGAACATGCTTAATCCCGGCCGCGCCGTCAACGAACGGGTCGGACAGATCACCATCACCTGCGGCAAGAACCGGAACGAGATTGACCGGATCTCCTGCGGCGACATAGCCGCACTGCCCAAACTGAAGAATACGCGGACCGGCGATACCCTCTGCGAGCCCGCCAGTCCCGTGATCTACCGCGAGACCGAAATGCCGTATCCTTCGGTATCGCTTGCGGTCCGGCCAAAGTCCAAGTCCGACCAGGAAAAGATGGGGCTGGGACTTTCGTCGTTGACAAAAGAGGACCCGACTTTCCGGATGTTCTACGATCCAGAGACGAAGGAAACGGTCGTTTCGGGAATGGGGGACCTGCATCTCGAGATTTTCCTGAAGAAATTAAAAGAGCGGACCGGCATCGAGATCGAGACCGCCCCTCCCCGCATTCCGTATAAAGAAACGATCCATACCCGTTCCAAGGCGCAGGGGAAATACAAAAAGCAGACCGGCGGCCACGGGCAGTACGGCGACACCTGGATCGAGATCGAACCCCTCCCCCGCGGCAAGGGATTCGAATTCGTCGACCGGATCGTCGGCGGGGCGATCCCCAGGAACTACATTCCCGCGGTCGAAAAAGGATTGCGCGAAGCGATGGAGAAAGGGGTGATCGCGGGATATCCGGTGGTCGATCTCAAGGCCACGCTTTGCGACGGTTCCTACCACGAAGTCGATTCTTCCGATCTCGCGTTCAAGATCGCCGCCTCTATGGGGTTCAAGGACGCGTTCCGCGAGGCCAAGCCGTCGGTCCTGGAGCCGATCGTCTGGATCGAAGTGACCGCGCCGGCGCAATACATCGGCGATGTCGTGTCGGACCTGAACAAGCGCCGGGCGCATATTGAATCGGTAAAGGAGGACGGCATTACCGCCCGGGTGCCGCTGGCGGAGATCCAGTCCCTTTCGACGGACCTCCGCTCGTTCACTCATGGCACCGGCAGTTTTTTCACCAATTTCTCCCATTATCAGGAGGTGTTGCCTAAGGTCCAGCAGGAGCTGGTCTCCCGCTATCAGGCAGAGAGGGAAAAAGGCGGCCATACTGAATAGTAGGGCCAAAGGAGGGTTTTTATGAACTCGATCATGGAGCTGGCGAGCAAGAAAGACCTGCTTTTTACGGTGAACGTGCTTTCCGGCAAAGACCTCGACAAGCTGGCGAAATTAGGGTGCGAGATCGCTGATAAGGACGGGATGCATTTTGACGGTTATACGGTCGAGACGCATTCCCCGTTCTCCCTGGAACACGCCAAGGCGACCTTACTTTTTTCCTGAAAAGTAGGTTTCTAGGTCGTCGGCCTCGAGCGTCTCTTTCTCGATCAGCATGGCGGCGATCTCTTCCAGCCGGGGACGGTTAGCGCGCAGCGTTTCCTGTGCCTTCTTATAGCAGCCGTCGATTATCCCCTTGACCTGTGTGTCGATCTCATCGGCCGTTTCTTCGCTGTAATCTTTCATCTCCGCGATATCGCGACCCAGGAATATCTGCCGGTCCTTGCGGCCGAATGTCCTCGGCCCCAGCTCCGACATGCCGTATTCGGTCACCATTTTCTTTGCCAGTTCGGTGGCGCGCTCCAGGTCGTTCTGCGCCCCCGAGGTTATTTCGGTGAAGATCATCTCTTCCGCCGCCCTGCCTCCCAGCATCACCGTGATCTGGTCCAGGATCTCGCTCTTTGAGACCAGGTATTTGTCCTCCAGCGGCAGCGCCAGTGTGTAGCCGAGCGCCAGTCCCCGCGGCAGGATCGATATCTTATGCACCGGATCGGCGTTGGGAAGGATGTTGGATAAAAGCGCGTGGCCGACCTCGTGATAGGCGATGATCTTTTTTTCCTTGTCGGATATCACCCGGCTCTTCTTTTCCGGGCCCGCCATCACCCGGTCCGCCGCCTCTTCCACCTCTTTCATGTTTATCTCTTTCTTGTCGGCGCGCGCGGCCAATATCGCCGCTTCGTTAAGCACGTTCTCCAGATCGGCGCCGGTGAACCCCGGGGTCCGCCTTGCCACCACTTTCAGGTCGACGTCGGACGCCAGCGGTTTGTTCTTCGCATGGATCTTAAGGATATCCTCTCTACCCTTGAGGTCAGGCTTGTCCAGCACCACTTGGCGGTCGAACCGGCCGGGGCGCAGCAGCGCCGGGTCGAGAATATCGGGCCGATTGGTGGCCGCGATCACGATGATGTTGGTCTTAGGATCGAACCCGTCCATCTCCACCAGCAGCTGGTTTAGCGTCTGTTCCCTTTCGTCGTGGCCACCGCCGAGCCCTGCCCCGCGGTGACGGCCGACGGCGTCGATCTCGTCCATGAAGATGATCGACGGGGTCTGCTTCTTCGCCTGCTGGAAGATGCTCCGCACGCGCGCGGCGCCGACGCCGACGAACATTTCTACGAAATCGGACCCGGAAATCGAGAAGAACGGGACCCCCGCCTCCCCCGCGATCGCCCGGGCCAGAAGGGTCTTCCCGGTACCGGGCGCTCCCATCAGCAGCAATCCTTTGGGGATCTTGGCCCCCAGCTTCTGGAACTTACCGGGGGTCTTTAAAAAGTCGACGATCTCCCGCAATTCTTCCTTGGCCTCGTTCACGCCGGCCACGTCCGCGAAGGTAACGTCCACCTTGCCGGACTGAGTGCGGGCGGGCGATTTGCCGAACGACATGGCGGCGTTATTGGCCGACGACGCCTGCCGCATCAGCAGCCACCAGAGCACGCCAAAGAAAGCGAGCGGGAGAACGATCTGCGACAACAGCGCCCACGCCCAACCAGATTCCATCGGCGCTTCCACCTTGATGTCCACGCCTTTGGTGCGGAGGTCGGGAACGAGATCGGGATAATTAAGGGCGCGCGTATGGAATGCGGTGCCGTCCTTTGCTTTGCCGGTGATCATGTCCCCGGCGATCGTCACTTCTTTCAATTTTTGGGAGTCGACCATGGCAAGGAAATCGGAGAACGATATCTCCTCCACCTTGTCGGTCTTGAACAGCGGCGCGAAGATCAATACCGCCAGCACGATCACCAGTCCCCAGAAGACCAGCCCTCTCCAGTTAACGTTCATTTTTCTTGACTTCCTCCCATACCCGGTCCATATATTTTAACCCTAATTCTTTTACTTTAACACCCTTTTCGGCCGCCCGTTTTTCGATCTCCCCGAACCGGCGGGCGAACTTTGACGTGGCTGCCTGCAAGGCCTCTTCCGCGTCGATCTCGGCCTTGCGGGTAACATTGACCACCGCGAACAGCAGGTCGCCGAGCTCTTCCTTGAGCCGGGCGCGAGTCGCCCGCGACCGCTTCCCCTTTTTGGTATTCAGCACTTCCTGGATCTCCTCGGTCTCCTCGCGGACCTTTCCCAGCGCTCCCGCCACTTTATCCCAATCGAACCCCACCCGCGCCGCGCGCCGCTGGACCTTGTCCGCGCGGTAAAGCGCGGGAAGTGACCTTGGCACCGAATCCAGGATGCTTTTCCCGGTCTTCCCCGCTTCCGTTTTCTTTATCTCTTCCCAGCGCTCCCAGATCTCTGATAATTTTTTCGCCTTTTTTTCTCCGAACACGTGCGGATGGCGGCGCACCATTTTGTCCGCGATCATCTTTGCCACGTCGTTGATGTCAAAGGCCTTTTCTTCCCTCGCCATTTCGGCGTGCATCACGATGTGGAGCAGCATATCACCGAGCTCTTCGCAAAGTTTCTGCCGGTCCCCGGAATCGATCGCTTCGATCGCCTCGTAAACCTCCTCTACCATGTACGGCTTAAGGGTTTCGTGGGTTTGTTCTTTATCCCAGGGGCATTTTTTGCGAAGGGTGGCTATAACCTTAACCAGCCGGTCAAAATCCTTCATTTTCATCTATATTATACCATAACTCGACTTCTTTCCGATCACCCGGTAAATGGCCGGGCTTATTGGCCTCATGCAAGTTTTTGGCCCCAGATGCCGATTAAATATATGGAAGGTGGATATAAATTGAGCACGGTCCCGCGCATGGACATAACCAAACAGGTCCAAACCTATCAATTGCACAGCCGCGTCGGCGCGCATCCGGTTCCGATCGGCCAGTTGCAGCAAATAGCGACCGCGCTTTTGTCTGACGCGCGCGGGATCGGCGGTTTGACTTTCAGTGTCGGCAAGACCGCGGTCACGACGCAGGAACTTCCTCAATTTCTCGCTTCATTGAAAATGAATCCCCAGCAGCTTACCAGCGTGATCTACGGGCTTTACAAAGAAGTCCGCGAAAAAGGGACGCTCTCTCCCGGCGCCGACAACATGATCCATCTGGACGAGAGCAAGCTGGCGGCGCTGGCAAAGAGCGATGCGATTCAATCGGAACTTTCACTGCGGGCGCTTTCGATGCAGAGGGGCAAAAGCATCGATCCGCTCTTTGCCCGTTCCGGCTCCCCCAAGCGCGCGGCCAACCTTCCCCCTTCCGTTCCTTACGGCATCAATTCAAATCATACCGCGGACACCATCGTGGCGTCCGACTCCGACGCTCCCGCACCCGCGGCGGAGCACAATTCCGTGCCGCAGCCAAAAGCGCTGTTAAGCTCTGTCCTGGGAGCGTATATTTCAAAGGCGGACATTTCAGAAGCTTGCAATATCCTGTTCCCTGAAGGAGGAATAGCATGAGCGGACATGATCCGATCGCCAAACTGGAAGCGGCGCTGAAGAAATTCTGGAACGATTACGGCAGGACCAACACGGTCAACGCTCTGCATACCGAGATCGTGATCGAGCCTAAATTTTTCCTCAACGGCAAGCTCAATCCCGAAGTGGAGGACCTGCTGATCTCGGTCTACCTGTCCCACACCACCATCGACGACGTAAAGAAAGGAAAGATCTCCCTGCGCGACGGCGTCCTCACCGTAAAGGACCAGCGAGGCAAACCGGTCGCCGAAGTGCGGAAAGTGTCGATGATCCAGGAGTTCACCTCGCGACTCGGGCTTTGATCTCCGCCAGATTTGTTTTTCTGAAGTTGCGGCTGCCGCCGTCCTGATATTCTATTCTCACCATCCCGGCCTTTTCCTTGATCGAACGCGCCCCGGCCGCGATCGCCCTTACTTTTATCTCTATAATATCCATCAAGTTCAGCAGCGGTTTCGGGGCCTCGCCGAACCGGTCGCGCAGCTCTTCGCGGACGTTCTTCAGATCGTCGGCCCGCTCGAGCAGGTTCAATCGCCGGTAGACCGCGATCCGCTGCCTTTCGTCGGCGATATATCCGGATGGGATGTATGCGTCCTCTTTGATATCGATCTCCACCTGGCGCGGCGTCGGTTCCGGGATCCCCTTGATCTCGCGCACCGCTTCTTCCAGCAGTTCGCAATAGAGGTCGAACCCTACCGCCAGCATGTGGCCGTGCTGTTCCGCCCCCAGCAGATTTCCCGCCCCGCGTATTTCCAGGTCGCGCATCGCCAGCTTGTAGCCGGAGCCGAGCGCGGTATATTCCTGTATCGCCTTTAACCGCTCCACCGCGGTCTCGGTGGGGACCAGGTCGGGATGATAAAACAGGTAGGAATAGGCCCTTACCGTGGAACGCCCCACCCTTCCCCGCAGCTGGTAAAGCTGGGCCAGGCCGAACCGGTCGGCGTTGTCGATGATGATGGTGTTGGCGCTCTGGATGTCGATCCCCGATTCGATGATGGTGGAGCAGAGGAGGAGGTCGTATTCGCGCTTGAGGAACCCGACCATCGCCGCTTCCAGCTCCTTCTCTTTCATCTGCCCGTGGCCGATCCCGATCCGGGCGTTCGGCACGATCTTCTTTAATTTCGCCGCCATCGCTTCGATCTTTTCGACGCGGTTGAAAACGTAGTACACCTGGCCGCCGCGGTCCAGCTCCTTTTCGATCGCTTCTCTCACCACCGCCTCGTTCCACGCCAGCACATAGGTGCGCACGGGGGAGCGGTCGAGCGGAGGGGTGGAGATCTGGCTCATGTCGCGCGCGCCGGAAAGGGAAAAGTAGAGCGTGCGCGGGATGGGAGTGGCGCTGAGCGTGATCACGTCGACCGAGCGGCGCAGCTGTTTTAGCCGTTCCTTGTGCGCCACGCCGAACCGCTGTTCCTCGTCGACGATCAGGAGCCCCAGGTCGCGGAACTTTACGTCCTTGGATATAAGCCGGTGGGTGCCGATGACGATGTCGACGCTTCCCGCCGCCGCGCCCGCCAGCACCGCCTTCTGCTCCTCCCGGCTGCGGAACCGGCTCAGCATCTCGATCGAGAACGGAAGGGTCTTAAACCGCTCTTTGAAATTGTTATAATGCTGTTCCGCCAGAATGGTGGTGGGGACCAGCACCGCCACCTGCTTTCCGGCGGCGGCGGCCTTGGCGGCGGCGCGCAGCGCCACTTCGGTCTTGCCGTACCCCACGTCGCCGCAGATCAGCCGGTCCATCGGCTTTTCCGATTCCATGTCGCGCTTCACGTCGCCGATCGCCCGCAGCTGGTCCGGCGTTTCTTCGTACGGAAAGGTCGCTTCCAGTTCTTTTTGCCAAACGTCGTCGGACGGGAACGGGTTCTTCTCCGCCTGGCGCCTCCCGGCGTACAGATCGAGCAATTCCTTGGTCATGTCGCGGATCGACTTTTTTACCCGACTCTTGGTGCGCTGCCAGTCCCCTCCGCCCAGGTGCGACAATTTTGGCTTCGCCCCCTCCCCCGCCGAGAATTTTTCGATCATCCCCAGCATCGTCAGCGGGACGTCCAGTTTGTCGCCGTTGGCATATTCGATGAGCATGTGTTCGCCTTCAACTTCGGGCAATCGCCGCAGGCCCCGGTAGATACCGACCCCGTATTCCTCGTGCACCACGAAGTCGCCTTCTTTGAGGTCGGCCAGCAGCGCTTCGTCGATCCCTTCTTTCGCCGCCTTTTTAGGTTTAGCGAACCGAACGGTCTCGCCGAAGATCTCGTAGTCGGTGAGGAGCACCATGTCGCCGAAAACGAACCCGCCCGACAGTTCGCCCGCGATCACCGGGTCGGGAATGAATTCTTTAAGGCGGGCGGAATGTTTGCTTACGATGAAGACCTTTTTCCCGGCCAGGGCGGGCAGGTCGCGCGCCAGGTCCTCCAGCCGGCCGAAATACTGGGGAGGGGTGGAAAAGACGCGGGGTTCGTCCGGCGTCGAGAACGCGGTCATTTCGGCCGGCTTAAGCTTCAAGATTTCCTCGTATTCGATGAACTTGCCGCCGGAGCGGAATTCGGAAAATTCCTTGTAAACCTTGTCCCGAGCCTGCGCCACCGCCAGCGGCTCGTCGATCACGATCTTCGCGTTCGGCGGCAGATGGGAAAAGAGCGCGGTCTCGAACGCTTCCGCCACCGGCAATATTTCCAGCGATCCGATATCCACGATCGAACGCTGGGAGTTGGGGTCGAAAGCGCGTAAAGATGCGACCTTGTCGTACGCGATCTCCAATCTCGCGGGTGAAGACAGGCCGGAAGAAAATATATCTATGATCCCGCCGCGCACCGAGAACTCGCCGCACTCGCCCACGATCTCCGTCCGCTTGTAGTCCATGCCGATCAGGTCGCGGATCAGCCGGTCGCGGTCGATCGTTTCGCCTTTCGCGATTCTGAGCGTTCTCACTTTCGCGCAGGTCTTGGTGATCACCGCCCGCAGCGGCGCCGCCACCAGCGGACGCTCCCCGGCCGACCAGCGGGCGATTATCCCCATCCGCTCCCCCACCACTTCTTTGGTCGGCGATATCTCCTCGCCGGGAATGATGTCGAGCGGCGGGAGGACAAGGCATTTTTTATCGGTCAGCAGTTCGATCTCCGACTTCAGCCGCGCCGCGCCCTCGTAAGTGGCGGTGATGATCAGGTCGGGAGAGAGATTCCCGAGGACGCAGCTTTTGGCGGCGCCGATCAGGCCGGAGAAAATGTCTTTGGGTATTTGTTTGACAAGGTCAAGCATTGAAGCGGTTCATCGCGAACTGGATCCCGCGCGCCACCACTGCCAGCGCGGCGTCGGCCGCTTTTTCGATCGCCGGGGCCAGCAACTCCCGCTCTTCGGCGGAGATCTTTCCCAGCACGTAGGACGAAACGTCGCCGGTCGGGCTTTCCCGGCCGATCCCCACCCGCACCCGCACAAAATCCGAATTCCCGGTCTTTAACATCACCGATTCCACGCCGTGATGCCCGCCCGCGCCGCCCCCCTGCCGCACCCGCACCTGTCCCCGCTCCAGATCGACGTCGTCGTAAATTACGATCAGCTTGTCGGGCGTTTGGGAGGGATCGATCTTGTGCCAGTTGAGGAGGAGCGAAACGGCGACGCCGGAATTGTTCATGTAAGTGTCCGGCTGGGCCAGGACCACCTTATGCCCTTCGTACTCCGCCTCGCCGATGTAAGCGGAATGTTTGCTTTTGGACTTGAGCTCGCTCAGGCCGAGCCTTTTAGCGATCTCTTCCACCGCCAGGAAACCGACATTGTGGCGGGTGGTCTCATATTCTTTGCCCGGGTTCCCCAGGCCGACGATGATATGCATGCTGCAGGAATTTTAGCACATATTCCCGTTTTCGGG
This sequence comes from Candidatus Omnitrophota bacterium, assembly GCA_035506255.1. Classification (GTDB taxonomy): domain Bacteria; phylum Margulisbacteria; class WOR-1; order XYC2-FULL-46-14; family WPAF01; genus CAIYXV01. The sequence goes on along the minus strand of DATJPS010000105.1, from coordinate 2,199 downwards.
CTTATCTTCCGAACGTAAGGTCGACGCCGAAGTACAGGTCGGTGCCGGGCCGGCCCTCGTTCTCCTTGAGCCAGGCGATGTTGAGCACCTCCACGAACATCTTGAACTTGCGCAGTATTTCCGGCGGGTCCTTCTGGTCGCGGAACGGCTCCATCCGCAGGCCGACGCCGTAGTACAGGCTGTTGAGCCACGATTTCGACACGCCCGCGGTCGTTAGATATGTCACGAGGTAGGGACGGATCCCGCCGCTCAGGTGCATGCCGAACTTGTTCTGTAAATATAATAGATAGGTGTTGAACTGGTCGCCCGGGAAGTTGTTGGCCAGCGCCATGAAATCGGTCTGGCGGTACGAAAGGTTGAGCCACATTTCGTCCCACGGCATCCCGGTGTCGATGTCCTTGTTCAGGTTCCATTCGTGCCACAGGTCCAATCCCCAGCGGCTGTCGGTGTACTTAAGCTGGTCGTGGTCGGCGGAGACTTGGTCGTTGAGAATGGTCAGGTTGACGGTTTCGACGAAAAGTTTTACGTCCTTGAGCCATTCGTTGGCCCAGCTGCTGCTTTCGTAACTGAAGAAAGGGAGCATCCGCACGCCCGCGCCGAGCGCCACGTTGTTGTTCCAGTAGTGCGGGTCCTGTGAGATCACGCCGTAATAAGCCAGGTAGGGCTCGATCGCCATGTTGGGGCCGGCCGCGTTGAGCTGTACCCCGAACTTCCCTTCCGAACGCAACAAATACGAGTTGAAGTTGTTCCGCTCGCCGTTGGTGGAATGGTAGCCGGCGTTGGTCCAGATGTCGGCCCACGGGGTAATGTCGGCGAACGCCGCCGCCCCCGCCGCCAGCATTATTATTATCGAAACGCACGCGATGCTGATGCTCTTGTTCATTTTCTGCCGTGGTCTCCTTCCCTGAATTCTATGTTATCGAGCGCGAGATCGACCGGGCCGTTGCGGCTGGACGCGGTGGCGATCACCTGCATCTGCAGCAGCCCGCCGGCGCCGTTCCCCGGTTTGGGGTTCCACACCGTGTCGCGGTCCTCCGGGTTGTCGTTGGTAAAATCCTGCAGCGGGACGGATATATGCTTCCAGCCGGTCCAGTCGATCTTCAATTTGTAGCTGAAGCATTCGGTATATTTGGGATTGAGTTTTTTATGCGTGTCTTCCACCACCATGCCCTTGCCCCCGTTGTCCTGGTAGAGCTCGATCTTGAGCGACGGGCCCGGTTGGCCGTTGTTGCAGATGTCGGCATCGAACAGGTCGTACCTGCTCATGTCGCGGTCGGTGTGGCCAAGATAAGTGCCGATGCCGCCCACGTACCAGTTGCTGGCGGTCCCTTTGATCTCAATGGCGTATTTGCTGCGATAACCGCCGACAAATCCGGCCGACGCCCGGTCGAATGTCCACCAGTCGCGCCCTTTTTTAAAGTCTCCGGCCTCAAAGTTATCTATGACCAGCCTATTTAAAGCGGCTTCTTTGGTTTTGGACGGAACGGAGCCCTGGCAAAAAGCGGGGATCGAAGCTAACAACACCAGCAGTATGGCAAGCGGTCTTTTCATTATAATATTAATTATACCATCCCCCAAATCCTCGGTCAATCAAGGGGAAGAAAGAGATGAGTCTTTAGTTAATAATCATATAACTGAAAGGGATGCCGGCTGCTGGGGCATTAGTGTTGTCTAGCGTTTTTACGGTAAAATCGATTCCTGGATTAACGAAAGAAACCTTTAACCCTGCAATAATGCCAGCTACTTGACCTGCTCCGCTTCCAACAGTAAGCAATATTATACTGTTTGAACTGATAATGTTACTAGATATTGTACTTGAATTACTCCCGCTTAAAATTGTCCCTGTACCGGCAAAAGCATTTACGCCTCCCGCTTCTGTGCAATAAAATTTTCTTGCTTTTACAGATTCTCCGGAAACTAAAGCTGTAGCCGTCACATTTCCGCTTGCTGTGAGATTATTGGCCGAAACCGAACCTGTTGTATTAATATTTATACCGCTCGCCAGTTTTCCGCCGGTTATCGTGGTATTCGCTATCTTTCCATTCGTTATTCCAAGGGCGGCGACCTCCAATTGCCCACTCGTCAGGTCTATGGTCGAGTTATCGACCAATGGGGAGCCCCATTGTAACGCGCTGCCGCTCCATTGCAAAAGTTGGCCGGTGGAAGGGGATCCGGCATTGATCTTTGATTGTGTCACCG